>NZ_CAJXJX010000056.1 GCF_913055775.1 uncultured Demequina sp. | reverse complement strand
CTGCCACATGTGGTCCTGGTGGCCCTCGGCGCGCGAGCGCAGGGGGGTCGAGCACACGTACTTGGCGCCCTCGAACGCCCCCCACTCGTCGCTCATGGCGCCGAGCTGCTCCTCGAGCGACATGTACAGGTACTGCGGGCACGTCTCGCCGAACACGTTCTGGCCGTTGTCGCGGGCGGTCGCGAGCTGCGCGACGGCCTGCTTGGCGGACACGTGCACCACGTACAGCGGCGCGCCCGTGAGGTGCGACAGCATGATGGCGCGGTGAGTGGCCTCCTCCTCGGCCTGCCAGGCGCGGGCGATGCCGTGGTAGTACGGCTCGATCTTGCCCTGCTTGACGAGCTGCTCCGCGAGGACATCGATGACGGGACCGTTCTCCGCGTGCATCATCGTCATCAGGCCGGTGTCTGCGGAGATCTGCATCGCCTTGAGGATCTGGGCGTCGTCCGAATAGAACACACCGGGGTAGGCCATGAACATCTTGAAGCTCGTGATGCCCTCGTCGATCAGGCCCGGCATCGCGGCGAGGGAGTCCCCGTCGACGCCGCCGATGATCTGATGGAAGCCGTAGTCGACGTGGCAGTTGCCGGCGGCGAGCTCGTGCCAGTGGGCGAGCCCGTCCTGGACCTTCTCGCCGTACTTCTGGACCGCGAAGTCGATGATGCTGGTGGTGCCGCCCCACGCAGCCGCTGCGGTGCCGGTCTCGAAGGTGTCCGACGCGAAGGTGCCGCCGAACGGCAGCTGCATGTGGGTGTGGGCGTCGATCCCGCCCGGGATCACGTACTTGCCGGTCGCGTCGATCACGGTGGCGACGGTCGACGCGAGGTCGTGGCCCAGCGCGGTCGAGCCGGGCTCGAGGACCGCGACGATGCGCTCGCCGTCGACCAGGACGTCCGCGGCGAGGCGGCCGGTGGAGGAGACGACGGTGCCGCCCTTGATCAGTGTGGTGCTCATGGCTGCTCCCTGGGCCCTTACGGTGCGGTGATCTCGTCGTAGGTGTCCGGCCGGCGATCGCGATAGAACTGCCAGTCGTCGCGCATCTGCTGGACCAGATCCATCTCGAGGTCGCGAATCATGAGTTCCTCGGTCTCGCCGGAGCCCAGGTCGCCCACGTAGTTGCCGCGCGGGTCGACGATCTGCGACGTGCCGTAGAAGTTCACGGCCTCGTCCCCGTACTCGTTGTCCTCGAGGCCCACCCGGTTGGGCGCGAGCACGAAGTACCCGTTCGCGACGGCGGCCGCGGGCTGCTCGACCTCCCACAGGCGGTTGGACAGGCCCGGCTTGGTCGCATTCGGGTTGAAGGCCAGGTGGGCGCCGTTCATCCCGAGCTCGCGCCAGGCCTCGGGGAAGTGGCGGTCGTAGCAGATGATCACGCCCACCTTGCCGACCGCAGTGTCGAACACGGGGTAGCCCATGTTTCCGGGACGGAAGTAGAACTTCTCCCAGAACTTCTCGACGTGAGGGATGTGGTTCTTGCGGTACTTGCCCAGGATGGTGCCGTCGGCATCGACCACGACGGCGGTGTTGTAGTAGACGCCGGTCTGCTCCTCCTCGTAGATGGGCAGCACCATGACCATCGACAGCTCCTTCGCGAGCGCGGCGAAGCGCTGCACGATGGGCCCGTCGGCCGGCTCGGCGTAGCGGTAGTACTTCTTGTCCTGGGTGATCCCGAAGTACGGGCCGTAGAAGAGCTCCTGGAAGCAGATCACCTGAGCGCCCTGGGCGGCTGCGTCCCGGGCGAACTGCTCGTGCTTGTCGAGCATCGATTCCTTGTCGCCGGTCCAGGTGGTCTGGGTGATGGCCGCGCGGATGACAGTCATGGGTCTCTCCTGATCTGGGTCGGTGATGCGTCCCGGGGGAGTGGGTGATGTTTTGATATTCTGAGACCTAAACATTTCCCCCCCGTTACCTCTCGTGTCGTCGCGGTTACGGCGAGGGAACGAATTCGGCTCAAAACGCTCAGGAGCGCCCCATGGTCATCGAGCGCATCGCGGCGGAGATCGACGAACCGACTCCGCGCGGCATCGCCGCAGCCATCTCGATGCTCATCAGGACGGGCCAGATACCCCCGGGAACGCGGCTGCCGACGGTGCGGCAGATCGGTGCGCGGCTGGGCGTGAGCCCCGCGACGGTCTCGCACGCGTGGCAGGCGCTGCACGGGGCCGGCCTGGTCCAGGCCCGGGGGCGCGCCGGCACCGTGGTGCTCGAACCGCCCACGCCGAGGCTGACCGGGCGCTCGCGAGGCCTCGCCGCACGCGCATCGGGCTCCGAGCCCGTGGCCGTCAGGCTGGACCTCGCCGCCGGTCTTCCCGACCCGCTGCTGCTCCCCGACATCCGGCCCAGCCTCGAGCGGACGGCGCCCGCCCGTGCGACGGTCTCCAGCTACCTGCAGCCGCCGCTGCTGCCGGAGCTCGTGCCGGTGCTGCGCGACCTGTGGCCGTACGCTCCGCCCGCGCTCACCGTCGTGGATGGTGCGATGGACGGTGTCCAGAGGGTGCTGGCCGAGGTGTCGCGATTCGGCGACCGGGTGGTGGTCGAGAACCCCGGATTCCCGCTGCTCCTGGACCTGCTGTCCCACATGCACCTCGAGGCCGTGCCGGCCGAGATCGACGAGCACGGCATCAGGCCCGACGCGCTGCGCGCCGCGCTCGGGTCGCGGCCGTGCGCCGTCGTGCTCCAGCCGCGGGCGCAGAACCCGACGGGAGCGTCGATGACGGCCGAGCGCGCGAGCGAGCTCGCCGCGATCGTGGCGAAGCACCCCGATGCGCGCGACACGGTGGTGATCGAGGACGACCACTCGGGGGCGATCGCCGCCGCGAGCCCCGTGAGCCTGGGCTCCCACGTCCCGGCGCGCACGGCGCGGATCCTCGGACTGTCCAAGTCGCACGGCCCGGACCTGCGGATCGCGGCGCTGTCCGCGCCCGAGGCTCTGGTGGACGCCGTGGTCGCTCACCGTGTGCTGGGTCCGGGATGGACGTCGCGCCTGGTGCAGGGGGTGGTGCTGGACATGCTCACGCACGAGGAGCCGCGCCGGCAGGTGGCACGGGCGCGCCACGAGTACTACGTGCGCCAACGCGAACTGGCCGGCGCCCTGAGCGATCTCGGGGAGCCGATGCGCCCGGCGGACGGTCTCAACACCTGGCTTCCCGTGGCGGACGAGCGGCGCGCCCAGGTCCGACTCGCGGCGCACGGCATCCGCGTGAGCCTCGGCAGTGCGTTCGACGCCGCCGGGCCACGGACGGCGGGCGGTCCCGACACCGGCGACCATGTGCGCGTCAGCATCGGCATGCTGCGCGATTCGATACCGGACGTCGCCGCGACCCTCGTCGAGGCGACCGCCTGACGCAGGCGCTCGAAACGCCGCCGCAACACGCACCCGCTAGCGTGAGCGCTGCGAGCCCCGAGCCGGTCATGGCATGGTGCACGCCGCCGGGTCTGGCGGCAGGTTCGACAGTCACGTCACACGTCGCCCACCCCTGCGCACCAGGAGCCTCCCATGTCTCGCCTTCGTCCCTCCCTCGCTGCCGCATCGGCTCTGTTCCTGGCCGCGTGTGCGGCCCCCGGCGATGCGGATCCCGCCGATGCCGTCGGCGGCAGCGCGGTGCCGAGCGCCTCGCCCGAGGTCGCCGCGACGGCGGCCGTGGCGCCGGCGACCATCGACAACTGCGGGACTCCGGTGGTCACCGGCACCAGCCCGGAGCGCATCGTCGCCATCAAGTCCAGCGCGGCCGAGCTTCTCCT
Source organism: uncultured Demequina sp. (assembly GCF_913055775.1). GTDB lineage: Bacteria > Actinomycetota > Actinomycetes > Actinomycetales > Demequinaceae > Demequina. The sequence goes on along the minus strand of NZ_CAJXJX010000056.1, from coordinate 12,980 downwards.
TGCGCTCGGCCTCGAGGACCGGGTCGTGGGCGCGGCGTTCCTCGACGGCCCTCTCGAGACAGGTGCGGGAGGCGACGGCGGCGCGGTGAGCGTCATCAGCGACGGCCTGCCGGGCCAGGAGGCCGTGCTCGCCCTCGAGCCGGATGCGATCTTCGCGGGGTGGGAGTCGAACCTGTCGGTCGATGGGGCGGGGGAGCGCTCGCGGCTCGAGGAGCTCGGGGTCCTCACGTACGTCGCGCCCTCCGCCTGCAAGGAGGCGGACTACCAGCCGCACCCCATGACCTTCGCTGTGCTGATGGACCACATCCGCGAGGCCGGCGACGTGTTCGGGGCCGTCGCACCAGCGGACGCTCTGGCCGCGGACCTCGAGGCCCGGCTCGCCTCGATCGCGCCCGACGAGCGAGGGCTGACGGCACTGTGGTACTCCTCCGGGTCGGACACGCCGTACGTGGGAGCGGGAATTGGCGCGCCGCAGATGATCATGGGCGCAGCCGGGCTCAGCAACATCGTGGGCGATGTCGAGGACACCTGGACGTCGGTGAGCTGGGAGGCGGTCGCCGCCGAGGACCCCGACGTGATCGTGCTGGTGGACGCCGCGTGGAACACGGCGGAGAACAAGATCGAAGTGCTCCAGGACAACCCGGCGACGGCTCAGCTGAGTGCAGTCCGGCAGGGCCGCTACGTGGTGGTCCCGTTCGCCGCGAGCGAGGCGGGCGTGCGCAGCGTGAGCGCGGTCGCGGACATCGTCGATCAGCTCGCCGGAATCACGGTCCAGGACTGAGCCGTGGCCGCGACCGCTCGCTCCGCGTGGGGGCTCAGCGCCGTGCTGGCGCTCGCCCTCATCGCCTCGCTGGCCGCCGCAGCGAGCATCGGCGTGGCTGGGCTGAGCCTCGGCACCGTGTGGCAGGTGGTCGCCGATCACCTCGGTCTCGCGGCCGCAGACGTGAGCGCTCTGACAGACGCGATCGTGTGGGAGATCCGGGTGCCTCGCGTGCTCACGGCGGCGGCGGTGGGCGCGGGGCTCGCCATCGCGGGCGTCGTGATGCAGGCGCTGACGCGCAATCCGCTGGCCGACCCGTACCTGCTGGGGCTGTCGTCCGGGGCCTCGCTCGGCGCCGTCGGGGTGCTGCTGCTGGGGCTCGGCAGCGCGGTCGCCCTGTCGGTGGCGCTGCCAGCGGCGGCCTTCGCCGGGGCGCTGCTCGCGCTCGCGGCATCGCTGGCCATCGCCCGTGCGGCAGGGGCGATCGGACCGGCCACGGTGGTGCTGGCCGGCCTCGCAGTCTCCCAGTTCTTCGCTGCCCTCACGTCGCTCGTGATCTTCCTCACCGCCCAGGGAGACTCCTACCGCCAGGTGCTCGCGTGGCTGCTGGGATCCCTCGCGGGATCGACGTGGACCACGGTCGTGGTCGCGGCTGCGGCGCTCGCGGTTGTTCTCCCGCTCGTGGTCGCGTGGGCGTCGCGGCTCGACGCCTTCGCGCTCGGGGACACCGCTGCGCAGGCCCTGGGGTTCTCGGTGCGCGCGACCCGGCTGGCGCTGTTCGTCGCGGTCTCGCTGCTGACCGGAGCGATGGTCTCCGCCTCGGGCGCGATCGGCTTCGTGGGGCTGATCCTGCCGCATCTGGTGCGCGGCCTCACCGGGGGCATCCACCGTCGGCTGGTGCCTGCAGCAGCCCTGGGCGGCGCCGTGTTCCTCGTATGGGCGGATACCCTCGCGCGCACCATCGTCGATCCGCGCGAGCTTCCCGTGGGCGTCGTCACCGCCGTGATCGGCGTGCCTGCGTTCGTGATCGTGCTCGTGCGCGCGCGCCGTCGGAGAGCCTCGTGACCGGCGTCGCGGTGCGCGTCGATGCCCTGAGCGTGGAGCGCTCGGGCCGCCGAGTGCTCGACGGTGTCTCGCTCGAGGTCCCCGCGGGCACGGTGCTGGGGCTGGTAGGCCCCAACGGTGCCGGCAAGTCCACTCTGCTGGCCGCGATCGCCGGCATCCTTCCTGCAGCCACGGGAACCGTCCGGCTGGGAGGCAGCGACCTCGCGGCGCTCGGCCGCCGCGACATCGCGCGCATGGTCGCGTGGATGGAGCAGCACAGCGCGAACGACATCGCGATGACGGTCGACGAGGTCGTGGGACTGGGAACGTTCCCGCACCGCGGGCGCGCCTGGAGCCGCGCGCAGCAGGCCGATGCGGTCGCCGGGGCGCTGAGTGCCGCGGGCGCCGCGCACCTCGCGGGACGGTCGTGGGGGCGGCTGTCGGGAGGCGAGCGACAGCGGGTAGGCATCGCGCGTGCCCTCGCGCAGCGTCCGCGGGTGCTGCTGCTGGACGAGCCCACGAATCACCTCGACGTCTCCGCGCAGCTCGCCACCCTCGAGTGCGTGGCCGGGCTGGGGATCACGGTCGTGGCGGCCCTGCACGATCTCAACCACGCCGCTCGCTACTGCGACGCGGTCGCCGTCCTGGACGGCGGAGGCCTTCACCGCATCGGCCCTCCGCGCGAGGCGCTGTCAAGCGCGACCATCGCGCGCGTCTTCGGCGTCGCGACGTCCGTGCTCAGCCACCCCGACGACGGACGAGCGGTGATCGCGCTCGACGGCCACCTGGGCGGCGCGGGCTACAGCTCGTCGCCGCGGGACCCGCGCTCGTAGGCCTCGCGCGCTCCCCACCGGAACAGGTCGCGGTCGGCGCCGCGCACGAGAGAGCGCACACCCGGTCCGGGCTCGTCGCTGACGTCAGCCAGTCCGCGCACCACCGCCACGGGGAGCTGCGAGGCCTTGCCCTTGACCAGGTCCGCCGCCGCAGCGACCTCGTCCGCCACCGCGGTCACCGACACCTGCAGGTCTCTGCCGTGCGCATCGGCCGTGCCGCGATGGTCGGCGAGCACGGTCACGTGGGCAGCGCCGATCGCCAAGTCCGTCTGCCCGTCCCTCCAGGGGCGTCCGAAGGTGTCCGTGAGGACCACCCCCACGCGCACGCCTGCGAGCTCATGGACCCGCGCGGCGATGGCGCGAGCGGAGGCGTCAGGGTCGAGCGGCAGCAGCAGGATGTGGCCGTTGGGCACGTTGGACGCGTCCACGCCGGCCGCGGCCATGACGAAGCCGTGGCGGGTCTCCACGATGCGCGTGGTGCCGTGAGCGCCCTCGCGGCTCGCCACCACGCGCACGGCCTCCTCAGTGATCGCCTCCTCGCGATCGGCGGCCGGACGCATGCGCCCCTCCGCCTTGGAGACGACCTTGCTCGCGATCACGAGCACGTCGCCCTCCGCAAGGCCATGGGGGTGAGCGGCGCACGCTTCGTGCACCAGGGCGGCGAGGTCGTTTCCCTCGTGGATCTCGGGCAGACCGTCCACGGCCCAGATGCTCAGGCTGTCCATCGGACCCGCGCGCCCACGGTCTCAGCGGGATAGGTGCGGCAGCACCGAGGACGAGAACTCGTCGATCCACTCCCGCTGGTTGCGGCCCACGTTGTGCAGGTAGATGCGGTCGAATCCCAGGTCGACGTACTGCTGGATGTGGGCGCGGTGGACGTCGGGGTCCTCGCTGATGACCATGCGGCCCTCGAAGTCCTCGGGCCGCACCAGCTTCGCCATCTGCTCGAGCTCGAACGGCGAGCGGATGTCGCCCTTGGGGAACTTCATGCCGCCGTTGGGCCACTCCGTCATCGCGTTGCCGAGGGCCTCCTCGTACGTGGGGGCCCACGACATGTGCAGCTGGAGCACCTTCGGCATCGTGTCCGGGTCCTTGCCGGCATCGCGCGCACCCAGCTCGAAGCGCTGGAACAGGTACGCGATCCTGTCGACCGGCGCTCCGACGGTGATGAGTCCATCGGCGGCCTTGCCCGCGCGCCGCGCCGTCACCGGCCCCGCGGTCGCGACGAGGATCTCCGGCGGCTGTTCGGGCATGGTCCACAGCCGCGTCGACTCGAGCTTGTAGTACGTGCCCGTGTGCTTGACGTCCTTGCCGGCGAGCGAGCCCTCGAACAGCTTGCGGATGATCTCGATGGCCTCGAACATGCGGTTGATGCGCTCGGGCGCCTCCGGCCAGTACTGGCCCACGATGTGCTCGTTGAGCGCCTCGCCTGAGCCCAGGCCCAGCCAGTGCCGGCCCGGGTACATCGCCGCGAGCGTGGCGCTGGCCTGCGCCACCATGGCCGGGTGCCACCGGAACGTGGGTGCCGTGACGCCCGGTCCCAGGTCCCCGGTCGTGCGCAGCCCCACGGCGCTCAGCACGTTCCACACGAAGGCCGACTGTCCCTGCTGCGGAACCCACGGCTGGAAGTGGTCGGCCGCCATGACGCCGCTGAAGCCGCGGGACTCGGCGTACTCGCTCAGCTCGACTGCCTCCATGGGCGCGAACTGCTCGAGCATCGCCGCGTATCCGACAGTCAGGTCAGCCATGGGGTCTCCTTGGGGTGAGAACCCGAGACTAGGCGCCTGCGGTTTCCGCCATGTAACACCTGACACACGGCGTGGTTTCGCACGCGGGGCTCACGCGAGCGCGCGGCGATCCGGAGTTGTCGCGACCGTTCCGCAAGCGCCAAGATGGGGCTCTGTCCGCCGTCCCGTCGCAGGGACGGCGCCCCCGCCACTGAAGGAGAGAGCATGTCCCAGCGCACCGCAGTCGTCACCGGAGCCAGCAGCGGGATCGGTGCCGCGACGGCGCGAGCTCTCGCCGCCGACGGCTGGCATGTGGTGCTGGGTGCGCGTCGCGTCGAGCGGCTCGAGGCGCTCGCGGATGAGCTCGGCGGAGAGGCGCACTACGTCGATGTGACGGACCCCGAGTCGGTGGCGTCGTTCGCCGCTCAGGTGTCGCGCTGCGACCTGCTGGTCAACAACGCCGGCGGGGCGCTGGGCACGACGTCGATCGCCGAGGCTGACGACGCCGAGTGGCTGCGCATGTTCGAGATGAACGTCATGGGCACGCTGCGCATGACCCGTGAGCTGCTGCCGGCGATCCTCGCATCGGGCGACGGGATCGTGGTGAACATCGGCTCGATCGCCGCTCGGGAGCCCTACCGAGGAGGTGCGGGCTACAACGCCGCCAAGCACGCCGTCGCGGCGATGACGCGGGTGCTGCGCATCGAGCTCGGCGGTCAGCCCGTGCGCGTCTCGGAGATCGACCCCGGCATGGTCGAGACGGAGTTCTCCGTGGTCCGCTTCGGCGGCGACGAGCAGCGAGCTGCCGACCTCTACGCGGGCATGGATGCGCTCACCGCCGAGGACATCGCGGAGACCGTCCGGTGGATCGCTTCACTGCCGCCGCGCGTCAACATCGACACCATGCTCGTGATGCCGCGCGACCAGGTGTCGGCGCACGTGGTGCATCGACGCGACTGACGCGGCTCGCCCGCGCGGCCGGTCTCACCACGTCGCCTGCAAGCGCCGATGCGAAACGTTTCGGCTCGCGGCGGTACGGTGAAGGCATGCCTGACGCGCTCGAGCCCACCGCCGCCCTCGCCGACCTGCGTTCCCGCGCTGAGCGCGAACTGATCGAAGGCATCCTGCCGTTCTGGGAACAGCGCGCCTTCGACGCCGATGGCTGGCTGGTGGGCACCGTGCGCGATGACCTCTCCGTGGATCCCGCGACGCCGCGGCATGCGGTGCTGGCGTCGCGGATCCTGTGGACCTTCGCGGAGGCGGCGCGGGCCGATGCGGGCGGTGAGTCAGCACGCTGGCTTGAATCGGCGCGGACGGCGCTGGCGCTCGTGACCGGACCGTTCTGGGACGCCGAGCATGGCGGGGTGGTGTGGTCGCTCGACGCCGCGGGCGCGCACCTGTCCGACCGCAAGCAGGTCTACGCCCAGGCCTTCACCATCTACGGGCTCGCGGCGTGGTCGAGGGCCACCGGCGACACCGAGGCTCTCGACCGGGCGATGCGACTGTTCTCGTTGCTCGAGGAGCACTCTCGCGACCGCGAGTGGGGCGGCTACTGGGAGGCGCACGCGCGAGACTGGAGCGCGCTCGAGGACATGTCGCTGTCCGACAAGGACATGAATGTGCCCAAGTCGATGAACACGAATCTGCACGTGCTCGAGGCGTACTCCACGCTGCTCGACGTGACCGGCGACGCGCGGGTCGGCGAGGCGCTGGCGGCGCTGCTCGACGCCAACCTCGAGCACATCGTGAGGCACGACCCCTGGGCCTACAGCGCCCTGTTCTTCGACCGCGAGTGGACCTCGCACGTCGACACCATCAGCTACGGCCACGACATCGAAGGCAGCTGGCTGCTGTGGGAGGCGTACGAAGCGCTCGATCGGGCAGGCCTGGGCTCGGCGGACCTGGAGATGCGCACCCGCGCGGCGGCGCTGGACCTCGCCGCCGCGGTGCGCGAGCACGGCCTCGACGACGACGGCGGCGTGATGTACGAGGGCGACCCGCGCGGCGTCACGGCTCCCGAGAAGCACTGGTGGCCGCAGGCCGAGGGGGTCGTGGGATGGCTCAACGCGTTCCAGGTCGGCCACCGCGGCGAGGACCTCGCTGCGGCGCTGGGCGCGTGGGAGTTCCTCGACGCTCACGTGGTGGACCACGAGCGCGGCGAGTGGTGGGCGCAGCTCGACCGGGATCGTCGGCCCTTGACCGAACACGAGTCGAGCTGTCGCATCGGGCCCTGGAAGTGCCCGTATCACAACGGCCGCGCGTGCCTAGAGGTCATGCGTCGCATCGCGGAGTGACCACCAGGCGACACGCCAGCGAGGTTGGAGGGTCGCGGTGCCACGAATATCATGGCTCTGCGGCACGACGCCGCCACGATGGCGAAAGGACTCTCCATGTCGGATCAGGACACTTCCGTGCGCAGGCGCAAGCGCGTACGGCTCATTCTCGCAGGTGTCGCGGTGGCAGGCATCGGCGCCGCCGTGACGACGGCCGCATGGACCGATGACGTCTGGTTCTCCGCGGACGTCTCTGGCGCCGAGTTCGACCTCCAGGGTGGGCTCGTCTCCGGAGGTCCCTATGAGGACGTCGGCGACGCCGCCACGGACCTCCTTGAGGGGGACCCGTCCGACGACGTGGTGATTCAGATCCCCGCTGGCACGTTTGAGGACCTGGTCCCGGACGCGGACGAGACTGTCACGCTCTACCTGTACAACGACGGCACCACCGACATCGACCTCAGCTCGCCGCTCGCGACGCCGACCGGTGCCATCTTCGGCGGCGCCACGCCCCCGACGGTGACCGTGGGTGCGCTCGGTGCGACGACCTTGGCTCCTGGTGACGAGACCTCGTTCGACGTGCAGATCACCACCCCGGACGACTGGCCCGTGGACTACATCGGCCTGACCGGTGGCGTCACGGTCGTGGTGGTCGGTACCGCCAGCTGACCGATCACCGTCGTGCGAGCATGATCCGCGTTCTGCGCGCGGTCGGCGGCGGCGCCCTCTGGGTGGCCGCCGCCGTCGGCGTGCTCACGTGCGCCGTCTGGGTTGCCACGTGGCTCGGGTGGATCAAGCCGCTCATTGTGGTGTCGGGCTCCATGGAGCCCGCGATCGAGACCGGATCCCTCATCATCTCGACCCCACGGGATGGCAGCGAACTGGCACCGGGTGATGTCGCGACGCTGCACTCGAGCATCACTGACGGTCTCGTCACTCATCGGATCGTGTCCGTGGAGCCCGTCGGGGACGCGTGGAGCGTCACCATGCAAGGCGATGCCAACACGGTCGCCGATCCGGAGCCCTACCTGGTGACCGACGCCGCGTGGACGCCCCTGTGGGTCCTTCCGAGCGTCGGGGAGTTCGTGGCGGATGTCAGCCGGCGCAGCGTGGTGATCCCCGCGCTCATCGGGATCGGCGCGCTCCTCGGCCTGTCCCTCCTCCGGGATCCCGACAGCGACACGGCGCCGAGCGGCGCGGCCGCGTCGGAGAGCGGTCACCCCGATCGCGCCGTCGGTGCGGATCGCGGAGGTTCACCATGAGGCGCGCGAGGTCCTGGCTCCCGGGTGCACTCATGGCCGTCGCGTTGGCTTCGGGAGCGGCCGTCGCGGGACAGGTCGAGACCACGGAGGCCGCGAGCGGCATCACCGTCGACCTCGATCTCGGCACGGTGACGCCCGGCACCGCGGTGAGCAGGAGTATCGATGTCGCGGTGCCGGCGCCCGCGACCGTAGTGCGCTCCCAGTGGGTGATCTTGGACGGGCTCGCTCAGGACCTGGATTGGGATATCGAGCTCTGCGGCGCCGCGTCGTGCATCGATGTCGAGCCGCCTCGTGTGGGCGACCAGGTGCCGCCCGGCGACTACCGGCTCGTGGTCGAGGCGAGCCTGGCGCCGCTGGTTGCCGGCGACGGTCGTGCGCTGGGCGTGATCACGCTGGCTGCGGACGACGGAGTGCTGTCGCAGACGGGCGGCTCCGTCCCGTGGGTCACGATCGCGCTCGCGGCAGCCGCAGTGGGATCGGGCGTCTTCGCAGTGTCCGTCGCTGCGCGCCGGCGCGGGCGCGCGGGCCAGGAGAGTGCGCCGTGAGGTCTCGACTGCGGGCGGCGCTGGTGGGCGTGGGCGTGAGCGTGCTCGCCCTCGCCGCCATCCCGACACTGACACACGCGGCTTGGACCGACGACGTGTGGGAGACCGCAGTCGTCAGCGCAGGCAGTTGGAGCGACTCCGGGGGCGGGGGCGGCGGGGGAATCGATCCTGGGACGGATGACACCGTGATCTTCGATATCGACTGGAACGTGATCGGGCCTACCCAGGTGTGCGCCGACGTGTACGTGACCACGAACTCGACGTCACCGATCTCGTGGGTGCTGACCGTCGACCCCAGCGTGCGGCCCTGGAACGGTGTGGCCCCCACCGGTATCCAGGTCATCAACGGCGGCTCGATTTCGAACCCCGGCAGCGCTCCGGTGACGATCGTTGGCAATTCCAATACCAGTGGCTCGTTCGACCAGACGTCGAACAACTCGCCGATAGTCGCCGGACAGACGGGTCTGGTGCAGATCTGTGCGTACAGCACGCCTCCCCCTGTTCCCGGGGATCCGTCCTGGTACACGGTCACGGCGACGCCGCCAACGCTCAACGCCGCCGGAGACGGCGTGTGCACGACGCTGACGATCGCCGGTCAACTGGACCCCGCCGTCGATCCGTTCTTCCACGGCTGGACCGCGGTGGTCGACCTGCAGCCGCTGCTCGACGAGCTGGCAGCGCAGGGCCTCACCTACACCTACACGGATTTCGCGAACGGCGGCGGATTCATCTTCACCGTCGATCAGCTGGCGCCGCCGAACGGCACGGAGTATCGCTTCACCTCCGGGACCGCGGCTGCCCTTCAGGGGCCAGACACGTTCCAGACGACCACCTGCGTCTACGGCTTCGCGTGACCCCGGCGTAGGCTCACCGCTGTGACCCGCATCATCGCCGGCAGCCTGGGCGGACGCCGCATCGCTGTGCCGCCGCGCGGCACCCGGCCCACCACCGATCGCGTGCGCGAGGCGCTGTTCTCGCGGCTCGACCACGAGGACGCACTGCGGGACGCGCGGGTGGTGGACCTGTACGCGGGATCGGGTGCCCTGGGGATTGAGGCGCTGAGCCGCGGGGCGGCGCACGCGACGTTCGTCGAGTCCGCGTCCTCGGCGGCGCGCGTGCTGCAGGGAAGCGTCCGGGACCTGGGAGTCGGGTCCTGCACGCGGCTGGTGCGGGAGAAGGTGCTGCCGTATCTGGGGCGTGCGACGGACACGTGGGACCTTGCGCTCCTGGACCCGCCGTACGACATCGCCCGCGAGGACCTGGCGGCGGTGCTCGCCGCGCTGGCGCCGCGCCTCGCGCCCGGCGCTCCGGTGGTCCTGGAGTGGTCGGCGCGGGCCGGCGATGCGCCCTGGCCGGACGGCATCGAGGGGTTGCGTCACAAGGACTACGGCGAGACGCGGCTGCACTGGGCCGTCGCGCGCTGACCCGGCGCATCGGCGTCGCGATCCGGTAGCGTCGGGCCATGAGCATCGCGGTCCTGCCCGGCAGCTTCGATCCCGTCACGCTGGGGCACGTCGACATCGCGACGCGTGCACGGACGCTGTTCGACCGCGTCATCATCGGCGTCGCGCACAACTCGACCAAGACGCCGCTGCTCGACGCCCACGCGCGCGTGGAGCTCGCGCGCGACGCCACGGAGCACCTCGCCGGTGTGAGCGTCGAGCTCGTGGACGGCCTGCTGGTCGACTTCTGCTCGAGCCTGGGCGCGACCGCCATCGTCAAGGGCCTGCGGGGAGGGTCCGACTACGATTACGAGCGTCCGATGGCTCTCATGAACCGCTCCCTGACGGGTGTCGAGACCGTGTTCATCACGGGTGACAATGCGCTGAGCCACGTCGCGTCGTCGCTGGTGCGGGACGTCGCGCGCCACGGCGGCGACATCTCCCCGTACGTCCCGCCCGGGGTCGTCGCGGCCGTGCGCCGCGCGCTCGCTGGCACGTGACGGTCGGTTCCGACGCGCCAAGTTGAGTCCAGGGGCCTGCATCGCGTAAAGTAGTGCGCCGGTCCTGCCGATCGAGCATGGGCCGGGGTCCACCCGGACCGGAAGGATGGGAGTCGCGAATGTCGCAGCGTCCCGAGTCCTCACCGTTTCGCATCTCCGCAAGGGATATCGCGCGCCGTCCAGGCACGCAGAAACTGGTGAGCGAGAGCTTTCCGGCCCCCGCGGTCCTCGGCACTGATGTGATCGGCATCCCGGAAGGTGCGGAACTGAGCCTCGACGTGAGTCTCGAGTCCGTGTCGGAGGGGATCTGGGTCTCCGGAACCGCCACCTCCCAGGCAGTGGGCGAGTGCGGACGGTGCTTGGACGAGGTGCGGCTTCAGGTCGCAGCCCCGGTCCAGGGCCTGTTCGCTCTCGAGCCTGCCGAGGGGGATGACGAGGACGAGGAGCCAGAGGATGTCTTCGAATTCGACGGGGAGACCGTCGATCTCGAAGAGGTGGTGCGGGACGCGGTGGCCACCCAGCTGCCGTTCACCCCGCTGTGCCGTCCGGACTGCCCGGGCCTGTGCGACCAGTGCGGCGCACGGCTTGACCAGGATCCGGACCACGCCCACGACGTGATCGACCCGAGGTGGTCGGCACTCCAGAGTTTGACTGAAGAGAAAGAGAGTTAGCCGTGGCTGTTCCCAAGCGCAAGATGTCGCGTTCGAACACGCGAGCCCGCCGCTCCCAGTGGAAGACCACTGCTGCGAACCTCACCGCGTGCCCGCAGTGCAAGGCTGAGAAGCTCGCGCACACCGCGTGCCCGTCGTGCGGCGCCTACAACGGCCGCCAGTACGCCGAGGCGCTGCGCACCGAGCACGAGGCCTGATCGGGCCCCGCTTGATGCGGGAGGCGAGCAGATGAGTACACCAGGGCAGGCTGCGGCCGATGCCCTGGCTGCGAGGCTGGGTGTCGTTGTCGACCCCGAATTGCTCGTGCTCGCCCTGACCCACCGGTCCTTCGCCTACGAGGCGGGGGGCCTGCCCACCAACGAGCGCCTCGAGTTCCTCGGGGACTCGGTCCTGGGCGTCGTCGTGACGGATCGGCTCTATCGCGACCACCCCGACCTCCCCGAGGGCGAGCTCGCGAAGATGCGCGCCGCCTCGGTGTCGCAGCGCGCGCTCGCGAAGGTGGCCCGCGAGCTCGATCTGGGCCCCTGCATCCTGCTCGGCAAGGGCGAGACCGCGACCGGCGGAGCGGACAAGGACTCCATCCTGTGCGACTCGCTCGAGGCGGTCTTCGGTGCGGTCTACCTCACCCACGGGATCGAGACCTCCCGCGAGGTCATCCTCAGGCTGGTCGGTCCCACGCTCGTGGCGGCGGCCTCCTCGGGCGTCGCGCTCGACTGGAAGACCTCGCTTCAGGAGGCGTGCGCGGAGCGCGGGCTGTCCGCGCCCACCTATGCCGCCGAGGGCACCGGCCCCGATCATGAGCGCACCTTCACCGCGACGGTGACCGTCGATGGCGAGGTCCGCGGCACGGGCACCGGCACCGCGAAGAAGCACGCCGAGCAGGCCGCCGCCGAGGCCGCCTACGCCGCGATCACCGCCTCCGTGGTCGCCGCGGACTGACCGCCCCGCGCCCACCGCTCGTGCCCGAGCTCCCCGAGGTCGAGACCGTCCGCGCCGGATTGGACGCGCTCATCAGCGGCGCGACGATCGTCTCGGCCGACGTGCGTCGCGACTCGTGCGTGCGGCTGCTCCCGGGCGGCCCGGCGCAGTTCGCCGCAATGCTCGCCGATGCGCGCATCGAAGCAGTGGTGCGCCGCGGCAAGTTCCTGTGGATGCCCCTGGCGCACGGCACGCCACCCCAGATGGCCGATGCGGTGCCGGCGGAGGCGCTGTCCGCGCACCTGGGCATGTCGGGACAGTTCCGCGTGCACGAGGGCGCCGGTGCGCCGGCGCCTCATCCGCATTGCCGCGCAAGGCTCCACCTCGACCGCGGCGGCACAGTGCTGACCCTGGACTTCCTGGACCAGCGCACGTTCGGGTACCTCCACGTCGAGGAGCTCGTCGAGACGGCCGATGCCCGGGCTGGGGGAGCGGGCTCGGCGCTGGCGGCGGTGCCGGAGTCCGTCGCGCACATCGGCAGGGACGCGCTCGATCCCGCCATGGACGTCGAGGCGGCCACGCGAGCGTGGCGTCGGGGCACGCGCGGCATCAAGCAGGTGCTGCTCGACCAGACGCTCGTGTCCGGCATCGGCAACATCTACGCGGACGAGGCGCTGTGGGCCGCCCGGGTCCATCCCGAACGGCCGGCGCACGCCGTCAGCGCCGCCCAGTCGCGCGCGCTGCTGGACGCGAGTCGCGAGGTCATGTCGCGCGCCCTCGTTCAGGGCGGCACCAGCTTCGACGCGCTCTACGTCAACGTCAACGGCGAGTCCGGCTACTTCTCGCGCTCTCTCGAGGCGTACGGACGCGGCGGCGAGCCGTGCGGCAGGTGCGGGAGGCCGCTGCGCCGCGCGGGCCGATCATCACCCGCGAGAGCGGGCTGGTGATGACCTCGATCCGCCCGGAGATGCGTCCGGGCGAGGAGTTGCGCGTCGAGAGCGGCCC
>NZ_CAJXJX010000055.1 GCF_913055775.1 uncultured Demequina sp. | reverse complement strand
GGGGCCGCGCACCTGCGCGGCCCCGACCCCGGCGAAGGATACGCACGTCTCCGGCGACACTCGCCTGAATTCGCCCGCACGGCACTGCGCCCACGGGCATCCACCTTCCGCTCGACCTTGATGGCAAGGGCAACGCGATGGCATCCAGCATCCACTCCGGCCGGCTGAACCCGGTCGTCCGCACCCGCGTGCGCGCACCCAGCGCCCGCGGTCTGCTGGCGACCGCCGTAGCGCTCGTCGTGGGGATCTCCGGTGCCGTCTTGGCTGCGGGCGGCAGCTATGCGTACCTCAACGCGACCACGCCCGCAGGCGACGCCGCGACCATCACCGCCGGCAGTGCCGAACTCCTGGTGTCCCATGGCGGTGGCACTCCGGCACAGACTGTGGCGATTCCCGCGACGGGCCTGCAGTCCATGCTGCCGGGGGACCGCGCCCAGCGGCAGTTCGTGCTCCACAACACCGGCGTGGTTCCACTCGACGTGAGTGCGTTCACCCTCGAGTCGACTGCCTGGGAACTGCGGGCCGCGTCCGGCGCTTGCGGGGGAGCCGCTCTCCCCGGCGCACCTCTCGATGGGGTCTCGACGACGATCGTGCCGAGCCTCGCCGCAGGCGCGACAGCAACGGTCTGCCTTGAGGTGCGGTTGCCCGCAGCAGCGCCAGCCGGCAGCGAGAACAGCAGTGGCTCCTTCACCATCACGCTCGACGGCATTCAGGTGGCGCCATGATCGCCCATCTGAGATCCCGACGCCGTACGGCCCTGATCACGGCCGCGGCCGTCTTCGCCGTGCTCGTCGGAGCGACGGCCTCCTGGGGGTACTGGACCAGCCAGGCCACCGTCACCACCTCGGCTTCCTCGGCGGATCTGACCGTCAGCACGGCCAACTTCGGGTCCGTGACCGCCCGGCTCGCCAACGAGTCGCTGACCAGCACGGGCACGGTGACGATCCAGAATTCGACGAGCACCTCGAGCACGCAGAGCGCCCAGGTCACGGTCACCCTCAGCGCGACCGGTGGCGACGGGTACCGCGGCAACTTCTCGCTCGCGGTCTGGAATCAGGCGACGGCCGCGTGCACCGCGGCGACACCGCCCGCGTCGCTCGTCAACGCGGCGGCCACCTGGGCGAGCGGCGGCTCGTTCGTCGCCGACTTCACCCCCGGTCAGTCGCGCACCTACTGTGTGCGAACCACCTCCCAGCGCGCGACGGGCACGTGGCCCGCGAGCGGTGCGGTGAGCTTCACGCCCCAGGTGAACGCGGCGATCGCGCTCGGCAACTATTCCGGGAGCGCCTCCGCCACGGCGTCGCTCACGACCGAGCACCTGTACCCGCTGCACAACCCGACCACGAGCAACGCTCACTGGTACTACATTCACGGATGGAACTCCGCCAACCTCGCTCACTGCCTCGACTACTTCAACGCCGAAGTGCAGGTGGGCGGCTGGCAGTGCAAGGACGTGGGCACGCGCAACCAAGCCTGGCGCTTCGAGGCCGTCGCCGGCAAGCCGGGGTACTACGTGATCCGCACGAACCAGGGGTCCGGCGGTCCCGTCATGCAGGTGGACGGCAACCGCGTGATCATGGCCGGCGCTGTCAGCGGCCGCCTCACGCAGCAGTGGACGCTCCAGGCGAGCTCCACCTCGTCCAGTGCGCGGCCGCGGTATCAGCTCGTCAGCGCCTCGACGGGCCAGTGCGTCGTGAAGGGGGCCGCCAACGGTCTTGTCACGATGGCCAACTGCGACAGCACGGCGAACCAGAGCTACCTCGTCGTGCGCACGATGTACTCGGGGGTTGACGGCACCGGCGACACCATCAGCTGCGCTGTGGTGGGCGGCAGCTACCGGATCACGTCGACCGGCGCGACCCCAGGCATGCGATACGAGGCTCGACTTGACGGCAGCACGTACACCGCTCAGGCTGCGGGCGGGGGTACTCTCACGATCGACGTGCCGACCACTACCGGGAACGACCAGACCTGGACGCTCGAGGTCTACGAGGTGGGACCGGGCGGCGACACGGGCACGCGGGTGGCGCGGGGCTCCGCGGAACGAGACCGGTCCGGCCCGCGCTGGTATCGCCAGTACTCGTACTCCTGCTCGCTCTCGGGCATGGGCTGATGCGTCTGGCGACATGGGGACGCGCGGGCAGGTGGGCTCTCGGCCTGGCCCTCGGCGTAGTGGTGGTCGCGAGCGGGCCCGCGCAGGCGGACGATCCTCCGATCTCGATCTCGGCGGACGGTGCGACCTACTCGGCGCAGTACCCGGGCGGTCTGTTCGATGGTGCTGTCATCGTGCCCAACACCGCGCCCGAGCGCAGCTTCTGGGTCCGGAACACCGGCCCCTCGGGAGCGCACCTCGCAGTCGCAATCCGCGACGTCAACTCGGCCTCTGCCGATCTTCTCGATGCGCTGTCCGTCGAGGCGCATGCGGGCGGCGTCTCCGGCCCGCGCGTTGGCCTGTGGGCGGTGAGCCCGTGCGTCACGCTCCTGAGCGCCGTGCACCTGGATCAGGGCGAGGCCGCCCGCGTCGACGTCGCGCTTGCCATGGCCGACGTCGATGGCGACACGGCTCAGGTGACCGATGCGGACTTCAGTCTGGTGCTGACGCTCACCAGCGACGATGTGCCCGCTCCGGGAGGATGCTCGATGCAGGCCCCGACGCCGGACACGACCGACGGTCCGTCCGTCCCCGGTTCCGGCACTCCTGCCGCGCCGCCTGCTTCAGTGCCAGGGGGCACGGGCACTGGGGTGGTCGCGCCGCCCGCGGTGGTCATCCCCGGATTCACGGGGCCGTCGGAGCCAGCCACCATCCCGAGCGCGCCGCCCGTAGTCGACGGGCCGACCGACGTGGAAGATGTCTCTGAGGTCGCGGGTGCGACGGGCGTCGATCCCAACACCGATAGGTTCTATCAGGAGTACTTCGTGCTGGCATGGGTGGTCGAGGCCATTCTCGCTGGGACCGTCACCTGGTGGGTGGTGCGCCGTCGGCAGCGCGCGGAGGTGATGTCGTGACGAGCCAGGAGGATGCCATGACCGATGAGGCGGCAACCCAGGACGCTCCCCGGGAGCGCGGTCTGTGGGGGTACATCGGCCTGGGCCTCAGCTGGGGGCTGCTCGCCCTGGTGTCGCTGGTGGCGGCCCTCGTGGTCGTCGTGCCCGCCGTGACCGGATCGACGCCCTACACGATCATCACGAGCTCCATGGAGCCCAGTTACCCGCCGGGCACGCTCGTCATCGTGAGGCCCGTCGAGGCTGACGACATCCGCATCGGCTCGGTCATCACGTACCAGTTGGAGTCCGGCAAGCCCGAGGTGGTGACGCACCGGGTGATCGAGATCATCCAACCCAGCGTCGCGGGCGACGCTCCGCGTTTCGTGACGAAGGGCGACGCGAACGGCGCACCGGACAGCGAACCCGTGATGGAGGTCCAGATCCGCGGCGAGGTCTGGTACTCGGTGCCCTGGATCGGATGGGTCAACAACGTCGTGAACGGCGACATGCGATCCGTCATCATCCCCATCGTCGCTGGCGTCCTGTTCCTCTATGCCGGCTACCAAGTGGTGAGCGCACTCATGCAGCGCCGTCGCGATCGCCGAGCGGGCCAGGACGACAGCGCGGACCACGCCAGCGAGCAGTAGCGCGGGATCGGCGGCGTTGCATCGCCCGTCCTTCGCTCGCCATTCACCTCTCGTCAAGCGCGTCGACACCGACCGGTCATCTCGCCTCCGTAGCGTCGCCCTGACCGGCGCGAGAGGAGCCCGACGTGGGCGGCGACATGAGGGACGACGCCTCATGGTCACGCGCCTTCATGGCGGGCTCGGGCCTGGGATCGGGGGCCTCTCCCGGGCGCCGTGAGTCTCCCGAGCGTCACGAGGCCTCGGGTGCGGATTTGCTGCCCGCCCGGTTCGCGCAGCTGGCCCGCCATCGCGACGCCGAGGTGCGGGAGGCGATCGCCCGGCGCGTGGACTGCCCCATGGCCGTGCTCGCGTCGCTTGCGCACGACTCGCGAGCCTCGGTCCGGACTGCCGCGGCGTCGAACCGCGCGGCGAATCCGGCGATCCTCGAGCAGCTGGCCGGCGATCGCGATCGGTCGGTGGTGAAAGCCGTCGCCCGCAACCTCTCCGCATCGACGGAGCTGCGGGAGACGCTCGCGCGGCACCGCTGGAGCGACGTGCGCCGGGTGGCCGGGCGGACCGCGGCCGAGGTGGCGCAGGCTGCCGCCGGCTCGGCTCAGGAATCCGCAGGGCTTCCCTCGGAGCTCCGCGACCGCGCACCTCGGGCGGGCACGCCCGCCACGGAGGCCGGAAGCACCGTCGCGCCGCGGCGCATCCCGCTCCCCCGAACGGGGCGGCCGCGCGTACAGTGAGCCCTGGAGCGCTCGGGGTTCGCGAGCGGTGGCACCGGTTGAGAAGGCGCCGACCTTCGCGTATAGTTGTGCGTCGGGCGTTTTTGCGCGCCCGCACGAATCCCATCAACGTGAGCGGAGTCCATGGCCAAGAAAGACGGCGTCATCGAGGTCGAGGGCACGGTCGTGGAGGCGCTTCCCAACGCCTCCTTCCGTGTGGAGCTGACCAACGGTCATCTCGTCCTCGCCCACATCAGCGGCAAGATGCGACAGCACTACATCCGAATCCTCCCTGAGGACCGGGTCGTGGTCGAGCTCAGCCCGTACGACCTGTCCCGCGGCCGCATCGTCTACCGCTACAAGTAAGCGCGCTCGGCACGCATAGGCGTTCCGCGTGCCAGCCGCAAGGAAAGAAGCATGAAGGTTAAGCCGAGCGTCAAGCCCATCTGCGACAAGTGCAAGGTGATCCGTCGCAATGGCCGAGTCATGGTCATCTGCGACAACCTGCGCCACAAGCAGCGTCAGGGCTAGACAACAACACAGACCGCGTTCAGGCAGCCGCAAGGCAGCCCCCGGCTCGGAGGCCGGGGCCCGCACCACCATCCAGCGGGAAGCCTGAGCGTCAGACCTCCGACTACTGAGGAGTAGAAGAAAGACAATGGCACGCATCGTTGGCGTCGACCTCCCGCGCGAGAAGCGCATGGAGATCGCGCTCACCTACATCTACGGGATCGGCCGCACTCGTGCGCAGCAGATCCTCGCCGCCACCGGCGTCAGCCCGGACCTCCGCGTCAAGGACGCGGGCGACTCCGAGCTCGTCGCCATCCGTGACTTCATCGAGGCCAACTTCGAGGTCGAGGGCGACCTGCGCCGCACGGTCCAGGGCGACATCCGCCGCAAGGTGGAGATCGGCAACTACCAGGGTCTGCGCCACCGTCGTGGCATGCCTGTCCGCGGACAGCGCACCAAGACCAACGCGCGCACGCGCAAGGGCCCCAAGAAGACCGTCGCCGGAAAGAAGAAGTAAGCCATGGCAGCTCCCACGCGCAAGCCGCGCAAGAAGATCAAGAAGACCGTCGCGCACGGCCAGGCCCACATCAAGTCGACCTTCAACAACACGATCATCTCGATCACGGACCCCTCGGGCGCCGTCGTGTCGTGGTCGTCGTCGGGTCAGGTGGGCTTCAAGGGCTCCCGCAAGTCCACGCCCTACGCCGCGCAGATGGCCGCCGAGGCCGCCGCGCGCCGCGCGCAGGACGCGGGCATGTCCAAGGTCGACGTGTTCGTCAAGGGCCCGGGCTCCGGTCGCGACACCGCGATCCGCTCGCTCACGGCCGCCGGCCTCGAGGTGACCTCCATCAAGGACGTCACCCCGCAGGCGCACAACGGCTGCCGCCCGCCCAAGCGCCGCCGCAACTAGCGAACGGGGGCCGCGCGCCCTCGCCCAGGCGAGAAGCGCGCGACCCCGCCCCCGGGCGGCCGGTGCCCCGCGCATCGGCCCTCCCGAATCCTTTCAACTGAACAACCTCCACCCCGCCGGACCGATCCGTCGGGACTTGCGAGCATCAAATAGCGGGTGCTCGGAAAGGAAGCAACAGTGCTCATCGCACAGCGTCCCCAGCTGACCGAGAAGGTCATCTCGGACAACCGTTCGCAGTTCTCCCTCAAGCCGCTCGAGCCTGGCTTCGGCTACACGCTCGGCAACTCCCTCCGCCGCACGCTGCTGTCGTCCATCCCGGGCGCGGCCATCACCTCGGTGCGCTTCGAGGGCGTCCTCCACGAGTTCACGACCATCGAGGGCGTGAAGGAGGACGTGACCGAGATCCTGCTCAACCTCAAGAACCTCGTGGTCTCGTCGACCCACGACGAGCCCGTCGTCATGTACCTGCGCAAGTCGGGTGCCGGCGCCGTCACCGGTGCCGACATCGCGCCGCCCGCCGGCGTCGAGGTCCACAACCCCGACCTGCACATCGCCACGCTCAACTCGAAGGCCAAGTTCGAGGTCGAGCTCACGGTCGAGCGCGGCCGTGGCTACGTGCCCGCGTCGATGAACAAGAGCTACGACGCGGAGATCGGGCAGATCCCCGTCGACTCGATCTACTCGCCGGTGCTCAAGGTCACCTACAAGGTCCAGGCGACCCGTGTGGCCCAGCGCACCGACTTCGACGAGCTGATCATCGACGTCGAGACCAAGAACTCGATCTCGCCCGGTGACGCCGTCGCGTCCGCCGGATCGACGCTGGTCGAGCTGTTCTCGCTCGCGAAGGGCCTCAACGAGGCTGCCGAGGGCATCGAGATCGGCCCCTCGGACTCCGAGGAGTCCATCGAGGAGGACTACAACCAGCCCATCGAGGAGCTCAACCTCACCCAGCGCTCGTACAACTGCCTCAAGCGCGAGGGCATCCACACCGTGGGCGAGTTGACCGCCCGCTCCGAGGCGGACCTCATGGACATCCGCAACTTCGGGCAGAAGTCGATCACCGAGGTCAAGGAGAAGCTCGCCGAGCTGGGCTTCTCGCTCAAGGACGGCGCCGTCGAGTACGACGCCGGTTCCGCGGGCGTGTACTTCTCGGGCAGCGAAGAGTAACAAGGAGAACCTGCAACCATGCCTACCCCCACCAAGGGAGCGCGCCTGGGCGGCGGTCCTGCGCACGAGCGTCAGATCCTGGCGAACCTCGCGCAGAGCCTGTTCGAGCACGGCCGCATCACCACCACCACCGCCAAGGCCAAGCGCCTGCGCCCGTACGCCGAGCGTCTCATCACCCACGCGAAGCGCGGCGACCTCGCCGCCCGCCGCAAGGTGCTGGGCCTGCTGTCGGACAAGGGCGTCGTGCACACCCTGTTCACCGAGATCGGCCCCGGCTTCGCCGAGCGTGACGGCGGCTACACCCGCATCACCAAGGTCGGCCCCCGCAAGGGTGACAACGCCCCCATGGCCGTGATCGAGCTCGTCGAGTTCGGCGCGCCGGCCAAGAAGGCTGTCACCAAGGAGGCCGAGAAGGCTGCCAAGAAGGCCGCCCCCAAGGCCGAGAAGGTCGAGGAGGCCCCCGTCGAGGAGGCCCCCGAGGCCGAGGTCGAGGAGGCGCCGGTCGAGGAGGCCCCCGAGGGCGCCGACGAGGCTGCTGAGAAGGCGGACGACAAGTAACGACGGCCGATGCGCGGGCTGGTTCCCGCGCGTCCGGTCACCGAGGCGGGCTCTCATGACGGAACACACCAGTGACGTCGTGAGGGTCCGCCTCGATCTTTCCTACGACGGCACCGGCTTCTCCGGCTGGGCGACGCAACCCGGGCTCCGGACGGTGCAGGGGGAGATCGAGGCGGGGCTGGCCCGCCTCATCAGGGACGATGCGGGGGCTCCGTTGGGAGCGCGCGTCACCGTGGCGGGACGCACCGATGCCGGGGTCCACGCCCGCGGACAGGTCGCTCACGTGGACGTGCCGCGCACCTCCTGGGACCGCATGCCGGGTCGCTGCGTGCGTGCGCCCGAGGATGGGCTGCGCGACCGCTTGGACGGGGTGCTGCCCGATGACGTCCGCATCGCTCGGGCGTCCGTCGCTCCCGAGGGCTTCGACGCCCGCTTCTCGGCCACCGAACGGCGGTACGCCTACCGGGTGTGCGACCGCCT
Source organism: uncultured Demequina sp. (assembly GCF_913055775.1). Classification (GTDB taxonomy): domain Bacteria; phylum Actinomycetota; class Actinomycetes; order Actinomycetales; family Demequinaceae; genus Demequina. The sequence goes on along the minus strand of NZ_CAJXJX010000055.1, from coordinate 8,899 downwards.
CGAACTGCGGGACCCGCTGACGCGCAGGCATGTCCTGTGGCACGACAAGGCGCTCGACGTCGCGGAGCTGAACCGCGCATCCGCCCTGCTCACGGGCCTGCGCGACTTCGCGCCCTTCTGCCGTGGACGCGAAGGCGCGACCACCATCCGCACGCTCACGGAACTGTCGTGGGCCCGGGTCGCATCCGGAGTCGATGAGGGCCTGGTGGTCGCGACCGTGCGCGCGGACGCGTTCTGCCACTCGATGGTGCGGTCCCTCGTGGGCGCGCTGCTCGCCGTCGGGGAGGGCCGGCGCGACCTCGAGTGGCTCGCGGCGGTCGCCTCAGAGAGCGAGCGCTCGCAGGCCATCGCGGTGGCGCCCGCGCACGGCCTCACGCTCGAGCAGGTCTCGTATCCTGCGGATGCGGATCTTGCGGCGCGCGCGGAGCAGACGCGGCAGCGTCGCGAGGCGCTGTAGCAAGCCGGTAGCCGCGCATCGCCAGCGCCCGGCGCAGCATGCGAGCCACGCGGTCCTGGAGCGCGAACAGCCGGACCGCCCCGGCCGCCCGGTACGCCGCGACAGCCGCCCACTGGACCGCGCCGCCGTCGTCGCGGCCGGCGATCAGGCGCTGCATCCTGCCGAGCGCGCGACTGTACTCCGGGGGGATCTCGACGACCGGCGTGAGCTGCGCGGGCCGGGAGTTCCACCGGGATTCGATGGCGGCGACCGCGGTGCCACGATCCGTGCACTCCTTGATGTATCCCGCCAGGTGACGCACATGGTGGTGGGAGGCCGCCGCCCGCTCATCGAAGCTCGCCCGAGCGCCGAGCTCAATCAGGCGCAGGCCCAGGTCGAGGTCTTCGTTGTAGTCGAGTCGCACCGAGGGCTTGAGCTCCTCCGCACGCTCATAGAGCGCGCGCGGGAGGCTGATCGTGCCGCCCCACAGCGACTGCAGGATCGTGGCCGACTCGGCCCTGCGCCACACCTGTGCCTGCATCTCGTACTCGCGCGCGTAGAGGTACGTTGGCGCGTCGTCGGAGCCTCGCTTCGGGGGCAGCGCGACGGGCATGTAGCCCAGCAGCACGCTGTCGCGGTGCGTCGCATGGAACGCGCGGTGCGCATCGATGTAGCCCTCGTGCGGCTCCACGTCGTCGTCCGCGCAGATCACGACGTCACAGCGTGCGTTCGCGAGCCCCTCGATGCGCGCGAGCGCCAGGCCGCCATTCACAGCCAGTTCACTCACTGTCACACGCGCGTCGTCGAGCCAGTCACCGAGTGCGTGCTCCCACCCGGGGTGCGGCCCATCGAGCACGACGACGACCTGGTCGGCCCCCTGCCGCAGGTACTCGGCGACTAACGGCGGGACGCGGTCGACCCGGCGATACGAGGGAATCACGACGGACACGGTGGGCCCGTCTGCCGCCGTCCGTGGTGTCACGATCGCCCCGGGTCAGGTGCGCCCGTCATGTGCTCATAGATCTGGCTGACAGTCGCCCTCAGGTCGCGCGTCGCGGGCACGTTCACGCCCACGACCACGGAGCCGTCGTAGAGCACTCCTGCGGCGGAGATCTGGTCGGTCCCGCTGCTCGAGGGGAAGGGAACCATGGCCCGGACCTGGGCGCCGCAGAAGTACGCGGCCTTCGCGAACCACGGCAGCAGCGTCGACGTGCCGATCTCGAGGGCGTCGGCGTACGCAGCCTCAGCACCCTCGCCGCGTCCCTTCACCTGCGCGCCGATCGACGCGACTCGCGTGGCGACGTCGTCGTCGGCATCGCCCACCACGTCGAGGTCGAGGATGTGGTTGCGATACCGGGGTGTCGCCGGGCTGTGCAGCGACACGGGTACGCGCAGGCTGACGGTGCGCTCGGGCCCGTCCCATGCGCTGATGATCGCGCTGGCCAGCAGGTCGCCCATCGACCCGCCGTACTCGCGTGCGCGCTTGCTCGCCAGCGCAGCGTCAATGATCCGGTAGTCGGAGGCAACCGGTGGCAGCACCCGGTCCCGCAGCTCGTCGCCGCCGCGGTTGTACCGCAGCGGCAGCACCAGTCTCGCCGCCGCGCGGCGCCCCCGGCGCAGGAACGACTTGGACCAGTAGTTCCGCCACGCCGCGGACCACGAGTCCTGGCGGCCCCACCACTGCTGGAGTGCGATCAGCGGCAGCTGCCAGGCGGTCGCCGGGCGTTCCCCGGCATACGGGTCCTGCGGCGCCGGAACCGGCTCGTCGGGGGACTTCTGATGGAACTTGCGCATGAGTGTCATCGCGATCGCGCCGTCGAAGATCGCGTGGTGCCGCACGATGCCGAGGGCGACGCCGCCGTCGGTGAGCTCGGTCACGCGCATGCGCCACAGCGGATGCTTCAGGGGCATGACGCCGTCATGGGCGCCGGCGAGGGTCCGCGCGTCCGCAGTGTCGAGATCGACGACCTCGTCGGCGAACACCACGTGCTCGGCCACGTCGAAAGCGGTGTCCGGCACCCAGGCCGGAGGGGTGAGTCCCAGAGCGGACCGCTGGAGCCGGAGGCGCAGGTCGGGCATGCTCGCGACCTTGGCGTCGATGTACGCGGTCAGCTTGGCGCGGTCCACCCGGCCATCCGCTCCGCGGAGGGGGTCTCCGTCCATGAGGAAGAAGCCGTAGGTGTGCATGTTCTCGTACGAGATGCGGTCCGAAAGGTAGCCCTCCTCCCAGATCTGCATGAACTCGGCGAAGGGCCTCGTGCGCCCGTCGCTCGGCTCGGCACCGGCGCGGTCAGGGCTGGAGACGTCAGTCACGGGAGTCCTCCAGAACCAGCGTGTGGGCGTGGAGGACAGCGTCGCGGTCGGCGACGGCAAGGTGCGCCTCGAAGGGCTGCAGGGGGAAGTGCGGCCGGGCACCGGAGTCAAGGGTCCGGAAGTCCGTCACCAGGCCCGTTCCCGTCGCCTTGGTCTGGGCCTCCTTCGACGTCCACACGCGCGCGAGGTAGCGACGCCTCGCGTCGTCGTCCAGTGACTGCGCCGTGGTCGACTCGTGGGGCGTGCACATGCGCCTCACCAGCGCAGGCGAGTCGAAGGCGCGGAATGGACCGGCCTCGATATCGACGCCGATCCTGGCGTCGGCGCAGGCCCCCACGAGGAGCATGGTGCTGCTGTGCGAGATGCTCACGTCCGCATCCGGGGCGTTCCGCGGACGCGGCTTCGCGGTGGCGGACGCGCGCGTCAGGCCGTTCCAGGCGAAGAGGTCCCGCGCGTTCACGATCTCCTCGAGCCATGCGCGGGCGAGCGCCGAGAGATCCGCGCGGCTCGCTCCGGGCACGGTGCCCAGGCGCCAGTGCACTGCGTGCCCGGCAATCGCGGCAGTTCCCCGGGCGTCGAGCGCCAGGGGAGAGGAGATCGTGGCGGCGGTCAACCGTCGGCGGCCCGCGACGCGAGCTCGGCGGCGACCTCGCGGAGCGTGCCGTGCTCGGCGAAGATGCTGGCGTCGACCTCGAGGTCGTACGCGTCCTCGATCTCGGTGCACAGCGTCAGCACGTAGATCGAGTCGAGCTCCATCTCGCTCAGCGGCGCGTCAGGGGTGATGGTCTCCGGGTCGATCTGCTCGTAGAAGGCGAGCTGATCCATCAGCCACTGGGCGATCGACTCCTCAGTCGCGGCGACCTTGTCGTGCTCTGTAGAGGACATGGGATCTTCCTTTCTCTGGTGAGGTGCCGTGCTCGTTGCGGCAGCACCCGGTGGGCGTGTCGGGACATGGGCGGAGACCTTCATGCTCGCGCCCCCTCAGCGTGCGGCGCACGCCCGACATCGGTGAAGAGGCGGGACTCGGCGTCGGGATACCCGTCGCGCCAGTCGCGCCGATGCGTCCACGCGTGGGTCCACGTGCCCTGCCGGCCGCGCAGCGCGTACGGCGCTGCGCGCAGGCCCGCGCCGCACTGCAAAAGCGCGATGCCGATCGCGGCGGCGGCGGCGCTCCACTGCGATCGCAGCACTGTCGCCTTGCCCGCCAGCACCAGGGACATCTTGCGCCCGCCGGGCTCGGTGGAGCCGCCCACGGCATGGATGATCGTGGCCTCGGGGACGATGACGGGCCGGAAGCCGTGCTCGCGCGCGCGCCCGGAGAACTCGGCGTCCTCTCCGTAGAGGAAGAACCGTTCGTCCATGCCGCCGAGCCCGTCCCAGGTCTCGCGACGGGTGAGCAGCAGGCAGCCGGTGATGATCGGCACCTCGCGCACGGTGTCGCGCTCCCAGCGCCCCAGGGACTCGGGATCGAACACGCGGGAGCGCTTGAAGACGGTCGACAGTCCCGACGCGTAGCACGCGAGCGACCACAAGGTCGCGGCTCCCCACCGTACAGGCCGTGCTCGGGGTGCTCGCGAGCGAACGACACGAGGGCATCGATAGCCCCGTCGAGCACCGTGGTGTCGGGGTTGAGCAGCAGCACCCAGGGAGCCTCGGAGCGGCTCACTCCCAGATTGACGCCGCGGGCGAATCCGAGGTTGGCCCCCGCCTCGACGACGGTCACAGGATCGCCGAGCTCCCGCAGTGCCGCGACGCTGCCGTCGCGCGAGCCATTGTCGACGACGACGATCTCGATGTCCGTGGTGGTCGCGGCCAACGCGGAGCGCACACACGCGACGGTCTCGTCGCGCGTGTTGTAGTTCACGATGATGACCGACACCTCGGGCGCGCTCATGTCACGCACTCCCCACCGGCGCGCCCGAACGCCACGACAGCACGCGCGCCGGGACCCCGCCCACGATCCCCCCGGCGGGCACGTCGCGGGTGACGACCGCTCCTGCCGCGACCACGGCTCCATCGCCGATGGTGACGCCGGCGAGAACAACGGTGTTGGCGCCGAGCCACACGTCGCGCCCGATCATGATGTCCTCCTCGACCGTGTCCTGATCCATGATCGGCTGATCGGGAGCCGTGCCGTAGTTCGACGCGGTGATCGTCACGTTCGGCGCGAGCAGGCACTTCTCTCCGAGCACGATGCGCCCGGTCGAGTTCCCGGCCCACAGGATGCTGTGCTCGCCGATGTGGCTGCCGGCGCCCAGCGAGATGCGCTCGGCATTGCGGAACGAGACGTTGGGCGCGAAGCTGACGTCGGGGCCCCGATCGAGGAGCCGTACCTGCCTCACGTGGGAGTACGACGCGAAGTGGAGCAGGCGGAGCGCATGGCCGTAGGTCCTCGGATCAATGAGGGACCGGAGGGCTCCGCGGGTCTTGCCGCTCATGTGCTGACCTCGCTGGCGGGGCGCGGCGCGGCGGCGCCCAGCACGACGGGCTCGGGCGGCTGCACGTCGGTGAAGACGGTGCCCGTCACCGGCACGTGCCGGGCCTCGCGCATCCCCTTCACAAGACCGCCGATGTACGCGGCCTGACCTCGCCTGGAGCGGGTCGTGCGCATACGCCTCGCGTAGCGGCTGGCGGCCCGCGCGATCCGCACCGTCAGGCGGCGACCGTTCGTGCGCGACGAGCGTCGCCACTTGGAGCACATGGCGCCCGTGCCGAGGCCGTACGCGCGGGCGAGGCGGCGATAGTCGGCGTCGTCCCGCGTGAACACGTGCTGCACCTCCGCAGCCTGCACGCGTGCGATGTGGAGGCCGGCATCCAGGACGCGGCAGAGCGCGTCGGTGTCCTCGGCTCCGCCGAAGTGCCGCCCGGCGCCGAGCACAGGATCGAACCCGCCAAGGTCAGTGATCACCGACCTGCGGAACGCCATCAGCGCGCCGTGGCCGGCGTCGAGACCGTCGAGCACGTCGGTGAGGATCGCGGTGGGAGGGTTCGGGTCGCGCTCGGAGGTATCCGAGATGTCTCGCAGGTGTCCGGTCGTGGCGCCCACGGCGGGGGAGGAGAAGGGTTCGATGAGCGGATCCAGGAAGCCCTCCGCGACCAGGCAGTCGTCGTCCGTGAAGACCACGATCTCTCGCTCGGAGGTCTCGAGACCGAGGTTGCGCGCGATCGAGAGCCCCGGGATGTCGGAGCGGACGTACCGCACACTGTGGCGCTCCGCCGTGCGGGCCGTGTCGATCGTGGTCGAGCCCGAGTCCACCACGATGATCTCGGCGGAGTCTGCCAGCGCAGCGCACAGTGCGCCCAGCGCACGGTCGAGCATCTCCGCACGGTCGCGGGTGCACAGGATCACGCTGACCTGGTCGGACGTGATGCGTGCCCCCACCTGTGCTGGCGTCGACTCCGCGGCCGACGAACGGCGCGAGGATTCCACAGGCCCCCTCCTGTTCCCTCAACGAGCACACGGCCAGTGGCCACGTGCACCCCCCCAGTGGCGACGAAGACGACGCCTCTACCCAGGGTTGCGCGTCACAGCCGGATATGCAAGCCTTGCGGGCGGTATTCGTCACACCTGTCACACCTGGTTCACGCACTCGAAACAACTTCGTGCGACAGTGGTCAGGGGAGGAGTCATCCCCTGGCTCCTGCCAGCGACACCGCTGGCAGATGGGCTTCCGTTGGGGATTGGGGCCTCACGGGGGATGATGTGACGAGGGCCATGCGGCTCACGTGAGGGGGAGTGGACCATGGAACAGCCCACATATGTTCGGCGGCTCATCGAGCAGAAGTATGTCCTTGCCGTCGGTGTGCTCGTCGCGCTGATCGCGGGCTTCTTCGCCGGCTTCGCCATCGTCGACGGCGAGGTGGTGTCGCGCGCGACCAAGACCTTCACCGCATCGTCCAAGGTGCTGCTGACCGCGCCGTCCCCGGAGCTCTACCAGGTGGAGATTCCTGAGGAGACGGAGACGATTCCGCTGGATGCCGACGGCAACCCCACGGAGCAGGAGCTGATCATCCGTCCGGCGACGCCGCTCGACCTGTCGAACTCGGCGATCATTCTTGCGTACCTGGCCTCGTCGGACCAGATCGCGGACGCGGTCGAGGCAGAGATCGGTCCGCTGGGGGATGGAGAGTCGATCGTCGCGGTGCGCCGCACCACGCAGCCCAACGGGGACGAGCGGTTCGGCGGCAGGCTCGAGCTGCCGATCGTCGAGATCGCCGGCGTCGCCGAGTCGGCGGACCGTGCACAGCTCATCTCCGCATCGGCTACGGATGCGTTCGAGCAGATGGTGCTCTCTGAGCAGCGCGAGCTGGGCATCGCCGAGGACATCCGCCTCGTCCTGGAGGAGCTGAACGGCCCCGTCGCGGTGGAGGTCGAGGGCAGCAACCCGCTGATCCCCGTCGTCGTCGTCGGATTCGGGGTCTTCCTGGTCTTCATCGCCGCGGCACTGATCGTCGGCGCCGTGCGCGACAAGCTTCGCGAGAGGCGCGCAGGCATGGCCGTCGAAGATGAGGCTGAGGGTGAGACGGATGTCACGAGCGACGCTGATGAGGCCGCCGTCAGTACTGAGGACGGCGAGGGCGACCCGGACAGTGTGACCGCCGCGGACGAGGGCGACCCGGACCTCGACCCCGCGAGCGAGGACGACTCCGACGACGGTGAGGGCGACCCGGACCTCGACCCCGCGAGCGAGGACGACTCCGACGACGGCGCCCACAAGCCTTCCAAGGCCCGCAAGACCACGCGCGTCTAGACGGCCATGGCAGTCGAGGTCGCCTCGCTGACCCCGATGAGCCGGCGCGATCGGCTCCTGCGGGGGGGAGTCGACGTGCTCATCGCGCTCGCGATCGGCGCCGTCGTGATCGCCGCCGTGCTCCTCGCCGATCCGCTGATGGTGGGCGGCGCGCTCGTCGCCGCAGCGGCGACGTTCCTGCTGCGGAAGTGGATCTTCACCTGGACCACGATGCTGTTCCTGCTGACGGCCGTGATCCTGTTCGTGCCGATCCGCCGCTACGCCCTTCCCATCGACGTCGGGCCCGCGCTCGAGCCCTACCGCGTGATGATCGTCGCGCTCATCGTCGCCATCGCGGTCGCGGTGATGACGGGCAGGTCGCTCACGTGGCGGCCGGTCGTGTGGGGCTGGTCCATCGCGATCTTCCTGTGGACCATGTTCGCTTCGCTGATGTTCAATGCGGTCACGCTCACGGAGGCGGGAGCCGTCATCGGGCCCCTCGGCAACGTGGTCCAGCTGGGTTTCCTGCTCTCGACGGCGGTGATCGTCCGGCAGCTCCTGCGGTCCGAGCGCGTCGTGATGATCCTGCTGAACTTCATGGTGATCGGCGGAGCCGCGATCGGATGCTTCGCGTTCATCGAACGCTACTTCGGGGTGAACGTCTTCCTCCAGCTCCAGCGCTTCCTGCCGCTCGTGCTGCTGCGTGACGACGCGGAGTCTCTCCGTGCGGGCGGTCTGCGCGCGTACGCCTCAGCGCAGCACCCGATCGCGCTGTCCGTGGTGTTCTGCATGCTCATCCCCCTGGCGATCTACCTCATGAGGCACAGCCCGTGGCCCCGCGTCAGCCTGACCCGACGGCTCCTGTACATCGCGTGCATCGGCGCCATGGGGGTGGGCCTGCTCAGCGCCGTCTCGCGCACGGGCGTCGTCGTGCTCGGCGTGATGTTCCTGGTGACGCTCCTGCTGCGACCGCGCGTGGCGCTCGTGCTCGCCGCGATCGCCCTCCCGATCGTGACCCTGGTCGGGCTCGTGCTGCCGCGACTGTTCGAGAGCACGGTGGGGTCGTTCCTCGACATCGACGCCCTGATCGCCTCGCAGTTCACCAGCATCGGCTTCGCCGGGCAAGGACGGCTGGCTGACCTCCCAGAGGCCTTCGCCGATTTCCGCGTGAACCCGTGGGCCGGTACCGGCGTGGGCACCCGTGTGGTCGTCGGAGACGCCGCCAACGCCCAGATCCTCGACAACCAGTGGCTCGGCTCTCTGCTCGAGGCGGGCGTGATCGGCATGACCAAGGCACTGGCGCGCGAGTTTGCGCCCGCGATTCGCATCAACGCGGTGGCCCCCGGCCCGGTGGAAACCGCGATGGTCTCGCTGGAACACATGAGCGAAGAGTGGATTGCCAAGGAGCTCGCCATCCCGG
>NZ_CAJXJX010000054.1 GCF_913055775.1 uncultured Demequina sp. | reverse complement strand
CTTCAGGTGAAGCGCGACAATGGAATGACGGCGGAGCTGCAGATCGTGCCGGCGCCCTTCGCGCGGGCCGCGGCCCGGAATCGCGCGGTATACGAGCGGTTCAGGACGTATCACGGCCGTGCCGTGCCGGAGGAACTACAATCCGAACAAGCGCGCGAGAAGGAACGGTCCCGCGCCGCGTTCCGGCGCGCCTGGGAGGAATGGGTCGGAGCCGGGGGCACTGATTTCCGGAAAACCCGTTGATGGGGAACAAAAAGGGAACTAACCTGCAATCAGAAGGAGAGCTGTCGGCGATGAGCAAAGAGCGGAAGCCCGTGGCCCTGTCCATGAAACCTCAGATTACCGAGGTCGGCGCAGTGGCGAGAACCGTCAAGTGTGACGACGGCTGGCATATCATACAGACGTATGCGACCAGTACCGGCTGGAAGGACGGCGACGCCTTCTGGGGGGATTTCTGTTATTCGCAAAGGGCGGACGAAGAACTCCTTGCGGAAGAAGGCTGGTCGCCCGAGGACATCGAGAAGATCCTGACGGACGAATTTACCGGCGAGCGGATCGACCCCTCCGTTATCTGAGTCCGCGCCCGATTCCACTGAACCCGGTCCCACCGTGCGCCATGCGGCGACGTCCTGACGTCGCCACCCGGTATTTCCGCCGGCAGTAAGCGGGCGGGCTGCGCCTTCGACAGGCGCGAAGACCTTTCCTCCGAAAATCGAACGATTACCCACAGGAGACGCGATGCCCAGAGCAACGCCCCTGCAGCCGTCGCTGAATGCCGGCGAGTTCGGTCCGCGCATGGTCGCGCGGACGGACTTCGGCAAATATCCGCTCGGTTGCGCCACGCTGGAAAACATGATTCCGCTGCCGCAGGGCGGTGCGATGCGCCGTCCCGGCACGATGTTCGTGGCCGAGGCCCGCGATCACGACGCGAAGCCGCGGCTGATCCCGTTCCAGTTCTCGACCCACCAGGCCTACGTCCTGGAGGCGGGCAACGGCTATTTCCGCTTCTTCAAGGACCGCGGCCGGATCGACGCCGCGGCGACCGATGCGGTCGTTGCCAATGGGGATTTCGCCGCAGATATCGCCGGCTGGGACGACCGGTCCGCCGGCGGTGGTGCGATCGCGCACGATGCGGCCGCGGGCATGCTCAGCCTCGCGGCGGCGGGCGGCGGCAACGCGGCGCATGCCGAGCAGGCGGTTGCCACCACCGCGACGGGGCAGGAACACGTGCTGCGGTTCCGCATCGCGGGCGCGCCGGGCGATACGGTGACGCTGCGCATCGGGTCCACGTCCGAAGGGACGGAGGTCGTGGACGACGTAGAATTCGGCACCGGCTGGCATGTCTTCGCATTTACCCCCGATACGTCGCCGTTCTACCTGCAGTTCCGGTACGAGGCGCAGAAGACGATCCGGATCGACGACGTTTCCCTGATCGACGCCGCGGCGGTCGAGGTCGGCATGCCCTACGGCACAGCCGACCTGCCGTCGCTCAAGGTCGCGCAGTCGGCGGACACGATGTGGATCTGCCACGAGACCCATCCCGTTCACAAGCTCACGCGCTCCGGCCACAGCTCGTGGTCGCTGACCGAAATGCTGTTCCATGACGGGCCGTGGTTTGCCGTGAATGCGACGGCGACGACGTTGAGCCCGTCGGCGGCGAGCGGGACCGGCATCACCATCACCGCGAGCGGTACCGAGGGGATCAACGGCGGTGCCGGGTTCGCCGACGCCGATATCGGCCGGCTGGTCCGGATCGAGTACGGGTCCGATTGGGGGCATGCGCTGATCACGGCCGTCGCGTCTCCGACATCGGTGACCGCCGACGTGAGCACGGCGTTCGGCGGCACGACCGCGTCGTCGCAATGGCGGCTGGGCGCGTGGTCGGGCACCACGGGTTATCCGCGCGCCGTCGCCTTTTTCGAGCAGCGTCTTGCCTTCGCCGGATCGACCGACCGGCCGCAGACCTTCTGGCTGTCGCAGTCCGCCGACTTCGAGAATATGCGTCCCGACGACGGGGCCGGATCGGTTGAAGACGACGACGCGCTCGACTACACGATCTCCGCCGACCAGGTGAACGCCATCCGCTGGATGGCGCCGGGACAGAAGCTGTTCATCGGTACGGTGGGCGGCGAATGGCTGGTTCAGTCGGACGGCCCGCTGCTGACGCCGACCGACATCGATGTGAAGCGCCAGACGGCCTACGGCACCGCCGACGTCGCGCCGCAGCAGATGCGCGGCCGCATGCTGTTCCTGCAGCGCGCGGCGCGAAAGGTCCTCGAATTCGCGTTCGCGCTGGAGATCGACAACTACCAGGCGCTCGACATGACGCTGCTGGCGGATCACATCTCGCGCGGCGGCTTCACGGAGATGACCTACCGACAGGAACTCGATTCCACCCTGTGGTGCGTGCGCGCCGACGGCGAGCTCTGCTCGCTGTCCTACCAGCCGGATCAGGACGTGATCGGCTGGTCGCGGCATATCCTCGGCGGCGCCTTTGACGGCGGCAACGCGGCGGCGGAGAGCGTGGCCGTCATCCCCGGCGTCGACGAGGACGAGCTCTGGATCGTCGCGAAGCGCACGATCGGCGGCGAGACGCGGCGCTTCGTCGAGGTGTTCGCGTCGGCCTACCAGACGGGCGACGACCAGGCGCATGCCTTCTATGTCGATTCCGGGCTGGTCTACGATGCGCCCGTGACGATTACCGGTGCGACCCGGTCCGACCCCGTCACGGTGACGGCGCCGTCGCACGGATTTGCCGACGGCGAACAGGTCCTGATTTCCGGCGCAAAGGGAATGACGGAGATCAATGACGGCGTCTTCGCCGTGGCCGGTGCGCAGTTGTGCTACTTCTTCGCCGTGGGCTACCTGGACGTCTCCGTCGCGCTCCTCATCGAGTACATGGCGCCCGTCGCGGTGGTCCTGTGGATGTGGCTGCGTCACGGCAGTCGTCCCACGCGGCTGACCGTCGCGGGCGCCCTCATCGCCGCCGCCGGCCTGGTACTGCTGCTGGATGTCCTCCACGGCGGCACCGACGTGGACCTCGTGGGAGTGCTGTGGGCGCTCGGTGCGATGGTCGGGGCGTCGGTCTACTTCGTGATCGGTGGCGACGAGTCCAACGGGCTGCCGCCCCTGACCCTCGCCGCGGGCGGCCTGGTGGTCGCTCTGGTCGTGCTCGGCACCGCCGGAGCCACCGGGATCCTGCCCATGGCCTGGTCCACGGACACCGTGCAGTTCGTGCCCTTCGCCGCACCGTGGTGGGCCGTTGCGCTCGTGCTGGGCGTGGTCACCGCCGCGACCGCGTACGTCGCGGGCATCGCCGCGACCCGTCGCCTGGGTGCGCGCCTGGGGTCGTTCGTGGCGCTGATCGAGGTCATGGCGGCCGCGCTGTTCGCGTGGTTCCTGCTGGGCCAAGCGCCCGGACCCCTGCAGATCGGCGGCGCGCTGCTCGTGGTCGCCGGCGTCGTCGTGGTCAAGCTCGGGGAGCGCCCCGCGCCCACGGTGGCCGAGTCGCTCGCCGAGCCGCCCGCGGCCACCGACCCGCCCGCGCCCGTCGCGGTCTAGCGCCTCACAGCTCTCGCCGTCCGTGGCGATCCCACGGTGCGGCGGGTACCACCGGGCGGGCGGCGCGCACCACCCTCCAGCGCGCCGCCCGCCCGGCTCTCGTTCTCGCCGCGGGTACCCGTCTCGATGCGGCCGCGTCCGCCCCGTGTACCGCTCAACACACGCGTGTGGCACGAGTGCACGGTGATGCGAGGGTGCATGCGCTGCCATCACATCCGCCACTGGGGTCACGGCTGTGTGTTGAGCGGTTCGCATGCAGGCGGCGCGTGGGATGGCGCGGGGCCCGGACGCACCGCGGCCCGCGCACCGTCAAGGAGACGGACGATGCGCGGGCCGGGTGGCGCCGATGCGGTGGCTAGCCGTGCGGCAGGGCGCTGAGCGACTGGCGCAGCAGCGCGTGCTCGGCATCGATCGCGAGCGGAACCCGCGATCCCATCGAGGACAGGAACTCCGCGGTCTGGTCCGCCTCCGCCATGAGGGCGTCGCGGTCCGTGGCGAACAGCGCGCGCCACTGGTCGGGCTCGACCCCTGCGGCCTCGAAGTCGATCTCGCCGGGCGCCGGGATCACGCCGAACGGGCTCTCCGATCCGTGGGCGGTCCCCTCGACGCGGCCGAGGATCCACGCGAGCACGCGAGCGTTCTCGCCGAAGCCGGGCCACAGGAAGCCTCCGTCTTCACCCTTGCGGAACCAGTTCACCTGGAAGACCTTGGGGGCCTGGCCGGTCGCCTCGAGCCTCGCGCCCAGGTCGATCCAGTCCTGCCAGTGCTCGGCCATGTGCTGACCGCAGAACGGCAGCATCGCGAACGGGTCGCGTCGCAGCTCGCCCAGCGTCCCCTCGGCGGCCGCCGTGCGCTCCGACGCGAGCGTCGCTCCCATGTACATCCCGTGCGCCCACGTGCGCGCCTGCGAGACCAAGGGCACGTTGGTGGCGCGGCGGCCTCCGAAGATCACCGCGTCGACGACGACGCCGTCGGGGTGGTCCCAGGTGTCCGCGATGGTCGGGCACTGCGCCGCGGAGACAGTGAAGCGCGAGTTGGGGTGCGCGGCGGGGGTCTCCGAGTCAGGCGTCCAGTCGTTGCCGCGCCAGTCGATGAGGTGCTCGGGAACCTCGTCCGTGAGCCCCTCCCACCACACGTCGCCGTCGTCGGTGAGTGCGACGTTCGTGTAGATCACGTCGTGCGTGAGCGTCTCGACGGCCACCGGGTTGGTGGACGCGCCGGTCCCAGGAGCGACGCCGAAGAACCCGGCCTCGGGGTTGATCGCGCGCAGGCGACCGTCCGCCCCGGGGGCGAGCCAGGCGATGTCGTCGCCGATGGTCTCGACCTTCCACCCGGGGATCGAGGGCTGCAGCATGGCGAAGTTGGTCTTGCCGCACGCGCTCGGGAACGCTGCGGCCACGTGAAACTCGCGACCCGTGGGTCCGGTGACCTTCAGCAGCAGCATGTGAGCCGCGATCCAGCCCTCGTTGTGGCCCATCGCCGACGCGATGCGCAGCGCGAACGCCTTCTTGGCCAGGATCGCGTTGCCTCCGTAGGCCGAGCCGTACGACCAGATCTCGCGCGACTCGGGGAAGTGCACGATGTACTTGGTCTCGTTGCACGGCCAAGCGACATCCTCCTGGCCGGGGTCGAGCGGCGCACCCACAGAGTGCACGGCGGGAACCCAGTCGGTGTCGGGGCCGATCTGCTCGAGCGCGGCCGTACCCATGCGGGTCATCGTGCGCGTCGACAACACCACGTACGGCGAGTCCGTGACCTGCACCCCGTATCGCGACAGGGGGCCGCCCAGCGGCCCCATGCAGAACGGCATCACGTACATCGTTCGACCGCTCATGGACCCGAGCATCACCCGGTCGAGGGTCCGGCGCATCGTCACCGGCTCTTCCCAGTTGTTGGTGGGCCCTGCGTCCGCCGCGTCGTTGGTGCAGATGAAGGTGCGCGATTCCACGCGAGCGACGTCGTCGGGGTTGGAGCGCGCCAGGTAACTGCCGGGCCGCTTGACCGGGTCCAGCGGCGTGAGGGTGCCGGCGTCGACCAACTGTGCGGTGAGGCGTGCGCTCTCCTCCTCGGAGCCGTCGCACCAGACGATGTCCTCGGGCTGGGCGAGCGACGCGATGCGTTCGACCCAGGCGATGACCGAGGGATGGGCCGATGCGGGCGCAGCGGCACGAGCGGTGGAGCGGACGGCGGTGGCGGTCATGAGTCCTCCTGATTGGCAGATCGTCCTTCGCTTTCGACGCTATGGTCGCCAAGCCAGGTCTTTGTGGCGCCGACGGTAGAAAATTCAGCGTTTCTTTCGATATGGTCAAGACCATGCCGGACATCGTGACGTTGGGACGCCGCATTCGCCACTTCCGCACGCGTGCGGGGCTCACCCTCGACCAACTGGGCGAGAAGACAGGGGTCGCGGCGAGTCAGTGGTCGTTGATCGAGAACGGCAAGCGCGAGCCGCGGCTGTCACTGCTCACTGACGCCGCGGAGGCGCTCGCGGTGCCGCTGTCGGAGCTCCTCGATGAGTCAGCGCCGTCCGAGCGCGCGGCCCTCGAGATCGAGCTCGAGCGTGCGCAGACGTCCCACGGCTTCAAGGAGCTGGGGCTGCCGCCCGTCCGGGTCGCCAAGACCATGCCCGACGACGTGCTGCGGACCCTCGTGGGCCTGCACCGCGAGCTCGACCGGCGGGCGCGTGCGGCGCTCGCGACCCCCGAGCAGGCGCGACGCGCCAACACCCGTCAACGGGACTACCTGCGTTCCGTGGACAGTTACCTGCCGCAGATCGAGGAACTGGCCGATGCGGAAGTCGAGGCGGTGGGCCACACTGGCGGAGCGCTGACGCACCGCACGGTGGCGGAGATGGCGGAACGCCACGGCTTCACGATCGTGCACACCGACGACCTGCCCCACTCAGCGCGCTGCGTGGTGGACCTCGAGAACGGCAGGATCTTCATCCCGCCCGCGTCCATCCCGGGCGGCCACGGCCTGCGGTCCCTCGCTCTCCAGGCGATCTCCCACACGGTGCTGGGTCACGAGGAGCCCTTGGACTACGAGGACTTCCTGACCCAGCGCCTGGAGTCCAGCTACTTCGCGGCTGCGTGCCTGATGCCGCGCGGTCCCTCGGTGGAGTTCCTCCAGGCCGCCAAGGACGAGCGCTCCATCGCGATCGAGGACTTCCGCGATGCGTTCGGCGTGACGCACGAGGCCGCCGCGCTCCGGTTCACCAACCTCGCCACCGTGCACCTGGGCATTCCGCTCCACTTCCTGAGGGTCACCGGCGACGGCGCTGTGGTGCGCGCGTACGAGAACGACGGCCTGCCGCTGCCGCAGGACGTCACGGGCGCGACGGACGGCGAGATCGTCTGCCGTCAGTGGAGCGCGCGCCGCGCGTTCGCTCGCACCACGCGCACGACCGAGTACTACCAGTACACGGACACCCCGAACGGGACATACTTCGAGTCCACGCAGACCGGCACCGCGGACCCGGAGGACTACTCGATCACGCTGGGAGTGCCGTACCGCGAGTCGCGGTGGTTCCGCGGACGCGAGTCCACCATCCGCGCGCACTCGACCTGCCCCGACGCGACCTGCTGTCGCCGTCCCGCGCAGGAGCTCGCGTCACGCTGGGCCGGCCGGGCGTGGGCGAGCGCGCGGGTCCACACGCACCTCTTCTCCCCGCTGCCCCACGGCACCTATCCCGGCGTCGACGACCGCGAGCTCTACGAGTTCTTGGAGGCTCACGCGGAAGACGATGCCTGACGCTGCGGCGGCGACCGTCGCCGGGCGACTCGCTGGTCAGGCGACGAAGGCGAGAACGGCAGCAGCTGCCGACGCGAGCACGATCGCCACCCCGGTGAGATCCGTGGTCCGGGAGATGGAGGGCGCTTGGCGCCCGGCGGCAGGCATGTCGCCTGCTCTCGCGGCCTCAGCGCGCTGACGGATCTCGCTGGCGATCTGATCGCTCGTGCTGGGGGTGACCGCGGGCTCCTCGGTGCGGCGACGGCGCGGAGCAGAACTCCTCGGTACCGCGAAGGAGCCGACTCGCGCGCCGTCGTCACCGACCAGCTCGAGCGTCCACTTGAGGTCCACGTGCGCGATGCGCCCCCACGAGATCGATCCGATCCGCACGACGTTGCGCACTTCGACGGCGTCCGCGCGCAGAATCACTGCCGGTCGTAGGAACAGCGCCCACCCGAGGCCCGCGATCGCCAGCCCCAGCCCCAGGCCCACGAGGGCTTGGGAGAAGCCACCGGTGGCGATCTGCGCCGCAGCGACGATGGCCCCGAAGCCCACGGCGAGCCATCCCCACATGAGCGATGAGCGCAGTCGATGGACGGTCATGCACGCCATGGTCCCACCATCATCCGCCGAGCGGCGTCCACTCACCCGACCCTCGCATCGGCCCTGCGTGCCCGCACCCGCTAGAATGTCTCAGCACGTCCCCCGCTGCTGCGGCGCGCATCGGCCCGCCCGCAACCCCCTCATCTACGAAACGAGACCCTGACATGCCTGTGCGCTCCGACCTGCGCAACGTCGCGATCGTCGCCCACGTCGACCACGGCAAGACCACCCTCGTCGACGGCATGCTCGTCCAGGGCGGCGCCTACGGCGATCACGCCCACATCGAGGACCGCGCCATGGACTCGGGGGACCTCGAGCGCGAGAAGGGCATCACGATCCTCGCGAAGAACACCGCGATCCGCTACACCGGCGAGGCGGCGGGTCCCGAGGGCGTGACGATCAACGTCATCGACACCCCCGGTCACGCCGACTTCGGCGGCGAGGTCGAGCGCGGCCTGTCGATGGTCGACGGCGTGGTGCTGCTCGTGGACGCCTCCGAGGGTCCGCTGCCGCAGACCCGCTTCGTGCTGCGCAAGGCGCTCGCGGCCAAGCTGCCCGTGATCATCGTGGTCAACAAGGTGGACCGCCCCGATTCGCGCATCTCCGCCGTGGTCGACGAGACGCACGACCTGCTGCTGGGCCTCGCGGCCGACCTCCACGACGAGGTCCCGGACCTCGACATCGACGCGCTCCTCGAGGTGCCCGTGGTGTTCGCGTCCGCGAAGGCCGGGCGCGCGTCGCTCGAGCAGCCCGCGGACGGCTCGCTGCCCGACAACGAGAATCTCGAGCCGCTGTTCCAGACCATCATGGAGCGCATCCCCGGACCGTCCTATGAGGACGGCCACCCGCTGCAGGCCCACGTCACCAACCTCGACGCTTCGCCGTTCCTGGGTCGCCTGGCGCTGCTGCGCGTGTTCAACGGCACGCTGCGCAAGGGCCAGCAGGTCGCGTGGGCCCGTGCTGACGGCTCGATCCAGAACGTGAAGATCACCGAGTTGCTGCGCACGCAGGGCCTCGAGCGCGTGCCTGCCGAGTCCGCGCAGCCCGGCGACATCGTCGCCGTGGCCGGCATCGAGGAGATCACCATCGGCGAGACCCTCACCGACGTCGACGACCCGCGGCCGCTGCCGCGCATCACGGTCGACGACCCCGCGATCTCGATGACCATCGGCATCAACACGTCGCCCCTGGCCGGCCGCGTCAAGGGAGCCAAGGTCACCGCGCGCCAGGTCAAGGACCGCCTCGACAAGGAGCTCATCGGCAATGTGTCGATCCGCGTGCTGCCCACCGACCGTCCCGACGCGTGGGAGGTCCAGGGCCGTGGTGAGCTCGCGCTCGCGATCCTCGTCGAGCAGATGCGTCGCGAGGGCTTCGAGCTCACCGTGGGCAAGCCGCAGGTCGTCACCAAGCAGGTCGACGGCAAGGTCCACGAGCCCATGGAGCACATGACGATCGATGTGCCCGAGGAGCACCTGGGCGCCGTCACCCAGCTCATGGCGGGCCGTCGCGGCCGCATGGAGTCGATGTCGAACCACGGCACCGGCTGGGTGCGCATGGAGTTCATCGTCCCCGCGCGCGGGCTCATCGGCTTCCGTTCCACATTCCTGACCGAGACCCGCGGCACCGGCATCGCCTCGTCGATCGCGCACGGCTACGCGCCGTGGGCCGGCTCGATCGAGTACCGCACGTCGGGCTCGCTGGTCGCCGACCGCGCCGGCGCGGTCACCACCAACGCGCTGCTGACGCTCCAGGACCGCGGCACGTTCTTCGTCAAGCCCACGCAGGAGACGTACGAGGGCATGGTCGTCGGCGAGAACGCCCGCGGCGAGGACATGGACGTGAACATCACCAAGGAGAAGAAGCTCAACAACATCCGGTCCGCGACCGGTGACGAGCTCGAGCGCCTCACCCCGCCGCGCGTGCTGACCCTCGAGGAGTCCCTCGAGTTCGCGCGCGAGGACGAGTGCGTCGAGGTCACTCCCGAGCACACACGCATCCGCAAGGTGATCCTCGATCAGACCGAGCGCGCCCGCGCGACCGCCCGCGCCAAGCGCCTCGACGCATAGCGGACACGCGCTCGCGCCGGTACCAGGAGCGTCAACGCGACCACCTATCCTGGGTCGCATGAAGACCGCCCTTGCCTACCTCGTGCTCGCCGCTGGCGGCGTCATCACCGCGAGCGTGGGCGCCGTCGCTCACCGCGGATTCGCGCCGTGGGGTGTGATCGGATCCGTGCTGATGGTCGCGTTCGCCGCGGTCTTCGCGCGCACGTCGATGGGCTTCTCGGGGCTCGGCGCGTTCGCGGCGACCTGGGTCGCGATGACCCTGGTGTGGTCGCTCGAGGGACCCGGTGGATCCGTGCTGATCGCTCAGGACGCGCTGGGCATCTCCTGGCTCGTGGGGTCGGCGGTGGTGATGATCGCGGCCGCGATCGTGCCGACCAGGATTCTGGTGGGGCGTCATGGCGCGGCGTAGGCAACTGCAGCGCCAGGAGGCGGAACGGGAGCTCGCGCGCCGGCGCAACTCCGCCGCTCACCGGTCGATGCGCCGCCGGGCCGCTCAGGGCAAGGGAGCGCACGTCGCGCCTGCCAGTGGTGCGCCCGATGCCGGTGCGCCCGCCAGTGGCGCGCCGGATGCTGGTGCCACCGATCCGGGTGAGGCCGGCGGGGAGGCCGGCCCGGAGGCCGCCGCCCCGATCGAGGAGCGCGTCCCCACCTCCGAGCTCCGGACTCCAGAGTGGCTCGCCGCCGCGCCAGTGGCGGGTGCCGCAGCGACGACTGCAGGAGCCACCAATGCGTCCACCGCTGCCGCGGAGCGACTGGCGGGATCATTGCCGGACTGGGTCCACCAGGATGCCGGAAGCTACGAGCCGACGACGCCCGCGCCGTCCGCTCCCGACGCGCACGAGTCGGAGGACCAGGCGAGCGACGACCAGGATGCGGTCGCCGAGTCGTCCGACTCCGCGGTCCCGGCGCTGGAGCCCGAGCCCGCACCCGACGCCGCTCCCGAGCCCGCACCCGACGCCTCTCCCGACGCGGCGGAGACCCAGATCATGGAACCCGTCGACGCGGGAGACACTGCGGTGATGCCTGCCGTCGCCGCGGGCGCGATGGGCGCCGCGGCGATGACCGAGTCAGCTTCGGCTGCGTCTCCGGTGCAGTCGGCGCACGGGACTCCCGGAGAGCCTGCGGCCACGGAGCCGAGCACTCCCGTCGCCGAGGCGAAGCCGCGACGCCGGCGGCGGGCGCTCGCGATCGTGCCGCTCGTGATCGTTGCGCTCGCAGTTCTCTACGTGGGCGCTCAGGCCCTGCTGTCGGGGAGCGTGCCGCGCGAGACCGAGACCTTGGGGCTGTCGATCGGCGGGATGTCCGTCGCCGAGGCCACGGGGGCCGTCGACGCACGGTCCTCGGACGTTGCTGGCGAGGCGCTGACCCTCGAGGCCGGCGGGCTCGAGTACGAGACCACTGCGGGGGCTGCAGGGCTCGGTGTGGACGCCGAGGCCACGGTCGCCCAGGTGACAGGCTTCACGCTCATGCCGGACCGCCTGTGGATGCACATCACGGGAGGCGGGCACATCGAGCCGGTGACCGTCGTCGACGAGAGCGAGCTCGCGGCGACCATGGCCGAGGCCGCGACGGTGATCGACGGCGCTGCTGAGGACGCGACGGTCAGCATCGCCGGCGACGCGGTCGAGGTGGTCGAGGGCCGTCCGGCGGTGACGGTCGACCAGGAGTCCTCCGCGCAGCTGGTGGCCGCGGCGTGGCCCGATTCGCAGACGGTCGCGCTCATCGCCGAGGTCGAGGATCCCTCCATCACCGATGAGGATGCGCAGGCGTTCGCGAACACCCTGCGGGAGGTGGTGTTCGCCGGCCCGATCACGCTCGTGGGTGAGGACGTCGAGACCACGGTCGAGGCGGCGACCGTGGCGGATCACGCGGCCGTCGTCGTCGGCACCACCGGGCTCGAGCTCGAGATCGACGGGCCTGGACTCGCCACCCAGATCGTGGCGGACGACCCGGAGCTCGCAACCGAGGGCGAGAACGCCTCCGTCAGCTTCGACGACGATCACGAGATTGTGATCGACGAGGGCACGCCCGGCATCACCATCGACGGCGACGCGCTCGTGGATGTGATCACGGCCGCCGCTGCACGCCCCGACCGCACGGGGGAACTGCCGTACACCGCCGCCGACGCTGAGGTCTCGCCCGAGGACCTGGGACTCGCCGATCTGCAGGAGATCGTCGCGTCCTTCGACACCCCGCTGACGGCGGAGCCCATCCGCACCCAGAACCTCCGCACCGCCGCCGCGGACGTCGAGGGCACGTTGCTCATGCCCGGCGATGAGTTCAACCTGCACGAGCTCCTGTCGCCCATCACCGAGGAGGAGGGCTACGGCCAGGCACATGTGATCGTCGACGGCATCCTGACCTCGGGTCTGGGAGGCGGGTTGTCGCAGATGGCGACCACGAGCTACAACGCCGCGTACTTCGCCGGCTACGAACTGCTGCAGCACCGCCCGCACTCGGTGTGGTTCACCCGCTACCCGGCGGGCCGCGAATCGACCCTCTGGGGCACCACCATCAACGTGCGGTTCACCAACAACACCCCGTACGCGGCGCTCATCAACAGCTACGTCGACGGTGGCCGCCTCCACGTCGACATCTGGTCCACGCCGCACTTCGAGGTCGAGAACTCGGTGGGTCCCAAGACCAACGTGACGCAGCCGGGCGTCAAGGAGGTCCGCGCCGCGAACTGCGAGGCCAAGGGGCCCGGCCAGCCGGGCTTCACCATCACGAATACCCGGCGGGTATTCCTCGACGGCGAGCAGGTCGACGAGAACATCGACACCTGGACTTACCAGCCCGATGACGCGATCGAGTGCGTCACCGACGACGACGAGGACGACGACTCCTGAGGCCGCACAACCGTGCCCTCGGGGCCCTTCGCGGCGCTATGATGAGGATTCGGTTCACCGCACCCGGAGTGGAGGAGCACCAGTGACGTACGTCATCGCCCTGCCTTGTGTCGACGTCAAGGACAAGGCATGCATCGACGAGTGTCCCGTCGACTGCATCTACGAGGGCGAGCGCTCGCTGTACATCCACCCCGACGAGTGCGTGGACTGCGGCGCCTGCGAGCCGGTCTGCCCAGTCGAGGCCATCTACTACGAGGACGACGTCCCCGACAAGTGGGCCGACTACTACGACGCGAACGTCGAGTTCTTCTCGGAGATCGGCTCTCCCGGTGGTGCCGCCAAGATGGGGCTCATCGAGCACGACCACGACCTCATCAAGTCGCTGCCGCCCAACCCGAACGGCTGAGCGGCCGGCATGGGTCTGCACCCGGGCTCGCTTCCTGACTTTCCCTGGGACTCGCTGGTCCCGTTCCGCGAGCGCGCCCGGCGCCACCCCGATGGGGTGGTCGACCTGTCGGTCGGCACGCCCGTCGACCCCACGCCGTCCCTGATCCAGGACGCGCTGCGCGCGGCGGCCGATGCGCCCGGCTACCCGACTACCCACGGAACCGCCGCACTGCGGAAGGCCGTGGTGGAGTGGTTCGCCCGGACGCGGGGCGTCACCGGGCTGACAGCCGATGCGGTGCTCCCCACGGTGGGCTCGAAGGAGCTGGTCGCCTGGCTGCCCAGCCTGCTCGGGCTGGGGGAGGGCGACACCGTGGTGCACCCGGCGACCGCCTACCCCACCTACGCCGTGGGCGCGACCCTGGCGGGCGCATCGGCTCTCGCCACGGACGCCGTCGAGGACTGGGCCGACCGCGACGACGTGCGTCTCGTGTGGGTGAACTCTCCGTCGAACCCGACGGGCGCAGTGCTGTCGCGCGACCACCTGCGCGCCGTGGTCGAAGCCGCTCGGCGCATCGGCGCCGTCGTCGCATCGGACGAGTGCTACGCGGCGCTCGCGTGGGACCAGCCCTGGTCCGACGGCGGCGTGCCGTCGATCCTCGACCCCGAGGTGTGCGGCGACTCGCACGGCGGGCTGCTCGCCGTGTACTCGCTGTCCAAGCAGAGCTCGCTTGCCGGGTACCGCGCGGCGTTCACCGCCGGCAACCCCGCGCTGATCGCGGGCCTGCTCGAGACCCGCAAGCACGCCGGCATGATCGTTCCCGCTCCGGTGCAGGCAGCGATGACGGTCGCGCTGGGCGATGACGACCACGTCGCGGCCCAGCGCGCCGTGTATCGGGCCCGGCGCGAGGTCCTGCTGCCCGCGATCCGGGGCGCGGGCTTCACGGTGTCGGGCTCCGAGGCGGGTCTGTACCTGTGGGCGACGCGTGACGAGGACTGCTGGGACACCATAGAGTGGCTCGCGGATCGCGGCATCGTCGCCGCTCCGGGCTCGTTCTACGGCACCGCAGGGGCGCGGCACGTGCGCATTGCACTGACCGCCACCGATGAGCGCGTGCAGGAGGCGGCTCGGAGACTGTCCAAAGACAGGTAAACTCGCTGCCAAGCGAACGCACAATGGCGCTGCGGCGCACGGGAGGACTCTAGGTATGACACGAGTTGTCGACGCCCGACTCACGGTCGATGGAACGTCACGCGAGCTGCCGCTCGAGCGCGCCACCGTGGGCAATGACGGGGTGTCGGTCTCGACCCTCCTCAAGGACACCGGCCTGGTGACCGTGGACCCCGGGTTCATGAACACGGCCTCCTGCGAGAGCTCGATCACCTACATCGATGGCGACGCGGGAATCCTGCGCTACCGCGGCTACCCGATCGAGCAGCTGGCGGAGCAGTCGACGTTCCTCGAGGTCGCTTACCTGCTGATCCACGGCGAGCTGCCCAGCGAGGAGCTCCTGAACGCGCTCAACAACCGCGTCGCGCGGCACATGCACGTCCACGAGGGCATCAAGTCATTCCTCGAGGCCTTCCCGCGCGAGGCGCACCCGATGGCGGTGCTGTCGGGCGCCACGAGCGCGCTGTCGACCTTCTACCCCGAGTCGGTGGGACGCGGCGAGTACGAGATCGAGCTCGCGACCGTCCAGCTGCTCGCCAAGACCGCCACCGTGATCGCGTACCTGCAGCGGCGCGTCACGGGCGGCGACCTGATCGAGCCCCGCAAGACCGGCACGTACGTCGATGAGTTCATGCGGATCGGCTTCTCCGGCCCCGACGGCGAGCTCGACATCGACCCGACGGTCCGCAAGGCGCTCGACCTGCTGCTCATCCTGCACGCGGACCACGAGCAGAACTGCTCGACGTCGACGGTGCGCATCGTGGGCTCCTCGCACGCCAACATCTACGCGTCCGTGTCCGCGGGGATCGGCGCGCTGTCTGGGCCGCTGCATGGCGGTGCGAACGAGGCCGCGCTGTCGATGTTCGACCAGATCAAGGAGTCCGGCGACACCGTCGAGCAGTTCGTGGCCAAGGTGAAGGACAAGGCCGAGGGTGCTCGCCTCATGGGCTTCGGCCACCGCGTCTACAAGTCCTACGATCCCCGCGGCGCGGTGGTGAAGGACGTCGCGAACACGGTCCTCAACGAGCTGGGCGGAAGCGACGAGACCTTCCAGATGGCGCAGCAGCTCGAGGAGATCGCGCTGTCCGACGAGTACTTCATCGAGCGCAAGCTCTACCCGAACGTCGACTTCTACACGGGTCTGCTGTACTCCGCCATGGGCTTCCCGCGCTCGATGTTCACGCCGCTGTTCGCCCTGGGGCGCATGCCGGGCTGGATCGCGCACTACCGCGAGATGCTCGACGACCCGCGCACCAAGATCGGCCGCCCGCGCCAGATCTATACCGGCGAGGTGGAGCGCGACTACGTGCCGCTGGAGCAGCGCTGAGCGCTGACCCGGCTGCCGGGAGCGGCCACGGCGCGGTGGTGCTGCGCCATCGCGACGCGACGCGCCAGTCGCGGATGTACGCCCTCTTCGGCGTCATCGTGCTGGGCGTGATCGGCGGGGTGTTCTGGCTCGAGACGCCGGGACGGCTCTGGTCGCTCGCGCTGGTGCCCGTGGCGCTGTTCGCGGGGTATTCCGCGGTGCGGCTGGCGACCCTCCAGGTCCGCCTGGACCACGACGGACTGTGGGAGCCCAACCCGTTTCGGCTCACCTACGTGACGCCGTGGAGCGACCTCAAGCGCGTGGACGTGGCCGAGAAGCCCGGGAGGGTGCCCTTCCTGACCGTGCGGGTCACCCACGCCGACGGCGACACCCATGACATCGTCGCGCTCAACGTGCAGGCGGGCGGCGCCTACGCGC
The DNA here is from genome assembly GCF_913055775.1 of uncultured Demequina sp. Classification (GTDB taxonomy): domain Bacteria; phylum Actinomycetota; class Actinomycetes; order Actinomycetales; family Demequinaceae; genus Demequina. The sequence continues at coordinate 884 of NZ_CAJXJX010000054.1, read as the reverse complement.
AGCCTGCGGTCGACGGATGGATCCAGTCGATCCGGGAGGCCAAGAAGCGCTGGGCCTGAGGGCGCTGCCCCCTCCCAGTCGCGCGCGGTCACTCCGTGCGCAGCTCGATGAGCGTGCCGGAGTCGCCGTCCCGCTCGTACGGCCCGCCGTCGCGCACCCACGGCTCGTCGGCATCGGCTGCGGCAATGACTCCCTCGACGTCCGCGACGGCCACGGCCCACCGCTGCAGCGCCGCCTCGAGCGTGGCATCGGAGCTCGCGACCAGAGCGGTCGCCGTGGAGTCGAGATCGGCCACCATGAGCGCGTACACGTCCTCGCCGAAGTCCGCCGTGACCCGCTCCGTGAACGCGCGCGCCGTCGTGGGCGCGGCGTCCCCAAGATCGCAGGACACGTCTCCACCATGACCCGTGAGCGCCGACGCCCACAGTCGCCCCTCCTCCTCGTGATCCGCGTACGCGTCAGGGAACCCTGAGCGCTGGACCGCCTGCGCGGCGACGGTGATCTCCACGTCCTGCCAGTTCGCGATCTGGCGCAGCGCCTCGTTGACGAGCCCACGCGTGGAACTCGCATTGAAAAGAAGTTGAAGCGTGCCGCCGGAGTTTTCAACGACGGTACCGATGACCGTCCCGCCTACGACGACATCGCCCGCCTCGGCCAGCGCAGAGAGCGTGCCAGTGGCGGTAAACATGTCGCCGGCGCTTGGTCCGTCCTGGCGCTGCAGCGTCAGTGTGGAACCACCGTAACTTCCCGATTCGTCGAGATCCGGATCATAGATATCTACGTCGTCGTCAAGCACCGTCGGAGCATCGCCGAAGACGATCTCCGGTTCGTTGTCGAGGGTTGTCGCGCCGGCAAAAGCCCCATCGAGCCGCCCGACGGTGTCA
>NZ_CAJXJX010000053.1 GCF_913055775.1 uncultured Demequina sp. | reverse complement strand
GGATCGCGGTCTTGCCGCCGTCGATGCCCTGGCGGCGCTGCGTGTACAGGCCCCACCAGCGGAAGCGACCGCGCAGGTCCCCCGGAGGAATCGACCAGAAGCCCCACTTCGAGTACATGGTCTCGATGCGCTGACGCACGAGCAGGGGGTCGCCTGCCGCCTTCATCTCCTCGTTGGGGTTCAGCGGCGTGCGGTCGCCCGCGGCCCACTGGCCGTCCTTGGACGCGGTGTTCTTGCGCGCCGCGGCCTCGCGCGTGCGGATGAGGCGCGCCTCCTCGCGGTGGCGGCGGCGCTCTTCAGCCTCCGCGATCTCAGCGGCGGTGCGCGTGGTGGTGGCTTCGGTGTCGGTCACCGAGGTCTCCTCGACATTCTGGGAGGGCTCTCGGCCAGGTGAGCGCTGCTGGGCCGCGCTCGGTGGCCGAGCGCCCAGGGGCTACGTGGGGACGTATCCGTGGGCGATCAGGCCGACAGACACATGGCACAGCAGTCGCAGCACATCATCGATGCGCGCACGTTCTGCTGGGTTGCCATGCGGGCGATCTTCGCACGGCGCGCCGCCGTCTCGCTATACCCCGTGGGTATGCGGGGCCCGCGCGCCGGCGCGCACGTGCTCGGTGTGGAACCGCTCGATCTGGTCGATCACGTGCGGGTCGCGCGTCTCGAGTGCGATCTCCCGGGTGCCCAGCCGCACTCCCGCGGCCACGAAGTTGTGGGAACCCGTGATCGCGACCCGCTCCCCGTCCGGCATCGTGAACACGAGCGCCTTCGCATGCAGGTACGGCTCGCGCCGGTATCGCGTCCGGTGCCCCGTCGTCGCCATCGAGGAGGCGATCAGCGTCGCGTTCGCGAACGCGGCCTGGCGCGGCCTGTTGAACCACAGCCCGTCCGCGCGGCGCGCGACCTCGCGCCCCAGCGGCCCCGTGGGGCAGTACTGCGAGACGTGGAGGACGCTCTCGGCTCGGCGCGCCCACGCGAGCGCGGCGGCGTAGATCGCTGACTCGCCCGGTCTGCCCCCGTCGATCAGCACGCGGCCGACGGCGTGGTCGAGGACCTGCGCGGGCATCCGCTCCCGGGGGGCTTCTGCCGCGATGGCGTCGTGCAGCGAGGACAGGCTGTCGGCCAGCGCGGCATCCTCGACGCGGAGCATGTAGTCGACGTTGGTGACCCCGGGATCGTCCATGTTGACGCCGCCGAAGGACCACGCGACGTCGTCCACCACCGTCAGCTTCGTGTGCGTGCGACCCCGGAACGGGAGGCCGGTCTCGCGGCCCAGCCACCGCATCGTCCCTCCGGCGCCGCGCAGGTCGCGGTCGAGGGCCGCTGCGCTCGTGCGGCGCCGCGACGGCATCGCCCCGCCGACCATGGACGCCGATCCCGCCGTGTAGGTGAACACGTCCGCGCTCACCCGCACGTCGACGCCGCGAGCGGCGGCGTCGATCAGCGCGTCGATGAGGTCAGAGGTGAGGGCGTCGCGGCTCACCGTGAGCGCCGTCAGGCGCACACGGCGCTGGGCCGATGCGACGGCCGAGGTGAGGTCGCGCAGGTACGCCGCGCCGCGGAGCAGGGAGGGCGGCGCCGCCGGCTTCAGGTGCACGGCCGATGCGGTGGCGGGGGCCCGTCCGAGGGTAGGGGGGAGGGCCGCGGGGCGAGACGCCGGGCGGGTGCTGGTCGCTGCCGAAGCGGTCACGACACGAGAGTTGCACGCGACCGCGGGCCCGTTCCATGCTCGCGCGGCGCCGTCACTCAGGATTCATCGCCCGCTCACCGCGCCGTCACCGGGACCACCGTCCCCACGCCACGGCGGCGACGCGGCCTATGCTCGAGACGCGGCATGGTCCCCGCCCCAGATGCCGTCCCATCGGTCCAAGGATGTCGCTGTGGACGCACCCACCGAGGTCTTCGATGTCTCGGGCATGCTCGCGAGGCTCGACCGCCTGTTCAGCGCCGGCGAGGGGCCTGATGCCGCCGCCGCGCTCCTCGATCAGTCTCTCGCGGAGGCCGAGTCGCTGGGGGACCGCGCCGCTCGGCTCGCGATCCTCAATGAGCTGATGGGCCTGATGCGTGCGACCGGCGACCACGACAGGTCGCTCCGCGCCGCCGCCGAGGCGCGCGAGCTGTCCGACGCCCTCGGATGGCCGGGCACCGAGAACCACGTCACGACCCTGATCAACATCGCGACAGCCCAGCGCGCGGCCGGGCAGAGCGACGAGGCGCGCGCCACGTACGACGAAGCGCTCGAGCAGGCGCTCGCGGTCTTGGACCCGGATGACAGGCGGCTCGCGGCGCTGCGCAACAACCTCGCGATCCTGCTGGGCGACCGGGGTGACCCCGCTGCTGCGCACGAGCAGCTGCTCGAAGCCCTCGCGATCCTGGAGCGCACCACGGTCGATCCCGACCGCGATGTGGACATCGCCGGCACGCTCACCAACCTCTCACTGGTCTGCCACGACCTGGGTCGCGGGTCCGAGGCCGCTGCCCGGGCGCAGGAAGCCGCGCAGATCTTCGAGGCATGCGGCCGCGAGGATGGACATGCCGCGGCCGGGCTCGCCGGACTCGCGGAGTCGTGCTTCCGGCGTGGCGAGACCGAGCAGGCGGTCGGCCTCTACCGGCGCGCGCTCGACATGACCCGGACCGCGTTCGGGGAGTCGAGCGATCAGTACGTGGTCACCGCCGAGAACCTCGCCCACGCCGAGCAGGCGGCGGCCGCGATGGCGAGCGGCCACGGGACTGCGCCGGTCATGGGGTCGGTCACCCCCGGCGGTGCCGTGCCGTCCCCCGAGTCGGCGACTGGGTCGGGTGCCGCGCCGCGAACGCCACCGGCGCAGTCCGCGCCAGTCGAGTCTGGTCTTTCGCTCGCTCGTGCGTTCTGGGAGGAGCATGTCCGGCCGATGGTGCAGGCTCGGCCCGCCTTGCACGGGCGCGTCGCCGCGGGCCTCGTGGGCCACGGGTCCGAGTGCTACGGATTCGACGACGCCGTGTCGCGCGATCACGACTTCGGGCCTGGAGTGTGCCTGTGGCTCACCCGCGAGGACATGGACGCGCACGGCGAGGAGCTGCAGGCCGCGTACGACGCGCTCCCTCGACGCTTCCGCGGCGTCGGACCCCGCGTCGCGACTGCGCGATCCGCGCGGGAGCAGAGAGTGGGCGTCTTCGAGATCGGCGACTTCTTCGAGCGGCTCACGGGCCTGCGGGCGGCGCCGGACGATGCTCGCGCGTGGGTCACGCTCCACGAGCCGACCTTGGCCGTCGCGACGAACGGCGCGGTCTTCGCGGATCCGCTGGGCGCGTTCGGTGCGGCGAGGGGTGGTTTCCTTCGCATGCCGGACGACGTGCTGCTGATGCGGCTGGGCCAGCGGATCGCGATGATGGCCCAGGCGGGCCAGTACAACGTCCCGCGCATGCTGGACCGGGCCGACGGCGAGGCGGCCTGGGCGGCGGTGGGCGAGTTCGTGGCTGCGGCCGCATCGGCCGTCTTCCTGCTCAACCGACCCTCGAGCGTGGGGTACCTGCCCTACTACAAGTGGCGTCCGGCGGCGCTGCGCGCTCTCGCGGCCCGGCCTGGGTCGCGCGTGCCGACCGTGCACCGCGACCTCGGCGAGGCCGTGCGGCTCGCTTCGGCGGCGTGCCTGGGCGGAGTGGAGTTCGGCGAGGGCGGCGCCGGGGCGCGAGGCGCGCGGCGCGGTCTCGAGGGCGCGATCGAGCGCGCATGCGCCGCAGTCGTCGACGAGCTGCGAGTCCAGCGGCTCTCGACTGCGACGGACACTTTCCTCGAGCCCCACCGCGACGAGCTGCGCGCGCGGATCCGTGACCCCTGGCTGCGGAGCGTGTGACGTGACCGCGGATGACCGGCTGTTCCCCGAGACCATGGCGCGAGCTCAGCGCATCGTCGACGCCGAGTGGCGGCAGTTCCAGCGGGTCCAGGGCGATGACGGGCGTGCCGCGTGCCAGGACGACTGGAAGACGTTCCGGCAGATGCGACTCGCGCAGTTCCTCGCATGGAGCATCCCCCTGCTCGACAGCTACGAGCACGACCTCTCGGCCGCGGAGAGCGCGGGACGCAACCTGCTCACCGAGAAGTACGGGCGCATGATGAGCTCGACGGAGCCCGCCCGCTACACGGCGGAGATCGCGCCGCGGCTGCCGGTGCTTCCCGCCGAGCGCATCGAGCGCCACGAGCGCGTGATCGCGCGCCAGGTTGGCTGGGCCGCTCAGTTCCATGGCGAGTACCCCTGTCTCGGCGCGAGCATGCGGGTGCTCAGGACCGCGGACGACACTCTCGCGGAGACCTCGTTCGAGACGTACCTGCGCGGTGAGCTCGGCACGTATTCGGACGCGACGTTCGACCTCTACGAGGCGCTCGTGCGCGACTTCGAGGACCAGGGGCGCAACCTCACGGAGCGCATCCTGTCGCTCACGGTGGCGATGTCCGGCTACCCCGACCTGGAGTCGGCAGAGGCAGCGCAGCGCGCGTGAGGCGTGCGATGCCCCCCGGGGTTTGTGGCGCTCGACGGCGCCGTGACCGCCCGCCGGAGTGTGTCTATACTCTGGTGCCGTTGCGCCCGAACGGCCGGGCGCGCCGCCTCCGCCAATCGAAGTGAGACACCTGTGACCACCGAACGCCCCTTGCGCGTCGCCATCGTCGGCGCCGGACCTGCTGGCACCTATGCCGCCGACATCCTGTCCAAGTCCGACATCTCGACGTCGATCGACATCATCGAGCGTCTGCCCGCACCGTTCGGTCTGGTCCGCTACGGCGTCGCCCCGGACCACCCGCGCATCAAGCAGATCATCGTCGCGCTCGCGAACGTCCTGGGCCGCGGTGACATCCGCCTGCTGGCCAACGTCAACGTGGGCACGGACCTCACGCTCGAGGACCTGCGCGAGCACTACGACGCGGTGATCTTCGCGACCGGCGCCTTCGAGGATTCCGACCTCAACATCCCTGGTATCGAGCTCGATGGATCGTTCGGCGCCGCCGACTTCGTGTCGTGGTTCGATGGCCACCCCGATGTTCCGCGCACGTGGCCCCTCGAGGCCAAGGAGGTCGCGATCTTCGGCGTCGGCAACGTCGCGCTGGACGTCGCCCGCGTCCTGTCGAAGCACCCGAAGGACATCGCTGTGACGGAGATCCCGGCGAACGTCTACGAGGGCCTCGCGTCCAATCCCGTGACCGATGTCCACGTGTTCGGCCGCCGCGGACCCGCCCAGGTCAAGTTCTCGCCGCTCGAGCTGCGCGAGCTAGGACACGTGCCGGACGTCGACATTGTCGTGTACCCGGAGACGGACTACGAGTTCGACGAGGCCTCGATGGAGGTCGCGGAGAACAACAAGCAGCAGAAGCAGGTCGTCAAGACGCTCACTGACTATGCGCTCAAGGAGCCGGGCACGGCATCGCGCCGGATCCACCTGCACTTCCTCCAGAGCCCCCACGAGGTGCTGGGCGAGGACGGCAAGGTCGTGGGCGTGCGCGTGGAGCGCACCGAGCTGCAGGGCGACGGCACGGTCAAGGGCACCGGGGAGTTCATCGACTATCCGGTGCAGGCGGTCTACCGCGCGGTGGGCTACTACGGCACCGAGATCGAGGGTGTGCCGTTCGATCACTCGAAGGGCACCATCGCCAACGAGGGCGGACGCGTGGTGGACGGTGGCGACGCCGTGCACGGCTTCTACACGACGGGTTGGATCAAGCGCGGCCCGGTCGGCCTCATCGGACACACCAAGTCCGATGCGCAGGAGACCATCGCGAACCTCGTCGAGGACGCGCCGCGCCTCTACGCGGAGACCCAGGCGGGCGCTCAGCAGCTCAGCCCGGACAACCTCATGCACCTCCTGCGCGAGCGGGGCGTCGACGTGGTCCAGTGGCACGACTGGGAGCTGCTCGACGCGCACGAGCGCGCACTGGGCGAGGCTGACGGTCGCGAGCGCATCAAGGTCGTGCCGCGCGACGAGATGACGGACATCGCGCTGAACCGCGTGCGCGCGGCGCAGTAGTCGCGCGCCAGGCGCGAACGCCGAGGGCCGGCACGGGTATCCGTGCCGGCCCTCGGCGCATTCTCACTGCTGCATCGCGCTACAGCAGTCCGCGGTACAGGTCCTCGATCTGCTCGACGGTCGCGCCGCGGGGATTGCCGCCCGCGCAGACGTCGTCGAACGCCGCCTGCGCCAGCGCCGGCACGTCTGCGGCGGTCGCGCCCACCTCGGTGATGGTCGTGGGGTTGCCCAGCTCCCTAGTGAGTGAGGCAACTGCCTCAACGGCCGCCACGCGCGCATCGTCGAGGGGCATGGCGTGGGCGTCCGCGACGCCGAATGCCGCCGCGATGTCGCGGTACTTCTCTCCCGAGTCGGAGGCATTGAAGGCCATCACCGGTGCCAGCAGGACGCCGTTCGCGACGCCGTGCGGGGCCGAGTAGAAGGCCCCCAGGGGGTGCGCCATCGCGTGGACGAGTCCCAGTCCCACGTTGGAGTAGCCCATGCCGGCGACGTACTGGCCCAGGGCCATGCGGTCGGCGGCATCGGCGTCGCCGTCGGCGGCCAGCGGCAGCGCCTGGGCGATGACCTGGATGGCCTTGAGATGGAACAGGTCGGACAGTTCCCAGGCGCCTGCAGTGATGTAGCCCTCGATCGCGTGTGTGAGGGCATCGAGCCCGGTGGCGACCTTGAGCGCCCGCGGAGCGCTGGCCATCATCTCCGAGTCCACGACCGCGAGGATCGGGATGTCGTGCGGGTCGACGCACACGAACTTGCGCTGCCGCTCGACGTCAGTGATGACGTAGTTGATGGTGGTCTCGGACGCGGTCCCGGCCGTGGTGGGGACGGCAATGATGGGCACGGACGGGTTCTGGGTGTCCGCGACGCCCTCGAGCGATCGCACGTCCTCGAACTCGGGGTTCGCCACCACGATGCCGATGGCCTTGCAGGTGTCCTGCGGAGATCCGCCGCCGATGGCGATCAGGACGTCGGCGCCCGACTCGCGAAACGCCGCGACGCCGCTCCGGACGTTCTCGATGGGCGGGTTCGGGACCACATCGGAGTGGAGCTGGTAGGCGAAGCCAGCGTCGTCCAGGAGCGCGGTGACGCGGCCGGCAACGCCGGTTTCGATCAAGACCGGATCGGTCACCACGAACGCCTTGGTGAAGCCGCGACGGCTCAGTTCCTCGGGGATGACGGAGATGGAACCGGCCCCGAAGTAGGCCGTCTGGTTCCAGATCATGCGGTAGGCCATGGTGAGCTCCTCTGCTCGGTCGGCACGCCCGCGCATCGGGCGGTTCTGAATCGTTCCAATCTCCAGTGCACCATCGCATCGGCTGGCCGACGTGAGCCCAACGTCCCGGATGCTCCATGACACCCCGCACGCGGGAACCCGAACAGGCGGTCGCCCGTTCAATGTGCGAACAACATGTCCTCGGAGGATCAGTGGGAAAGCAATACTTCAACGGGCTCAAGACGGGCGCGCTCTTCGTGCTCCTGTGGGTCGTGCTGCTGGGCATCGGCTCGTTCGTGGGCGGCGGCCAGTACATCTGGATCTTCGCGGGCCTGGGCCTGATCGGCACCTTCTACGGCTACTGGAACTCTGACAAGCTCGCGATCCGCGCCATGCACGCTCGACCCGTCACCGAGGTCGAGCAGCCGGCGATGTATCGGATCGTCCGCGAGCTGTCCGCCGAGGCCAATCAGCCCATGCCGCGCCTGTACGTCTCTCCCACGCAAGCTCCGAACGCGTTCGCGACGGGACGCAACCCCAACAACGCCGCGGTTTGCTGCACCGAGGGCATCCTTGACCTGCTCGACGAGCGCGAGCTGCGCGGCGTGCTGGGCCACGAGCTCATGCACGTCTACAACCGCGACATCCTCATCGGCTCGGTGGCGGCGGCGTTCGCGGGCCTCATCACGGCGGCGGCGCAGATGCTGTTCTTCTTCGGTGGCGGCAACAACAACCGCGACAACCCACTGGGCCCCATCGGCATGCTCGCGATGCTGTTCCTCGCGCCCATCGCCGCCGCTCTCATCCGCATGGCGATCTCGCGGACGCGCGAGTACGACGCGGACGAGGACGGCGCCTCGCTCACGGGCGACCCCCTCGCTCTCGCGAGCGCGCTGCGCAAACTCGAGTCCGGAACCCAGGCGCGCCCGCTGCCGCAGGAGGCGCCGCTCGAGAACGTCTCGCACATGATGATTGCGAACCCGTTCTCGGGCGCGGGCATGGCGAAGCTGTTCTCGACGCACCCGCCCATGGACGAGCGCATCGGCCGCCTCGAGGAGATGGCGCGCTCGAACGGGCAGTACTTCTAGGCCCCTTTGAGGCCGCGACGGCGCGTTCGGGCATGCCTGGGAGGTCGTGTGCGTTGACGACACCAACGAGGCATGGGCGCCCCGTGCGCGCCCCACGCGATGACGGAGGAGGCACGGACGATGAGAACTCACGAGGCAGAGCAACTGGTGGCGCTGGAGCGTGACGGTTGGGAGGCCTTGACCCGGGGCGAGGCGCGCGACTTCTACGACGACGTCCTCGCCCGCGAGGCCGTGATGGTCTTTCCGTTCGGAGTCATGGAGAGGGACGATGCGATCGACGGCATGGCAGAGTCGCGCCGCTGGCAGGACTACCGGCTGGACGACCTGACGGTCCACGACCTCGGTGCCGGCATTGCGGTGGTGTCCTACCGCGTGCACGCGGAGCGCGACGACGAGGCGCCGTTCGACGCGATGCTCGCCAGTACGTATGTGCGCTCCCGCGGCGGGTGGCGCATGATGCTGCACCAGCAGTCGCCGTGAAGTGGGCGGCAGGCTCCCGAAGCCCGCGGCGTCAGCGGTAGTTCACGAACTGCAGGTCCACGTCGACGTCGGCGCCCTTGAGCAGCTGGATGGTCTTCTGCAGGTCGTCGCGGGACTTGGACTGCACGCGGAGCTCGTCGCCCTGAATCTGCGACTTCACCGACTTGGGGCCCTCGTCGCGGATCAGCTTGCCGAGCTTCTTCGCGGTCTCCTGGGTGATCCCCTCCTTGAGCTCCGCGACCAGGCGGAACTCCTTGCCCGAGGGCACCGGGTCTCCGTACTCGAGGGACTTCATGGAGATGCCGCGCTTGGCGAGCTTGCCGATCAGCACGTCGAGCACCGCCTTGACCCGCTCAGCGGAGTTGGCCTTCATGAGGATGGCCTCGCCGGAGAACTCGATCGAGGCGCCCACGTCGCGGAAGTCGTAGCGCTGGTTGATCTCCTTGTAGGCCTGGTTGAGGGCGTTGTCGACCTCCTGACGGTCGATCTTGCTCACGACGTCGAAGCTGCTGTCGCCTGCCATGGGGTCCTCCTGGGGTCGGGGCGCGAGGAGCGCCGATGCGGTCGGGGCCGGGCGACCCCGACGCCGGTTCGCGCCGGGGGCCTTTCTGTTGCTATCCTTCCATGCGCGCCGCTTGCGGTTTCGACCAGGCGCATGGCAGGTTGCCCGAGCGGCCAAAGGGAGCTGACTGTAAATCAGCCGTCACTGACTTCGGGGGTTCGAATCCCTCACCTGCCACGTGGGGCCCGGCTTTGGCCGGGCCTTTCGCGTTCCCCGGCGGCCCCACCATGCCTCCCCGCCCGCGCCTGAGCGCGCCATGAGTGCATGAGTGACGTTTCCAGGCGCCGGCTGAATCCTGTGAGCGAACGAGTGCCGCGCCGCGGCCGCCATCGTTCAGTCTCCACTGCGGCACACGCCCGCGCTGAGATCCACACTCGTGCTCCATTGGCGCGCTCAGACAGTGGCCGCGAATCTGAGCGCGGCAATGGAGCGCCAGTGTTGATATGGCAGGCGTCGTGGATCCTGGTGGAGGCTGAGCGCGGGGCCCCCCGCGCGCCGCCGAGGCTCAGCCCACCTCGTCCGCAGCCGGCCCTGCCGCCGTGTGAACGAAGTGGCCCCGCTTGACGGCGACGTCCGAGGACATCTCCTCGAGTTCCATGCCCTTGGTCTCGGGCACGCGGTAGAACACGAAGAAGAACGAGATGAGGGCCATCGACGCGTAGAAGCCGTACGCGAGCACCAGACTCACCGAGGCGAGCTCGGGGAACGTCACGGTGATCGCCCAGTTGGCCATCCACTGCGCCGCCGCGGCGACCGCGAGGGCGGACGCGCGAATCTTGTTCGGGAAGATCTCGCCCAGGAGCACCCACACCACCGGGCCCCAGGTCGCCCCGAAGAACACCACGAACGCGTTGGCTCCGATGAGCGCCGTGGTGGCCCACGCGCCCTCGAGACTCGCGTTTCCCGAGGCATCGAGCGATGCGGTGCTGAAGGCGACCGCCATGACGCCCAGCGACACGGTCATGCCGGCGGAACCGATGAGCAGCAGGAGGCGGCGTCCGATCTTGTCCACCAGGGCGATCGCCACGATGGTGACGACGACGTTGGTGACCGACGTGATCGTCGAGGTGAGGAAGGCATCGGACTCGTCGAATCCGACCGACTGCCACAGCGTCGTGGAGTAGTAGAAGATCACGTTGATGCCCACGAACTGCTGGAACACGGACAGCAGGATGCCCGTCCACACGATCGGCTTGAGACCCCACGCCCGGCCGCGCAGGTCGCCGAGCGAGCGGTGCTCGTCCTCGCCCATGGACACGCGGATCTCGACGATCTTGTGGTCGACGTCGTCCTCGCCGGAGAAGTCTCGAAGCACCTCCGCCGCCTCGTCGATCCGGTGCTTGCTCACGAGGTAGCGCGGCGACTCGGGCAGCGTCAGCGCCGCCGCGCCATAGACCACCGCCGGCACGACGCACACGAGGAACATCCAGCGCCATGCCTCGATGCCCCACCACAGCTCGTTCGCAGCGCCGTCCGCGCTCTCGGCGAGCAGCTGGTCGCTCAGCAGCGCGGCGAAGACACCCAGGACGATCGCCATCTGCTGGAGCGACCCCAGCCGGCCGCGGAAGGCAGAGGGCGCGACCTCGGCGATGTAGGCGGGCGCGATGACCGATGCCGCGCCGATCGCGAGGCCCGCGATGATGCGCCATGCCATGAGGTCCCAGACGCCGATGCACAGGGCGGAGCCGACCGAAGAGATGAGGAACACGATGGCCGACATCACCATGACGCGAATGCGCCCGTACTTGTTGGCGAGCGTGCCCGCGAACCAGGCGCCGACCGCGCAGCCGAGCAGCGCCGACGCCACGACGAACCCGGTGAACCCCTCGGACAGCTCGAACTCCCCCTGGATCGAGTCGACGGCGCCGTTGATCACTGAGGAGTCGAAGCCGAACAGGAAGCCTCCCAGCGCGGCGCCGATGCTGATCGCGATGACCTTGCCGTTGAGCTTCGCTCCCGAGTGAGGGGCCGATGCGGGGGTCGACGTGCTCATCAGCACTCCTTCAGGACGGTACGGCGCGCGTCTGTGCGCGGGGGTGGTCTGACGCCCTCACAGTATCGCCGTGGAGGGCGTCGCGCCTGGTGAGGCGGCACGCTGGGAACGCAACGGACGCGCCAGGTCGCCGCGATCGCTGACCTCGACGCTGTCGAGTCCCAGCCACCGCGCCATCAGGTCGAGCTCGTCCGAGGCGGCGGCGGCGATGCGCGCGCTCGTCATCCGCCTCGCACCCGTCGCGACGCCCGGCTCGAGCCATGCCGCGAGCACCCGCAGCACGCCCGCCTTGCGGTCCGCCTTGAGGTCGAGCCGTGCCGGGATCTGGTCCCCCACCAGGAGCGGCAGGCAGTAGTAGCCGTAGACCCGCTTGGACTCGGGCGTGTAGATCTCGATGCGGTAGTCGACGCCGAACATCCGCTGGAGGCGCGGCCGGAACCAGCACACGGGATCGAACGGGCTGAGCAGCGCCCTCCCCGTGGCCCTTCCGGGATCCTGTGCCGCGCGGTGGTGCGGCCGCTCGGGCGTCGCGGACCCGGTGGCGAGCAGCGCGGGCTCGTCCCAGCCCTCGACGCTCACCCACTGCGCGAGCCCCCTCTCCACGGCCGATGCGGCCCAGGCCTTGCCGCCCGCGACACCCGGGGTGCGGGGGCCCGCCTGGAACGGGAGTCGGAAGTGGTCGCACACGTCCTTGGGAGTGCCGATGCCGCACGCGGACAGCGCGCGGTCGAACAGAGCCTGGCGCGCCTCGTCCGCCGGCACTCCCCAGTCGCCCCGGTCCGCCGCGGGCAGACCCCACCCGCGCATCGTCGCGTCGTACGTGCGCGCGAAGTGCCGCCCACGCGACGCGGCGACGCCTCCCGTGATGAACAGGTACTCGGCAGCGACCTTGGCGTGGCTCGCGTCCCACCAGGGGCCCGAGCGGCCCTCGCGCGGCGCCAGGTGCTCGAGGTCCGCGCCGACCACGGGTCCCGACTCCTCGACGGCCGCCTGCACCTGGGCGAGCAGCCCCGGCCGCTCCCGTTCGAGCGCGTCGCGGGTGCGGGCCTTCCACGTGGTGGTGGTGAGCATGCGGTGGTGCATCAGCGGCAGCACGTCGAGCGGCATCACCGAGGCCTCGTGGCCCCAGTGCTCGAAGGCGTGAGGGGAGTGCCCGCGCTCGTCTCCCCACAGGAACGCGTCGAGAACTGCGGGCCGGTACGGCCCCAGCCGCGAGTACAGCGGCAGGTAGTGGGCCCGCGCGAGCACGTTGACGGTGTCCAGCTGCAGCACGCCCTGACGCTCGAGATAGGCCGCGAAGTCGGCGTCTCGCGGCCGGCGCGATGGGCGTCTGCGGGCGAGCGACTGGGCGTCGAGGAAGATGCGCCGCGCCTCCGCGGCACCGATGTCGGGGCTCACCTGGCACACTCTAGTGACGGCGTCGGACATCGCCTCGGGGCCGATTTCACTTCCACCCCCGGGGCCGTGTATTCTTGACCGGCTTGCCCCGATAGCTCAGTCGGCAGAGCGTTTCCATGGTAAGGAAAAGGTCCAGGGTTCGATTCCCTGTCGGGGCTCTGATATGCGGTGTTTCTCACGGACGCCGCTGTCATGGCGGGGTAGCTCAGGTGGTTAGAGCACACGACTCATAATCGTGGGGTCGCGGGTTCGAGTCCCGCCCTCGCTACGAAGCAGGCGATCCGCCTGCTCACGCGCTTGACGAGCGCGTCATGACAAGGCTGGGAGAGAACCATGGCCAAGAACGACGTCCGCCCGAAGATCACGCTGGCCTGCACCGAGTGCAAGGACCGCAACTACATCACGCGCAAGAATCGTCGCAACAACCCTGACCGTGTGGAGCTCTCCAAGTTCTGCCGGAAGTGCGGCAAGCACACCGCGCACCGCGAGACGCGCTGATCTGATTCACACGCGAAGGCCCGCCACCTCCGAGGAGGGGCGGGCCTTCCGCATTCCGGGGCCGGGTGGGACACTCTCGTCATGACACTGGGCAGGGACGATGCGGTCGCTGGATGGCAGTCGACGTCGCCAGCGCGACGCCCGCGGCGCGTGCGCGTGCAGTGGCGCGGGGTGGCGCGTGCGCTCGGATGGGTGGTCTTCGCACCCACGCTGGCCGTGGTCGCCGCGCGTGAGCTCGGGTTCGAGGCCGGTCCGTTCGCGGTGCTCGTTGCCCTGACGCCGTGGGCGCTCGCGGGGTTCGCCGCGTCGCTGGTGTGTGCGGCCGCAGGCCGCTCGGCGCTGCTGGCGGGGGTGTCGGTGCTGGCGTGCGTCCCGGTGGTGTTCACCATGGCGCCGGTCTGGAGCAGCGAGACTCTTCCCGGAGGACCGCATGCGCTGACAGTCGCGTCAGTGTCAATGACCTTCGGCGAGGCCGAGGCCGAGCAGGTCGTGGCGCTGGTCCGCGATCGCGACGTCGACCTGCTCGCGATTCAGGAGCTCACGCCTGAGGCCCAGGACGCCCTCGTCGAGGCAGGCCTCGAGGAGGAGTTGCCGTACGCGGCGGCCTACCCGGAGCCCGGGTTCACCGGCACCGGACTGTGGTCGCGCGAGCCTCTGGCGATCGCGGCCTCGCTCGACGGCTTCGTGGCGCGCACCGCGCACGCGACCCTCGGGACGGGTGACGGCGCCATCACTGTGATCGCGCCCCACCCCGCCGCGCCTGGGCTGTTCTCCCACGAGGCGTGGAGCGCAGACACGGAGAGTCTCATCGAGCTTCTCGAGGCCACCCCGGGCCCCGCGATCGTGGTGGGCGACCTCAATCTCACGTCCGACCACCGAGCCTTCCGCGACCTGCTCGACGCGGGCTACTCTCACGCCAGGGACCAGGCCGGCGTGGGCCCGCGTTTCACCTTCCCCGAGAGCCGCTCGCCGTTCCCGCTCGTCGCGATCGACCACGTCCTGGTGCGCGATGTCCCCTTCAGCGCGAGCGCCGTCGAGACGGTCGCGATCACCGGGTCGGACCACCGCGCTCTGCTCGTGAACTACACCTACACGTCAGGCGAGAGCTGAGCGGCACTCCGCCGGCGCATCGGCCCGTCGCGATCAGGCGCTTCCGTTTCGCTAGGCTGGCGACGTGCCAGTGAATCAGGATGCAGAGGGTCGCAGCTACGGCCCGTTCGAGCCCTACGAGGTGACGCGGGTCAAGATCCGCGAGTTCGCGGACGCTGTGGACGCTTACTCGGGCGCGCACCGCGACGTCGCGGTCGCCCAGGCGGAGGGGTATGACGACCTGGTCGCCCCGACCACCTTCGCGGTGATCATCGCGCAGCGCGCGGAATTCCACGTCGTCACCGATCCTGACGTGGGCGTGGACTTCTCGATGGTGGTCCACGCGGACGAGCGCTTCACCCATGTGCGCCCGCTCGTCGCGGGCGACCTCATCTCGACCACGGTCCACATCGACAGCATCAAGCAGCGCGCGGGCATCGCCATGGTGACCACTCGCGCGGAGCTCGTCGACCAGGACGGCGCGCCCGTGTCCACGGTGACGAGCACCCTCGCGGTCAGGGAGGCGGCATGACCGAGTCGACCAGCCCGGCCTTCGAGGGCCTCGAGGTGGGCCAGACGGTGGCGGAGCGCGCGCTGACCTTCACCCGCGACACGCTCGTCCGCTACGCGGGCGCCTCCGGCGACTTCAACCCGATCCACTACAACGACGTGATCGCGGAGGAGGTGGGTCTGCCGGGCGTGATCGCGCACGGGATGCTGACCATGGGCTCCGCCGCCTCCGTGGTGGAGGAGTGGGCCGGCGCGGGCAACGTCTCCGACTTCCAGGTGCGCTTCACGCGCCCCATTCCCGTCCCCAACCCGGGCGAGGCCGTGGTCACGGTGACGGCCCGCATCGGCGCCCTGGACGACGACCGCCGCACGGCGCGAGTGGACCTGACCGTGCAGCACGGCGACACCAAGGTGCTGGGCAGGGCGCAGGCGATCGTCGACTGCGACTAGGGGCCAGGCCTGCGGCCGCCTCAGTCTCCCGACCGCACCGGCCCGGTCGAGGTGCCCTGGCGGAACTCGAGCGGCATCCAGACCTGCGACGGCGTCTCGCCGCCCAGCAGCTCCTTGACCTCCTCGGCCATGGCCTCGCCCTTGGCGACGCCGTCCTGGATGATCGTGGTGAGCTCGAGCGGCGCGAGCCACGGGAGGTCGATGCCGTCGAAGCCGGTGACCGACACGTCCTGCGGGACCTTCAGGTCGAGCTCGCGCGCCGCCTGGACCACGCCCGCCGCGAGCACGTCCGACTGCGCGATGATGGCGGTGGGCTGCGACTCGTGAGTCAGCGCGATGTGACCCGCGGCGATGCCCTCGGCGACCATGGTCTCGCGGGCCTCGACCACGACGCACGGCTCGACACCGGCGTGCCTGAACGCCTCGAGTCGATTGTGCATGGGCGCCCAGGCGGACTCCGGCATGTAGTCGATCGGGCGGAGCCCGGTCTCGACGCCGGGTCCGTGAGGCAGCGTGATGGTGCCGATGCGCTCGTGGCCCAGTGCCTGGAGGTGCTCGATGAGCTGGACCGTAGCGGTCGTGTCGTCGATCGACACCTGACCGGCACCGGCCGGCGCGGCGCCGTCCATCACGACGAAGGGGAGCGCGCGCTTGCGCAGCTTCTCGACGGCGGGCTCGTCGTGGTCGCGGACGCGGAAGACGACCGCGGCGTCCATCGGCGCGGAGTCGAGCAGCGACTTCGCCTCCGGGTCCTCGGGAGGGTTGGGGATCAGCAGCACTCCGAGCCCCATGTCGCCCAGCTTCGAGATCAGGCCGTCCATGACGTTGAGGATGTACGGCGAGCGGAACGCGAGCGTGAAGGTGTCGTGGATCACCACGCCCACCACGTGGGAGCGCCCCGAACGGAGCGCGCGAGCCTGCGCGGACGGCCCGCTGTAGTCGAGGTCGGCGGCGGCCTTCTCGACCCGCGCCTTCATCTCTGGAGAGATGGGTCCAGCGCCCGAATAGGCGAGCGAGACCGTCGACAGGGACACTCCCGCACGCGCGGCCACGTCTGCCATGGTGGGTCTTCTCTTCGCGGCCACGACGCCCCTCCCGTACTTTGACGCTGCTACCAGCGTAGTCGCAGAATAGACGCGCGGGGCTTCATCGGGCCCCGGGGCGTCGGCGACGGCGTGCCGTCGCCGCATTCCGTGCGACCACGATCACGACAGGATCTCCGTGCGTCACCCCTTCGCCCACGCCCCCACCACGGCGCCCCTCCCGCAGCGCGTCCGCGCTGCCCGCTGGGGCGTCCTGGGGCTGTTCGCGCTCATGGGGGCGATGCTGTCCACGTTCCTGTCACGCGTTCCGTCCGTCAGGGATGCGCTCGACGTCAGTGTCTCCGGCCTTGCGAACCTCATCATCTTCGGGGCCTTCGGTGCGCTCGCGGCGCTCATGGTGACGGGCTGGACCGCGGCGCGCTTCGGCACGCGCGCGATCCTGTGGTGGTCGAGCTTCAGCTACCTCGCGGCATTCTCGCTGGTCGCGCTGTCGACCGTGCTGGGTGCGCCGGCGGTTTTCGCCGTGGGGCACTTCTTCGTCAGCTTCTCGTTCGCGTTCACCAACGTCGCGATGAATGCGGAGGCAGCGGCGGTCGAGCGCCACCTGGGGCGCGCGGTGATGCCGCAGTTCCACGGCGCCTTCTCGATCGGCATGGCCGCCGCCCTGGGCATCGGCGCGATCCTGTCCCACGCGGGCGTGGCGCCGGGCTGGCACTTCCTGGGCATGGCGGTGCTGCTCACCCTCGTGCGCCTCGCGATCATCCCGGTGGCGGTCATCGACGGCTTGCCGGATCCGGACGTCCCCGCCGCGTCCCTGGGGGGCCCCTTCGCGACCGCGCGCGCCGAGTACCGCGACCGTCGCGTGGTCCTCATCGGCCTCATCGTGTTCGCGGCGTCGATGACGGAGATGACCGCGGCCCAATGGATGTCGCTCGCCGTCGTGGACGAGTTCGACCGCCCGGAGGCCATGGGGGACGTCATCTACTGGGTGTTCGTCGTGTCGATGGTGACGGTGCGATGGTTCGGTGCGCCCATCATCGGCCGCCTGGGCCGCGTGGTCGCGCTGCGGGTGAGCGCGGTGTCCGTCGTGTGCGGGCTGCTGCTCTTCGCCTTCGCGCCGTCCTTCGCGTTCGTCCCGGTCGCTGCCGCGCTGTGGGGACTCGGCGCGGCGTTGGGCGTGCCGATCGGGTTCTCGGCCGCCGCCGACGACCCCCGGCACGCCGCCGCTCGCGTCGCCGCTGTCGCCTCCTTCTCGACGGTCGCCGGCCTCATGGTCCCGCCCCTCATCGGGAACCTGGGGGAGGTGCTGCCGCTGAACGAGGCGCTGCTCGTGGTCGCTGTCGCCTCGACCACCTCCTTCCTCCTCGCGCGCGCCGTCCGCAAGGAGGGGCCGCTGCTGCGCAG
>NZ_CAJXJX010000052.1 GCF_913055775.1 uncultured Demequina sp. | reverse complement strand
CAGCGTCTGTGCATCGCACGTGCGATCGCCATCAAGCCGGACGTCCTGCTGATGGACGAGCCGTGCTCGGCGCTGGACCCGATCTCGACCCTCGCGATCGAGGACCTCATCCAGGTGCTCAAGGAGCAGTACACGATCGTGATCGTCACCCACAACATGCAGCAGGCCGCCCGCGTGTCCGACCGCACCGCGTTCTTCAACATCGCGGGCACCGGCAAGCCGGGCAAGCTCATCGAGATGAACGACACCCCGGTGATGTTCTCGACGCCCTCCGAGAAGGCCACCGAGGACTACATCTCGGGTCGCTTCGGCTGATCCGGAGTCCTTCGCGCTCGGCGCCGGCTCCCGTCAGGGACCGGCGCCGTTTCGCGCTCCCCGCCCGCTCGCCCGTGCCGCTCAACACACGGTCGGGACTGAGGGGACGGAAGTGACGCCGGAGTCGAGACATGCGGCACAGCAGTCACACCCGTACCAGGCGTGTGTGGGCCGGACCACGTAGAGGCGGCGTGACGGGCGCGCAGGCGCCGCGCCGCGTCAGCCGATCGCGTCGAGAACCGGCTGGTACTCGGGCAGCGTGGCGTCCATCACGGGCACGTCGACGTAGAAGCCGCCCTCGGCGTCGGAGACGATCGTCACCTCGGTGGTGAGCCCGGGCGCTGCGGGTGCGGTGCCGCTGACCTCGGTCGCGCCATCCTGGGGCCCCAGAAGTGCGCTCGACTGCGCCGGCACCGTCACGTCGTTCGCGGTCTCGCCGTCGAACACGATCTGGATAGCGATGTCCTCGCTCGACGAGTTCTGGAGCGTGCCGATCATGGTGGCGGGCTCGCCCTCGGCCTCCGTGACCACGATGAGGTTGAGCGCCTCGATGTCGCCCACGACCAGCTGAGTGCCGTCGGAGGCGGCGTAGTTGTCCTTCGTGGTGATCGGGTTGACGTATGAGCACCCGGCGAGGGCGGTCACGGCGATGGCGGCGGCGGCACCGGCGGCAAGCGAGGACTTCACGGTGTCTGGGTTCCTTTCGGGGCGGGACTGGCACCAGGATACTGGGGGCCCGGAGCGCGGATCTACCGGCGCGTCGGTCCTGGACAAGTCTTGGTTGCCCTGTTATCGGGTTTTTGCGCGGTGGTAGAATGGGGGTCCGCGAAGAAGGGCTCAACCCACAATGAACTTTGCAGTCGGCGAGACCGTCGTCTACCCGCACCACGGTGCGGCGCAGATTCAGGACATCAAGAAGCGCACCATCAAGGGCGAGGAGAAGACCTACCTCAAGCTCAAGGTCGCGCAGGGAGACCTCACCATCGAGGTGCCCGCTGAGAACGTCGATCTCGTGGGTGTCCGCGACGTCGTCGACGAGAAGGGCCTCGAGAAGGTCTTCGGCGTCCTGCGCGAGCCCTACATCGAGGAGCCGACCAACTGGTCGCGCCGCTACAAGGCCAACGTCGAGAAGCTCGCCTCGGGCGATGTGATCCGCGTCGCCGAGGTAGTGCGCGACCTGTCCCGCCGCGACACCGACAAGGGTCTGTCCGCCGGCGAGAAGCGCATGCTCCACAAGGCGCGCCAGATCCTCGTGAGCGAGCTCGCTCTCGCGGAGAAGTGCGACGAGGAGGCCGCCGAGGCCCGCCTGGACGAGGTCCTCGCGTCGTGACCGTCGCGGCGGTGATCACCGCCGCAGGTTTCGGTTCCCGCCTCGGGGCCGATGCGCCCAAGGCTCTCGTACCGATCCACGGCAGGGCGCTGGTCGCCTGGGCGGTGGAGAGCATCGCTGGGGTTGCTGAGCGCATCGTCGTCACGGCGCCCGCCGCGCACCTCGATGCGGTCCGTGAGGCGTGCGCGGGTGCGCCCGGCGTGACCGGCGTGACCGGCGTGACCGGTGTGACCGGTGCGCCCGGCGTGACCGTCGTGGCTGGCGGGGCGACCCGCCAGGAGTCCGTCGCCGCAGGCCTCGCCGCGCTCGAGTTGGCCGATGACGACATCGTTCTGATTCACGACGCCGCGCGCGCGTTCCAGCCGGTCGAGGTGGTGCGCGCGACCGTCGCCGCCGTCGCAGGCTCGTCCACGTCGCCGGGCGCGGACGGCGCCATCCCCGTCATGCCCGTCGTCGACACCCTCGTGTCCGCGCCCGGCGACGACGGCACGCTGGGCGACCCCGTCGACCGCACCTCCTTCCGTTCCGTCCAGACTCCGCAGACCTTCCGCGCCAGCGTCGCGCTCGATGCCCACCGCCGCGGCCGTCCCGACGCCACTGACGATGCGACGCTCGCCCGCGAACTCGGCTACCGCATCGTCGCCGTGGACGGCCACGAGTGGGGCTTCAAGGTGACCCGTCCGTCCGACCTCCCTCTTGCTCTATCCATCGCATCACAGCTGGAGGTGTCATGACTGCGCGCACCGGCATCGGCGTGGATGTCCACGCGTTCGGCGAGCCTGGGGACGGAGACCTGGCCCTCGCGGGACTGACATGGCCGGGCGAGACGCCGCTGAGCGGACACTCCGACGGTGACGTCGCGGCGCACGCGGCGTGTGACGCGCTGCTGAGCGCCACGGGCCTGGGTGACCTCGGCTCGAACTTCGGCACCGACCGCCCCGAGTGGGCCGGCGCGGCCGGCACCGCGCTGCTCGCGGAGACCGCGCGGCTGGTCCGTGGGGCAGGGTTCGAGATCGGCAACATCGCGATCCAGATCCTCGGCAACCGCCCCAAGCTCGCGCCGCGCCGCGCGGAGGCCGAGGCGGCGCTGTCCGTGGCCGCCGGCGCGCAGGTGACCGTCAGCGCCACGACCACGGACGGCCTGGGTCTGACGGGTCGCGGCGAGGGGATCGCGGCGATCGCGACGGCGCTGGTCGCGCCCGTGACAGACCGGTAGCCTGGCTCGCGTGACCCTGAGCCTGTACGACACCGCCACCCGCACCGAGCGGGCCTTCGAGCCGCTCGAGCCCGGGAAGGTGGGCATCTACCTGTGCGGTCCCACCGTGCAGGGCTCCCCGCACGTGGGCCACCTGCGCAGCGCCGTCGCGTTCGACGTCCTGCAGCGCTGGCTCGAGCGCACGGGCCACCAGGTCACCATGGTGCGCAACGTCACCGACATCGACGACAAGACGCTCGCCAAGGCCGCCGAGGCCGGGGTTCCCTGGTGGCAGTGGGCGCTCACGTTCGAACGTGAGTTCCAGGCCGCGTACGCCGCCGTTGGCGTGCGCCCGCCCGCCGCCGAGCCGCGCGCCACCGGTCACATCCCCGAGATCATCGAGCTGGTCGGGACGCTGGTCGAGCGCGGCCATGCCTACGAGCACGAGGGCTCCGTCTACTTCGACGTCCGCTCCTACGCGGACTACGGCTCGCTCACGCGCCAGGCGCTCGAGGACCTCACGCCCGCGCCCGATGCGCCCGCCGACGCCAAGCGCGATCCGCGCGACTTCGCACTCTGGAAGGCCACCAAGGCCGGCGAGCCGGAGACGGCCGCATGGGACTCGCCGTGGGGCCCGGGCCGGCCGGGCTGGCACATCGAGTGCTCTGCGATGGCGAGGCGCTTCCTGGGTCGCGAGTTCGACATCCACGGCGGCGGGCTCGACCTGCGCTTCCCGCACCACGAGAACGAGCAGGCGCAGTCCCGCGCGGCCGGCGACGCGTTCGCGCGAACATGGCTGCACTCGGCGTGGGTGACCCAGTCCGGCGCCAAGATGTCCAAGTCCCTGGGCAATGGCCTCCTGGTGTCCGAGGTGCTCGCGCGCTACCCCGCACCGGCCCTCCGCCTCGCGCTCGCGCAGGTGCACTACCGCTCGATGCTCGAGTACTCGGATCAGACCATGGAGGACGCCACGGCGACGTGGGGTCGCCTCGCCGGCTTCGTCGCGCGGGCGAGCGAGCGCGTCGGCGACGTCCCGGCCGATGCCATCGAGACTGCC
Organism: uncultured Demequina sp.; assembly: GCF_913055775.1. Taxonomy (GTDB): domain Bacteria; phylum Actinomycetota; class Actinomycetes; order Actinomycetales; family Demequinaceae; genus Demequina. The sequence continues at coordinate 13,954 of NZ_CAJXJX010000052.1, read as the reverse complement.
GTGCTTCCCGAGCCCTTCGTAGCAGCCATGAACGACGACCTGGGCGTGCCGCGGGCCTTGGCTCACGTGCACGAGTCCGTGCGTGCGGGCAACGCCGCGCTGACGTCGGGTGACGACCCGACCGTGTCCGCCGCGCTCGTATCCGTGCGGGCGATGCTCGACGCGTTGGGGCTAGACCCGGCCTCGCCCGAGTGGGCCGCCGCGGACTCCGGCTCCGACGCCGCGATGACCGCGCTCGACTCGCTGGTGCGCGCGGACATCGTTGCGCGTGCGGCCGCCCGCGCCGCCAAGGACTGGGCCACTGCGGACGAGATCCGCAACCGGCTGTCCGCCGCGGGCATCGTGATCGAGGACGCTGCGGACGGCGCCCGCTGGTCGCTCGACGGCGCCTGAAGCGGACCGCCACTCCCTCACTCGGTCGATCTCAGCCGCCCGCCACCCCGCGCTGCCACCCCGGCCCCGCCGCGCCGCTCAACACACAGCCGGTGCCGGTGTGACGCGCGTGACAGGTGAGGCCCAGCATGGGCCACACCTGTCACTCGTTCCACCGGTGTGTGTTGAGCGGTACGGCCAAGTGGCGCGCGACGGGCCGATGCGCGGCGCACGTGGCCGCGCGACTACCCTTGTCTCATGGCTGGTAACTCCAAGCGCCGCGGCGCCACGCGCAACGCGAGCTCCAAGAAGGGCGCGACCAAGGGCTCGGGCGGGCAGGGCCGCAAGGCGCTCGAGGGCAAGGGCCCCACGCCGCGCGCCGAGGATCGCCCCAACCACAAGGCCTACCGCGCCAAGAAGCGCGCCGAGGCAGACGCGGCCAAGCGTCCCCAGAAGACCCGCTCCACGCCGCGCGACCGCACGTCGACCTCGAACGAGCTGGTGATCGGGCGCAACAGCGTGCTCGAGGCCCTGCGCATGGGTCTGCCGGCGCACGAGCTGCTCGTGTTCAACCGCATCGACTCGGACGACCGCATCACCGAGATCGTCTCGCTCGCGGTCGAGAACGACCTCAACGTGCGCGAGGTCACCAAGGCCACGCTCGATGGTCTCGCGGGCGGCAGCCCGCACCAGGGCGTCGCGCTCGAGGTGCCGCCGTACGAGTACGCCGACCCCGAAGACCTTCTCGAGGCACCCGGCACCGCGCGCATCGTCGCGCTCGACGGCATCCAGGATCCCCGCAACCTGGGCGCGGTCATGCGCTCCGCCGCGGCCTTCGGCGCCACCGGCGTGGTGGTGCCCGAGCGGCGCGCGGCAGGCGTGACGGTCGCGGCATGGAAGGTGTCTGCGGGGGCCGCCGCGCGCGTGCCCGTCGCCCGCGCCGTGAACCTCACCCGCGCGATCGAGGCGTATAAGAAGGCCGGCTGCTTCGTGATCGGCCTGGACGCCGGCGGCGAGGTCGACCTGGCCGAGTCGCAGCTGCTCGACGGACCGCTCGTGATCGTCGCGGGCGCCGAGGGCGCCGGGCTGTCGCGACTGGTGCGCGAGGCCTGCGATCAGATCGTGTCGATTCCCATCGCCGGCGATACCGAGAGCCTCAATGCCTCTGTCGCCGCGTCGATCGCGCTGTACGAGGCGCGCAAGGCCCTGTCCTAGACCGCGCCCCTACGCGACGGACGGTGCCGTCGCCGGGGTGCCCGCCGCATCGGCCGATGCGGGGGAGCGCGGGGATGCGGCGTCGCCCTCCGCACTGGCAGCGCCCAGCACGGACTGCCGGCGGACCGTGGGCGGCTCGGTCTCCTCGGGCTCGGGCACGCCGCCCCAGCCATGGGTGTTGTCGTTGACGTACGGGTCGGCGCGCTCGTACGAGTCGCCGTGCTCCTCGCGCAGCGCCGGCAGCTCCGCGGTCATCTCCGCGAGCGAGCGGCCCAGCACGGCCTTCTCGTCCGCCTTCTGGGGCAGCACGTTCTTGACGTAGGACGCCGTCGCGACGGGGAGCGACACGTCGTCCTCGGAGGCTTCCGCCAGATACCAGCGGTGATCCAAGATCTCGTGGTACACCTGCGCCGGCTCGAGCTTGCCCCGCAGCGCGCGTGGCACCGCGCGAACCGTGGGCTCGAACATCGCCGTGAGCCACTCGTGGGCCGCGTAGTGCTCGTCACCGTCGCCGCCCCGCCAGGCGCGGTACTCGTCGAGGTCGTTGAGCAGCCGCCTGGCCTGGTTCTCCTGGACGTCGAGGCCGGTCAGGCGCATGAGGCGACGCTGGTGGTACCCGGCGTCGACGATCTTGGGGCGGATGGCGATCGCCGTGCCGTCGTCCGTGGTCTGCATGTCGATCTCGTCGAGGTCGAAGCCCAGCTCGTTGAGCTCGCGCACCCGCTCGGCGATGCGCATGCGGATGTTCGACGTGTGCGTCGAGGCCTCGGTGAGCGCCTGCCACAGGCGGTGGTACTTCTTCTCCAGCCGCTCGCCGATCTCGAAGGGGTCCACGCTCTCGTCGAGGTCCTCCGAGCCCTGCAGGTCGAGTAGCTCGCCGGTGATGTTGGTGGTCGCGATCTCGAGGTCGTACGCGCGCTGGCCGTCGGTGAGGCGCGGGTGCATCGCGCCCGTCTCCGCATCCACGAGGTAGGCGGAGAACTCCGCGGCGTCGCGGCGGAACAGCGCGTTGGACAGCGACACGTCGCCCCAGTAGAAGCCCAGCAGGTGCAGGCGCACGAGCAGCACGGACAGCGCGCCGATCAGGCGCTTGAGGGTGCCCTGGCGCAGAGCGGACGAGAACAGCGCGCGGTAGGGCAACGAGTACGACAGGTGCTCGGTCACGAGCGCGGCGGACAGCTCCTCGCCGCCGGGCGTGGTGCGGCCGGACACCACCGCGACTGGGTGCACGCACGGGGCGTGGTGCCGTTCGAGCTCGCGCAGGATCTCGAACTCCTTGTGCGCGATCTCCGGGTTGGTCTCCTTGACGGCGAGCACGCCGTCGCCGTGCCGCACGAAGCGCACGACGTGGCGCGACAGGCCGCGGGGAAGCGCGGCGATGTGCTCCTCCGGCCACGCGCTCAGCGGGATCTCCCACGGCAGCTCGATCAGGGCCGCGTCGGCGGCCCCGGTGATGTGAAGCGGCATGAGGTCAGACTATCCGGCGTGACGGACGCGGCCGCCCAGCCCGCGCATCGGCCCTCCCGACCCGAGCGAAGTGGACCCATTTCGCTCGCCCAAGCGCTGAGGCGAGCGAAGTGGACCCATTTCGCTCGCCCAAGCGCTTGGGTGAGCGAGAATCAACCGCCAGGAGGGCCGATGCGCGGGCTAGGGAAGCGGGCATGCGAAAGGCGCGGCCCCCGCGAGGGGACCGCGCCTTCAGCGTGGAACTACTTGACGGGGGCGTTCTCGGTGTGGACCTCGCCGGAGAGGCGCTCGCCCGACGCAGCGGAGAACACGTGCTGCTCACCCTCGCGGATGGTGACCCACACGGTGTCGCCCTTCTTGGGGACGTCGCGGGGGTCGATGCGCACGATCATCTGCGAGTCGCCCGCGTTGAAGTGGATGTCCTGCGAGTCGCCGAACTCGTTGGGCACCTCGCCGTAGACGAAGGCGTCCGAGCCGAGCTCCTCCACCACGTCGACCGCGATCGGGATCGCGCCGTCGGTGTTGGGGGCGACCCGGTCGAGCGACTCGGGGCGGAAGCCCAGCACCACGTGGTTCTTGTCCTCGGACTTGAGGGCCGCGACGGCCTCGCGCTGGAGGGCGACCTTGGCGCGACCCACCTGAGCGTGACCATCGAACACCTGGTAGGTGCCGATGTTCATGGCCGGCGAGCCGATGAAGCCCGCGACGAACACGTTGGCGGGAGCGTCGTACATGTCGCGCGGCGAGCCCACCTGCTGGAGCACGCCGTCCTTGAGCACGGCGATGCGGTCACCCATGGTGAGCGCCTCGACCTGGTCGTGCGTGACGTAGACGGTGGTGGTGCCCAGGCGGCGCTGCAGCGCGGCGATCTGGGTACGCGTCTGGACACGGAGCTTGGCGTCGAGGTTCGACAGCGGCTCGTCCATGAGGAACACCTGCGGCTGACGCACGATCGCGCGGCCCATGGCGACACGCTGACGCTGACCACCCGAGAGGGCCTTGGGCTTGCGGTCCAGGTACTCGGTGAGGTCGAGGATCTTCGCAGCTGCCTCGACGCGCTGGCGGATCTCCGCCTTGTCGACCTTGGCGATCTTGAGCGCGAAGCCCATGTTGTCCGCGACGGTCATGTGCGGGTAGAGCGCGTAGGACTGGAACACCATCGCGATGTCGCGGTCCTTGGGCTGGACGTGGGTGACGTCGCGGTCGCCCACCCAGATGGCGCCTTCGTCGATGTCCTCCAGACCCGCGAGCATGCGCAGGGAGGTGGACTTTCCGCAGCCCGAGGGGCCGACGAGGACGAGGAACTCGCCGTCGGCGATCTCCAGGTCGAGGGCGTCCACGGCGGGGCGCTCAGTCCCCGGATAGATACGCGACGCCTTGTCATAGGTAACGCTGGCCATGATGGTCCCTTCACCGGCAGGTACGTGCCGGACGATCCGTAGTGAAGAGTGCCGATGTGGTGTCCACAGTGACACTTCCCGCCGCATCTTCACGGCAAGTGCATTCATACTGCCACACGCGGGCCTCGCCTCAAAGCCGCGTCACGGTAGCGTGATGCCCATGGCAGGCGTCACACGCGAACCGGGCGATGAGATCGGCGGCTACACGGTCCTGGAGACCCTGGGCCGCGGCGGTTCTGGCGCCGTCTACAAGGTGCGCGACGGCGCGGGAGAGGTGGCCGCGCTCAAGCTCGTGGACGCCCGCGAGGACGAGGTCGCGGCGCGCCGCCTCGAGCGCGAGGTCCAGGCGCTGCAGTCCCTGCGCCACCCCGCCGTGCCGCGGATTCTGGACGCCGAGCTCGACGGCGACGAGACCTTCGTGGTGTTCGAGTACATCCCCGGCGTGAGCCTGTGGCACCACGTCCAGGACAACGGTCCGCTCGAGGGCGAGGCGCTCGCGGACTTTGCCGCGCGCACGGCATCCGCGCTCGAGGCCGTGCACGCCGCCGGGGTGGTCCACCGCGACGTCACGCCATCGAACATCATGATGGGGCCCGAGGGCCCGGTGCTGATCGACTTCGGCCTGTCGCACCGCGAGCACGACGAGCGACTGACGCGCGACGGCCTGGTCTCCGGCACGGCGGGCTACGTGGCCCCCGAGGTCATCGACGGTGCCGAACCCGGATCCATCGCCGACCGCTGGTCGTGGGCGGCCACGGTCGCGTACACGATGACGGCGCAGGCGCCGTTCGGCTCGGGCACGGGGGCGATCTCCCGCACGCTGGAGACGGACGTGCGGCTTCCGGGCGTTCCGGGGGCCGATGCGCTGAGGGCCGCGCTGGGACGCGACATCTCCGCGCGGCCCGGGCCGCGAGACGTGGTGGCGGCGCTCAGGGGAGCGACGGCCGTGTTGCCCCGCAGCTCGGAGGGCCTGGCGCCCACCGCCGTCGTGCCGGGAGTTGCGGCGACCGCCGTGATGGCCGCGCACGCTCCCGCCGAGGCGGGCGAGTCTGCGCACCCCGCGAACGGCTCGGGCTTCGCGTTCGACGAGGCGGACACCTACACGGGATCGCCCATCTCTGCACCGTCGCCTCCGCTCAGCGGGGAGTCGATCCTCGATGACGACGAGCCCGCCGATCCGCCCATCGAGCCCGCCCCGCGCCACCACGTGATGGTGGCCGCGTGGCTGCTGGCCTTCTGCGCGGCGGCCGCGCTCGCGCCCTTCATCGCGTACTTCGCGCTCGTAGTGGGCGCGATCCTGGTGCGCGCCGTGCAGCGTCGCGCTCAGGCGCTGCACACGGCGCGCGTGCGGAAGGGGCAACGCCGCGGCGACGCCGCCCTGCACACGCTGGGCCTGCCGTGGCACCTGTTGCGCGCCGCCGGCGAGACGGTGCCCGCGGCGCTGCTGGGGGCCGCCGCCGGCGGTGGCGTCGCCGCGCTCGGGTGGTGGCTCGTGAGCACGTATCGCGTGGCTCCCGACACCCTGGCGGGCCAGAGCTGGGGGCATGCGCTCGCACTGGTCGCCGGAGCTGCCGTCGCGGCGATGGCGCTGTGGTGGGGGCCCTGGATGGGCATGACCCGTGAAGGCGGACACCGGGTGTCCGCAGCCCTTGCGCCCACGCGCGGAGTGGCGGCGGCCTGGGTCGTAGTCGCGATCGTCGCTATCGGCGTGGTCGCGCTCGCGGTCTACCTCAACGTCTCGGACGACCAGTGGTGGTGGCCCGCGCCCGACCTGCCGCAGTAGCCTCCCGCACGAGCGGGAACACGCCGCGCGCTCGGTACGTTGGCCCGGCAACGACGGGCGCTTGAACGCGCCCACAGAGGGGAATCGATGACTGTCTCGCAGCGGTTCGCGGTCGTGCAGCCGTGGATCAGCCTGGTGGTGCGCCTCGCGATGGCCGGCATCCTGTTCGCCGCCGCCATCCCCAAGTTCGCGGACATCCCGCAGTCCGTGCGGGCCGTGCGCGCCTACCGGCTGCTTCCCGAGGAGATCGTGCCCTTCGTCGGCACCATGCTCCCGTTCGTGGAAGTCGTGCTGGGGCTGCTGCTCCTCATCGGCGCCTTCACCCGGACGTCGAGCATCATCTGGCTGCTGATGATGGCGGCCTTCACGACCGGCGTGATCTGGGCCTGGGCGAACGGGCTCAGCATCGACTGCGGCTGCTTTGGCGGCGGCGGCGAGGTCGAGGAGGGCACGGCGAACTACCCGGCGCACCTGCTCGAACGGGTGGGCTTCATCATCCTCGGCACGTACCTCGCGATCTGGCCGCGCAGCCGCTTCTCCGTGGACGCCCGGCTGGCGCCCGCCCCGGTGGACGGCGTGGAGGACGCCGATCCCGAACTAGAATCGACCCCGAACTCGCACGACACCAGGAAGTAGGAACATGGCCAAGAAGAACAACGCGCCCCGCAACGACAAGGCGGCCGCCGCCAAGTCCCAGGCGCAGAAGTCCGTGCAGCGGCAGGAGCGCCGGACCCTGATGGGCGTCCTGATCGGCGTCGGCGTCGCGATCGTCGTCTTCGGCGGCATCGTGTTCTTCATCGTCCAGCAGTCGAACGTCCCCACGCTCGACTCGGGCGACGCGGTCGCGCCCGCCGGCGCGGACGCGAGCGGCGGCATCGTGGTCGGCACCTCCGGCGTGGTGGGCGAGGACGTCCCGGAGGATGCCCCCCGTGTGGACGTCTACCTCGACTTCATGTGCCCCGTGTGCGGCTCGTTCGAGGAGATCAACGGCGAGGACCTCGCCGAGCTGCGCGAGGCCGGCGAGATCGAGTTGTGGTACCACCCCGTCTCGATCCTGGACCGCTTCTCGAGCGGCACTCAGTACTCGACCCGCTCGGCGAACGCGGCCGCGACGGTCGCCGACGCCGCGCCCGAGGCCTTCGTCGACTTCGTCGACGCCCTGTTCGCGAACCAGCCCGAGGAGGGCGGCTCCGGACTGAGCGACGAGCAGCTCGAGGAGATCGCGATCGGCGCCGGCGTGCCCGAGGACGTCGCCTCCACCCTCGACGACGGCCAGTTCACCAAGTGGGTCATCGCCGGAACCGACCAGGCGTCGCAGGACGGCATGGCCGGCACGCCCACCGTCATGGTGGACGGTGCGATCCTCAGCCAGACCGAGGACGTCGCCTACTTCCAGGCTGGCGCCCTCCGCGCCTACCTCGAGGCTCTCTAGGACTCTCGCACGCGATGCCCCCGCCGCCGGCGGGGGCATCGTCGTGTCTGGGCCCCGCTGCCTGGCCTGCCCCCGCAGCGGCGTGAAGCAGGGGGCGAAACCCGCCCGCGCATCGGCCGGTATCCTGCTGGGGCGGCGCTGAGGCGCCCTGCTGGCATGGCGCAATTGGTAGCGCACCGTACTTGTAATACGGGGGTTGCGGGTTCGAGTCCCGCTGCCAGCTCTCCTCTCCTGGTATCCGGCACTCACCGACCCCTCTGAGCTGCCGGCGCGCGCTGTCCGGCGCCCGACGATCGCGGCTGCCGGACAGGAGTCAGTCGCCTCGCGTAGGGGACCGTGAGTGCCGGACAGGGGGAGTCAGGCGGGCGTGCCCCACTGGATGGGCGCCGCGCCCTGGCCCTCGAGCAGCCGGTTCACGGCCGAGAACGGCCGCGACCCGAAGAATCCCCGCGATGCGCTGAGCGGACTCGGGTGCGCGCTGGCGACGTGGGGGATGCCGCCCAGCATCGGCGCCAGCCCCTGCGCGTCCCGTCCCCACAGGATCGCCACCAGCGGACCGCCGCGCGCGGCGAGAGTCCGGATCGCGTGTTCGGTGACCTGCTCCCAGCCGTGGCCGCGGTGCGAGGCGGGCTGGCCCGGGGACACCGTCAGCACGCGGTTGAGCAGGACCACGCCCTGGGCGGCCCAGTGGCTCAGGTCGCCGTCCGTGAGCGCCTCGCCGGTGTCCTCGCGCAGCTCGCGCGCGATGTTGACGAGCGAGCGCGGCATCGGGTGGCCGGGCGGGACCGAGAAGCTGAGGCCCACCGGGTCGCCGGGCGTCGGGTAGGGGTCCTGGCCCACGATCAGCACGCGGGCGTCCGCGAGGGGTGCCCGGAAGGCGCGCAGGATCACGTCTGAGGCCGGCAGGTAGCCCCGTCCGGCGGCCATCTCCTCGCGCAGGAAGGCGCCGATGCGGGCGAGGTCCGGGGCGATGGGCTCCAGGGCGACGGCCCAGTCGGGGGCGACCTGGGTGCGCCACGCGTCGGACATGGGTCCACGGTAGCGGGGCACTCAGGCGGCGAGCTGAGCCGCCCACCACACGCCTGGTGTCGATGGGGCGCATGTGAAGCCTGTGCCATCACACCGGCCTCACACGCCACGTCCGCCCCAGACGTGTGGTGAGCGGTCCGGGCGGCGAGGGCTGGAGAGTGCGGAGGGCCGATGCGGTGGCCGGGCGGCGGGGACGAATGACAGTCGTGTAGTTCGCAGGTAGGGTTGTCCCGACGCATGGAGGAGGACACATGGGCGAGGCCGCACGCATCGACGAGGCCGTGGCGACGGATCTGGCGGATCGCGACGCCGAGATCCTCCGTTTCGAGCGCCAGTGGTGGACCTACGCCGGCGCCAAGGAGGACGCGATTCGCGAACTCTTCTCGATGACCAGCACGCAGTACTACCAGGTGCTCGGCTCCCTCATCGACACGCAGGCCGCCCTGGCCTTCGATCCGATGCTCGTGAAGCGGCTGCGACGCATGCGCGCCGCCCGCCAGCGTGGCCGGTCGAGCCGGCCGCTCGACGCTGCCGCCGTTCGCTAGAGTTCCCCCGTGGCCCAGGACTACCCCCGCGACGAATTCGACGAGCTCGCTGACCAGAGCGGGCCCGTGGGTGTGCATCGCGCGCCGCGGTCGTGGTGGTCGCGGGTGCTGCCGCCGCTGATCGCCTTCGTGGTCGCGGGCCTCATCGCCTGGGGCATCGCGTGGTGGCTGTGGAACTCCGACTCGAGTCCCGACGAGCCTGCGGCGACGCCGACGGCCACGGTCACACCCACGGACGAGCCCACCGCCGCAGAGAGCGTGACGCCCACCCCCGAGCCCACGGAGACCGCGACCGAGGAGCCCACGCCGGAGCCCACGGAGACTGAGGAGCCCGAGCCCGTCATCATCTACGACGCGCAGGTGCACGTGCGCAACGGCGCCGGCATCCAGGGCATCGCCGGCGCCCAAGAGCAGATCCTCATCGACGCGGGCTACACCAACACCGAGGCGAACAACATCAACAGCTCGCTCATCCCGGGCGGCTCGAACGTGGTGCTCTACGACGGCGACCGGGTCGCGGACACCGCGCAGGACGTGGCCGACCAGCTCGGCATCGACCGTGTCGAGAGCGGCGGCACCCCCGGCGGCGCCGAGATCGAGGTTCTCCTCGCGACCGACCCGGGCAACTGACCCAGCACCGTTCGCAGCGCGACGGTGCTGCGGAAGCGGCAACCGCATCGGCCCCGCGGACGCGACGCTCCTCAGCGGTGGGCGAAACCCGTCGATTCGGGTTTGCACTCGACGGGGGAGAGTGCCAGAATCGGCCTTAGCACTCTCCGCTTGAGAGTGCTAATCCAAGGCTTGTCGAGCCGAGGTGACCGGTCCTGGCGTGAAAGGAACGCCTGGCCCGGCATCGTCCGTCGCGGGCGGTTCGACACCATATTCATCGAAAGAGGAATAGACACCCATGGCAAAGCAGATTGCCTTCGATGAGGAGGCCCGTCGCGGCATGGAGCGGGGCATGAACGCCCTCGCCGACGCCGTCAAGGTCACCCTCGGCCCCAAGGGCCGCAACGTCGTGCTCGAGAAGAAGTGGGGCGCCCCCACGATCACCAACGATGGTGTGTCCATCGCCAAGGAGATCGAGCTCGAGGAGCCCTACGAGAAGATCGGTGCGGAGCTCGTCAAGGAGGTCGCCAAGAAGACCGACGACGTCGCCGGCGACGGCACCACCACCGCCACCGTCCTCGCCCAGGCACTCGTCCGCGAGGGCCTGCGCAACGTCTCGGCCGGCGCCAACCCGATCGCCCTCAAGAAGGGCATCGAGAAGGCCGTCGAGGCCGTCACCGCCGAGCTGCTCGCGTCCGCCAAGGACGTCGAGACCAAGGAGCAGATCGCTGCGACCGCCGGCATCTCCGCCGGTGACCCCGCGATCGGCGAGCTCATCGCTGAGGCGATGGACAAGGTCGGCAAGGAAGGCGTCATCACCGTCGAGGAGGCGTACCAGTTCGGTCTCGAGCTGGAGCTCACCGAGGGTATGCGCTTCGACAAGGGCTACCTCAACCCCTACTTCGTCACCGACGGCGAGCGCCAGGAGGCCGTCCTGGAGGACTCGTACGTCCTCCTGGTCGAGTCGAAGATCTCGTCGCTCAAGGACCTGCTCCCGATCCTCGAGAAGATCATGCAGGCCGGCAAGCCGCTGACGATCATCTCCGAGGACGTCGAGGGCGAGGCCCTCGCGGCGCTCGTGGTCAACAAGCTGCGCGGCAACCTCAAGGTCGTCGCCGTCAAGGCCCCCGGCTTCGGCGACCGCCGCAAGGCGATGCTGCAGGACATGGCCATCCTCACCGGTGGTCAGGTCATCTCCGAGTCGGTGGGCCTCTCGCTCGAGTCCGCTGGCCTCGAGCTGCTGGGCCAGGCCCGCAAGGTGGTCGTCACCAAGGACGACACCACCATCGTGGAGGGCTCCGGCTCCGAGGAGCAGGTCGCGGGTCGCGTGAACCAGATCCGCGCCGAGATCGAGAACTCGGACTCGGACTACGACCGCGAGAAGCTCCAGGAGCGCCTCGCCAAGCTCGCCGGCGGCGTTGCCGTCATCAAGGCGGGCGCGGCCACCGAGGTCGAGCTCAAGGAGCGCAAGCACCGCATCGAGGACGCCGTTCGCAACGCGAAGGCGGCCGTCGAGGAGGGCATCGTCGCCGGTGGTGGCGTGGCCCTCATCCAGGCCGGCACCAAGGCGCTCGCGAGCCTCGAGCTCGTGGGTGACGAGGCCACCGGTGTGCGCATCGTCGAGGCGGCCATCACGGCTCCGCTGCGTCAGATCGCCGTCAACGCCGGCCTCGAGGGCGGCGTCGTCGTCGAGCGCGTCAAGGGCCTCGAGGTCGGTCACGGCCTCAACGCCGCGACCGGCGTGTACGAGGACCTGCTGGCCGCGGGCGTCAACGACCCGGTCAAGGTGACCCGTTCCGCGCTGCAGAACGCCGCGTCGATCGCGGGCCTGTTCCTCACGACCGAGGCGGTCGTGGCGGACATCCCCGAGCCCGAGCCGGCCATGCCTGCCGGTGGCGGCGACATGGGCGGCATGGGCTTCTAAGCCTCACCGCACACGCGCAGAAGGGCCCCCGAGGAGCGATCCTCGGGGGCCCTTCTGCGTTGTCGGCGGCGTGCTCAGGGCACGTCGTTCAACGTGGACTCGATCGTCGTCAGGCGCTGCTCGATCGCGTCGAGTCGCTCGCCCGTGCGGGTCTGCGCGTCCGTGTTGGAGCGCAGCGCCTCGGTGAGCTCCTCGCGCTCCTTGCGCCGGGGGCCTGTCGCCGCTTGGACCGAGGCGACCACTGCCCATGCGGCAATGCCCACGATGGCGATCCACGCGAACCAGGGGATGGCGTCCATGTCATTCCTCGCTCTCGTCGGTGGCGGCGATCGCAGCTGCGACCACCGCCGGGGTGATGGTGACCGTGAACGGCTCGGCCGAGAAGACGTTCATCGCCTTCCCGTCCTCGCCCAGCTCGAGGCGGCTGGTCACGAATCCCGCCTCCTCGAGTTTGCGCAGGTGCATGTAGAGGAGGGCCCGGGACATCTCCACTCGGCGAGCGAGCGCGCTGACGTGCAGCGGCCCCTCGACCAGCGTGGCGACGATGCGCAGGCGCTGCGTGCTCGCCATCGCGGCGAGCCGAGCGGCCAGTGCATCGGCGGTCTCCGGGGTATCCACGCGTCCTCCCTGCATTAACATATGCAAGAAAATTATTACATGTCGTGTGTGGGAGCGCAACTTGAGGCCTGGCGGTGCGTTTTCGCTCGCCTCAGCCCTGAGGCGAGCGAAATGGACCCACTTCGCTCGGTTAAGGGCGTAGGGGAGCGAGAATCGACCGCGGGGCCAATGCGCGGGCTGGGTGACGCGCCGTCGGGCCGATGCGCGGGCTGGGCTAGGCGCGGCCGTGCCGGCGCGCGGACGTCACCCGCAGCCCGGACGCACGCAGGCGCCGGACCAGGTCGCGGCCGTCGATCAGCGTCGCGCCCAGCGCCACCAGCTCGGGGTGGCGGTCGACAGGGACGTCGTAGTGGTCGCGGTCGAACGCGCGCTCGGGCACGCCGGCAGCGCGCGCGAACGCGTGGAGCTCGTCGAGAGAGGCGTCCGAGACCAGGTGGCCCCACATCGTCCCGTACTTCGCCCACAGGGGCGGATCGATGTAGATGGCCACGCTCCGAGCCTACGCTCGGGCGCCGATCGCGGCCGCCACCGGGTCACCGCGGCGTGAACATGCTCCGCGCGGCGTCCTCGGCGGACTGGTACTCCTCGGCGGCTCCGGCCAGCGCACCGGAGAGCGCGTCGAGCGCCTGCTCGACCTGGGCCTGCGCGACGCGCCACTGGTCCAAGACGCCGGCGAACGCGGTGGCCGCGCCTCCCTGCCACGTCGCATCGAGAGCGGTGAGATGCGCCATCATCGCCGTCACCTCTCCGCGGATCGAGTGGCCAGAGCGTGCCGCCAGGGCCGCCGCGGACGCGACCTCCGCCGCGTCGACGTGATAGCGCGTCATCGTGATCCTCTCGCCGGTCGGGGTGGGACGGCTCAGCGCTCGTCCCGTGGTCCCGTCGACGCTACGCCGCCAGGTCCCCGAGCGGGGAGGTCACGGCGAATCTGTGGACAACGACTCCGCCCGCTCGAGCTCGCGGTCCAGCCGGGCGCGCTCGGCGGTGAGGTTCTCGCGGGCCTGGCGCTCCCATCCGGCGCCCAGGGGGCTCGTGTAGAGGCGATCCCGCGACAGCAGACGGTCCACGATCTCGCGCCGCGCCTGGACGTAGTCGGCCATCGGGATGTGGCGATACTCGTCGCGCACGCGCTCGAGGTAGCTGCGGTAGCGCTGCGGATCCGAGGCGAGGACCGCGAGGTCGGCATCGGACAGGACGGCCGCGTCGACGCCGCCCGCCTCTCCCGAGTGGCGCGCCAGGCCCACCACCATGTCTGCGACAGCCTCGACCGCATCGGCCGGCACTCCCAGCTGCGCCAGGTCCTCGCGCGCGACCTCCGCGCTCGCGACCTCGTCCTCGCCGCCCCGGCGCGCGTAGGCAGCTGACTCCGCGGCGTCGAAGACCGCGCCGTGATACCAGGCCGCGAGGCGCACCGCGTGGAGGTTGTGGCACTCCTGGTTGAGCTCGTCCACGCGCTGCAGCAGGTCCACGAGGTGGGCGACATCGTGATAGCGCCGCTCGGGCTCGGTCCACCGCTCGATGAGCCGATGCGCCGCGGCGTCGATCTGTGACGCGGGCGCG
>NZ_CAJXJX010000051.1 GCF_913055775.1 uncultured Demequina sp. | reverse complement strand
GAGCCCTCCATCGCCGCGGAGCGCGCCGCCTCCACGTCGGGCGCACTGTCGGCCACCAGCGACGCTGACAAGGCCGCGCGCATCCACGACTTCATCGTGAGCACCGCCGAGTACGACTACGCCGCCTACGAGACCATGGGCGCCGAGGGCACGGTCACGCCCCGCGTCCAGCAGAGCCAGGAGGCCTACGGGATCCTCGTCGCCGGCACGGCGGTCTGCAACGGGTACGCGCACGCATTCCAGGCGATCGCCCAGAAGGCCGGGCTCGAGACCGTGGTGGTCAACGGCACGGTGTCGCAGGGCATGACCATCGGTCACCACGCGTGGAACCAGGTGCAGGTCGACGGCGAGTGGCTCGTGGTGGACGCGACGTGGGACGACCCGGGCGGCGACGCCGGCACGCGGACCGACTACCTGCTGATCGACCCCGCCTCTCCCCTGCTCGAGACGCGCTTCACGGGCTACGACTGGATCGTCGACTTCAACCGCGACAACTTCGGGGTGTAGCGCGGGGCCTCTCCGCTCGCCTCGCCGCGCATCGCGTGCGCGAGCATGATGGGACGCGACAGCCCCACCCGGAGGAGTCACGCCATGGCCAAGTACCTGATCTCGTTCCCCGCCCCCGCGATGCGGGTGACACCGGAGGAGTTGCCGGCCGTTGCTGACGCCGCGCACGCGGTCGTGGAGCAGGCGCGCGAGGCCGGCGTGTGGGTGTTCGGCGGCGGCATCGACTCGGAGGTGCCTCCCGTGAAGGTCGCTGCGGACGGCACGGCCACGCCAGGCACGTACCCGCAGACCAGCGAGCTCGACGGCGGCTTCACCGTGCTCGAGGTGCCTTCGCGCGAGGAGGCCCAGAAGTGGGCGGCCAAGTTCGCCGAGGCATGCCGATGCGCGCAGGAGTTGCGCGCGTTCGCCTACGACCCGGCGAGTTGAGCCTTTACAGGCGCGTCAGGCCGCCCAACTCGCCACGGGGGTCGACAGGAAGTCCTCGAGCGGGATCCCATCAGCCCCGACGAGGAGCGGCCGTGCTGGGCCGTGAGCCTGAATGAACGCGTCGACACCGGGCAGGCTCGCGCGGCGCTCTCCACTCTTCACCTCGATCGCCAGGACCGTGCCGCGAACGTTGACAACAAAGTCGACCTCGCGATTGCGGTCGCGCCAGTACTCCACGGTGCAGTCTCCTGCTGCCGCAGCGTTCACCAGGTGCGCGCCGACTGCGGACTCCACCTGCCGGCCCCACTGGGTGCTGCCGGGCTCGACAACAGCGCGGTGCGCGGCGCTGGCGGTTGCGGTGATGAGCGCTGTGTTGAAGACCTGGAGCTTGGGAATCGACCCGCGGGCGCGCACCCGCGAGCCTGAGTGCTTCTGCAGGCCACGAGCCATGCCCGCGCCCTCGAGAAGGTGCAGGTAGTGTGCGAGCGTGGTCGTGTTGCCAGCGTCCTGGAGCTGGCCGAGCATCTTGGTGTAGCTCAGAATCTCGCCCGAGTAGTCGCACGCCAGCCCGAACAGCTGACGGAGAAGCGCAGGCTTGTCAACGCGATTGTTGAGCAGCACGTCCCGGGCGATCGTGGTCTCGACAAGCGAGTCGAGGATGTACCGCGTCCAGCGATCGGAGTCCCCGACCAAGGGAGCGGCGCCAGGGTAGCCGCCAAACATGACGTAGTCCTCGAGGCCGAACTCGAAGGCATCGCGCATCTCGGCGTATGACCAGTGCGGGACGTGGATGGCCTCGAAGCGCCCCGCGAGGGACTCCGTGAGGCCATCCGCGATGAGGAGCGGCGCGGAGCCCAGGAGCACCACCTTGAGATCGAGACCCTTGCGGGTGTCCTCGTCCCACAGCTTCTTGACGGCCTCATCCCACGCGCGCACCTTCTGGACCTCGTCGATCACGAGGATCGCGACACCGGCTTCGCGTGCCCGGAGCCGTGCCACTTCCCACTGCTGCTGCAGCCAGGCTTCCGTCGACAGCGTGGGACCATCCGCACTGGCCATGTGCACCGGCGGGCCGATGCGGTCCATGACCTGACCGACCAAGGTGGTCTTACCGACCTGCCGCGGGCCGGTCACGGCTTGGATGAAGCGGCGCGGCTCGCTCAGTCGCGCTTCGAGGACAGTAGCCATCGAGCGCTCGTAGAGCGGAACCCTTTTACTCATCATGCTGAGTAATTTTACTCAGTACACTGAGTAATACAAGAGGGCCCGCGCATCAGCCGATGCGCGGGCCCCGTCCCGTAGGCGTGTGTCAGCGGCTGCGACGACCACCGCGACCCGACGAGAAGTCCGCAGCCGAGCGGTAGCCGCCGCCCTGGGACGACGCACCGCGAGACGAGCGGCTGCGGTTGCCGCCCTGGCTGCCCTGGCCCGGCTTCGATGAGCTGTGGCCGGCGTCGTTGCGGTGTCCGTTGGCCGAGCCACTGCGGCCCTGGCCACCGGAGCGCTGACCGCCCTGGGCGCCCGCGCCACGCGAGCGTCCACGCCCGCCACCGTTGCGGTTGCCGCCCTGGCCGCCACCGTTGCGGGTACGACCGCCGCCGTTGCCACGGCCCTGGCCTCCACCACCATTGCCACCGCGCTGCGGCTGCGACGCGGCCTTCTTGGCGGCCACGGCCGGGTCCACGTACTGCGCGACCTCACCCACGAGCGCGGTGACCTCGGGTGCGGAAGCCGTCACGCGCATCGGCTTGACGGTGATCTTGGCCTTGCGCAGAAGCTGGTCGGTGTCGCGCTTCTGCTCCGGGAGCACGAGCGTGACCACGTCGCCGGCCGAGCCCGCGCGAGCCGTGCGACCCGAGCGGTGCAGGTACGCCTTGTGCTCGGCGGGCGGGTCCACGTGGACCACGAGCTCGATGCCGTCGACGTGCACGCCGCGCGCGGCGACGTCCGTGGCGACCAGCACCTTCGCCTCACCCGAGGAGAATGCGGCAAGGTTGCGGTCGCGGGCGTTCTGCGACAGGTTGCCGTGCAGATCCACGGCGGGGATGCCGTCGTTGGTGAGCTGCTTGGCGAGGCGCTTGGCGTGGTGCTTAGTGCGCATGAACAGCACGCGCCTGCCCGTGCCCGATGCCAGAGCGCGAACCACGTCCTTCTTGGCCTCGGCGTCGGACAGGTGGAAGACGTGGTGCGTCATGGCCTCGACGGGGCTCTCGGCCGAATCAACGCTGTGCGTGGTGGGGTTGTCGAGGAAGCGCTTGACCAGCTTGTCCACGCCGTTGTCGAGCGTCGCCGAGAAGAGGAGGCGCTGGCCCTGGGTGGGCGTGGCGTTCATGATGCGGGTGACGCCGGGCAGGAAGCCCAGGTCCGCCATGTGGTCGGCCTCGTCGAGGACGGTGATCTCGACCTCGTCGAGGCTCACGATGCGCTGGCCCATGAGGTCCTCGAGGCGGCCCGGGCACGCGACGGCGATGTCGACGCCGCGGCGCATGGCGACCTCCTGGCGGTGCTGGCTCACGCCGCCGAAGATCGTGGTGGTCGTGAGGCCGTAGGCGGCGGCGAGCGGCGCGATGACGGCGTCGATCTGCGTCGCGAGCTCGCGGGTGGGGGCCAGGATCAGCGCGCGGGGGCGGCCGGGCTTGGCGCGGCCTCCCTTGGCGCCCAGGCGCGCGGCGATGGGCAGCGAGAACGCGAGGGTCTTGCCGGAGCCGGTCTTGCCGCGGCCCAGGACGTCGCGGCCGGCGAGCGTGTCGCCCAGCGTCGAGGCCTGGATGGGGAAGGCGGTGGTCTTGCCGTCGCGCTCGAGCACGTCGGTGAGCTTGGTGGGCACGCCGAGTTCGGCGAAGGTGTTCGTCATGCTTGTGGGTGAGCCTTTCGGGCTACGGGCCGATGCGCGCGCATTCTCTGCCTGCGCGCGTGAGTCTCCCTGTGTTGTCTTGGCAACCAGGGCACCGGCGATGGTGGCGAAGCGCGAAGGTGTCCGCGTTCGTTCGCCGAAGAGAGGATTTCTACGAGCCTGGCGCTGTGGCGTCCCTGTGTTTGGACTGTTGCGCTGGCGAGAAGTGGAAGCAATCTGCGACGCGTGTCAGCCAATGTTCTGGCTGGGCACGTATTTAAGGATACCAGGGATCACAGATCAACCGTGGCGAACTGCCGTTCGGGGCCCTGCCTCTCCTCCCAGGGCCTATCAGAGACGAGCGCTACTTTTGAGGTGGATCGGGCGTTGTGGATCACAAGGGGAGTGAGGTTCCAGAGTTGTCTACGAAAGCGGATGGCGAGGTTGCCGAATGTGCGCCCCAACGCGATCGATCAGTAGCGTTCCAAGTCGTAGCCGGCGAGGTACTGACCGGCGCGGGTCGCGAGCCAAGCCACTTCGCGTGGATAACGAATACGTGCTCGACCGCAAGCTGTCTGAACCCCGACCACATGCGGGTGCACGCTCCGCTGGCACTGGCGTACCCGAAGAACCTCTGCATCTACTGCGGCCGCAGCGGCTACACGGTCGATCACCTGCTGCCGCGCGGATGGTCTGGCGACACCGGGCGAAAGTACGTCGCGGTGGTTCCCGCGTGCGGTACATGCAACAGTTTGCTCTCGGACTCGCTTACGTGGAGTATCACGGAACGACGCGCGCTGTGCCACAAGCGACTACGTCGCAAGTTCGCGACGGTCCTCAACACGGTTGACCAGACGCCGGAGGAACTCGAAGAGTACGGGCTCTCGATGCGTTCGTACCTCTCCGACCAACTAGACAAGAAGCGCGCAGTCCTTGACATGCTTGCTTGGCCCGTGGACCCGACGTATGACTTGCGCGCCCTTGAACAGTCAGGAATCGACGATCCGTTCGCAGCGGGACTGCTCATTGACCCGGGCGATTTGGACAACGACCTACAGCAAGAAGTATCCGCTGGTGTAGCGGCAACTGTGACCTCGACGGGTCCGGACAGCCAGGCACAGACGCCACGGACCTCACGGCCCCAGGTAGTTTCGCCAGTAGACCTACGTCGAGCTCAGAAGTCGATCCTGCGCGCGCTCAGCAAGGGGCCCCTCAGCGAAGCCGAGTTGCGCACATTCCTACAAGAGACACCGGTGACGGTGCCCGCATACCTGCAGGCCCGAGATCTGCTCGTCATGCGCGGCACCGTGGTCTTGCGCGACGGCGCCGAAGGTTCTCTAGGTCAGTTCTCTCTATCGTCAGTCGACAGAACACGCACTGCGCAACGCAGATCAGCGTCTCCAAAGCACACACCACAATCGAACCGGGCGCCCCTCGAGCCGTCCAAGAGGGACGATGACGATGGCGAGCAGCGCAACGCCCCGACTACTGCGTCGCCACCTACCCGCGTCAAGCCTCAATCTCCACTGAGCCCGGCCCGATCGTCCGCAGGTCCAGGCCATCGGCCGCACGCCGCGCGCCATCTTGTTCGGCTGGACATACAAGTCGCGCTGCGGAACGGGCCATTGCCCGAGGCGGAGCTGCGGTCAGCCGTCACGCGCTACGCGGATTCGCGGACCTACGTCGAAGAGCGTGATGCGATGGTCGCATCGGGTGCCATAGTTGCCCGGACGAGAAACGGGACATCTGACCTTGTGTACGCGACTCCCAAGACGATGCCGGCGAAGACTGCAAGCACGCAGCGTCTAGGCACCGGCACGGACGCCCCGGGCACGATAACGGAGGGCAACCTGTCCGCGCACAATTGGGGAGCGAGTTGGGTCGTCACAACCAAAGACGGACGCACAGAGCTTGCGCGGATAATGCCGACCCACGGCAGATGGAAAGTCGAAGTCCCCGCGGATACCGTGGTTCCACCCCGCGGACCTTTCGCAACCGTCCGAGCAGCACTGGTCGCGCTCGCAAATCTCCTAGACACTAACGGCGCGTCCGGGACTGCAGAAGCTTGAGGTGGTGCCGGAAGCGCGCAAAGGTCCTGTCGCCGGGACGGGCTCCGACAAACACCAACGCCTCGCCCCGTCGTTCCGCCTGGGAGTCATCGCGCGATCTCGGCCAGAGGGGCTCACTCGTGCGGCGTCGGAGCCGAGCCTCGCTAAGCGCTAGGTTTGGCTCGTGAGTTCTACGGCAATCTCAAGGTCAGGCAGATCGCGGGAAGACGTCGGCGCACCGCGCGCTGAGGCCGAACTCACTTGCGCGGTCGTGGATCAGATTGGCGACTTGTATCGCCCAGGCCTCGGGCGAAGCTTGTTCGTCGTTCCCGAGGCCGCGCTCGGCCAAGGCAGACCGGACTTGGTAGTCTTGTGCGCCTCTCCAAGTGCGATGCGGGCGATCGCACGTTCGAGTTTGCGACTGCCATCGTTCGTAGCTGCGCGTGCAATGGACCCGAACGTGCCAGTTGACCGGCATTCGGTCACACCGAAACACGTCGCGCTCTTAAGGAGATCGCTTGAGTCCCAAGGGTGGTCGGCTTCGTGGCTAGACCGTTGGTCGCGCAGCCTCTATTGGTCGACGACAATCGAAGTCAAAGTTCGCGACTGGAGTCGAGGCGTTGCACAAGCAAGTCGCTACGGTCGTTTCGCTCACACCACCGATCTCGTAATCCGCGAGCGCGGCCTCACGGCCACGGCGGAGTCGGTGATCCGCAAGCGAGGTGTCGGACTCGTTGTTGAGACTGAGAACGGATTGGTCCGGCGGGCCCCCAGCGCCGCTCGCCACCCGGGACGATCCGAAAAGGCTTGGCTCGTTGAACTCCTACTTCGCAGTATCGAAGTCGGCGACGCCTACACGCCTTCGGCAGACCTAAAGGAACTGAGCGCGCTCCTCAGCGCATCGACACGACCCAGATACGGTTCACCCGTGAAGTAGCCCTCGGCGTTCAAGGCCCCGATCGATGCGGATGCTGCGTCAAGTGAGGTCTCGACGACGAGGAGCTTCTCATCAACGCCGTCTGCTCCATCAACAATTGCAACACGATCGGCGAGAACGCGAAGGTGTGCCAGTTGAGCTGTTGGCCGGTCTAGTTCAAAGCCCGACTCCGCAAAGGCGGCAAGTTCCCTCTCCGAGAAGGCCATATCCGCCAAGTCAGATTCAAACACCGGTTCGGCATCGGCTTGGGCCCGTACGGGCGACCACAGCCGTTCCATGTTCACCCTCGATACTGGGGGCGCACCTCCGTCTTGGATTACCTTCCAGCGCTCTGGACACAACTGACGAAGTGAGTAGCTCCATCCGGATGCCATGGCACTCGCACCGCATGCAAGGCCAAGTACGCCCTCGTAGTCTGCATAGCCGAGCACGACGTCGAAGTCTGCGACTTCGGCGAGCACGTAGATCAGGCGCAAGTAGTTCGCGAGGTGAACGGGCTCCCACGCTGCGGGCGGGTATGCCGAACTCGACTTTGTGACAATGAGGTAGAAGCCCGAGACTTCGAGGGTCGTGGCTTCAGTAAGCCACCTCTCAATCGCGCTCCAATCGGCGAACGCGTGTTGGTCGATCACCAAAGACGCATAGACACTCCCCTCGGGCCAAGCACCGCTGGCGGTTCGCGCGTATTGAAGAGCGAGAGGTGTCATCTCGTCGACGAACAGGTTCTGTAGCGGCGCAGGCGCGACCCACCGTGTCGCCCCGAGATCGGCGTTCAGTTGACCGACGGCATCTACAAGCCTCGACACAGCGCCGGCGTCTTGCGCCCATGAGACTCGTGACGTTGGAAGTCCGTTGTCAGCATGGCAACGCCCGGAACCCTGTGGCTCGGTTGAGTACATGTAGGTCTGCGGGTCGACGAGAAGAGTGAGGGAGTCGGTCAAGGCGTCTTTCGCCGTCTGCCTGAGCGTCTGGGGACTCTCATCCTTGGGGCTCAACACCACCCCGTCGACGGCCATGTGCCGAGCGAGCTGCTCCAACTTGTCAGACTTGCCATAGCCGTGCTGCACAAAGAGCGTCATGACGCCTCCTCCAATGCGCGAATAGCCAACGGTATGCTCCGGAAACGCCGGTACTGGTCGAATTCAAGCAACTTGACGACAACTGCCTTCAACCGAACCGAGACCCCCGCCAGTCGAGTGTCATCAGCGCTGAAGTCGCGGATCGCCTGCAGGTATTCATCGAGTTGTATGCCCGGACGGAGAAACGGATGGCTTCCCGTCAGCATCTCGAACGCAACGATCCCGGCCGCAAACATGTCAGTTCGAGCATCGAACTTGGCGTCCCGACGGAGGGCGAACTGCTCTGGAGCCGCGTACTGAGGCGTCTTCGGTGAAGACATTCCCGTATCAGTAACCGGCGAGAGGTTTCCGTGCATCGCAATGCCCAAGTCGATTAGGACAGCCCGACCGTCGCCGTCGAACATCACGTTCTCCGGTTTGATATCGCGGTGCACTATCTCGTCGTGCGCCCATAGGGCCCCGATACCCGACAGAATCCCTGAGAGCACAGAAATGACGGCAAACTCGTCGAACGTTTCGCGGGACAGGCGCTCTCGCAGCGAACCGCCCTGGCATGGGACCTCGGTATACGCGAGATAGGTGTGATCCCCAATCTGCACGATGAAGGGTGGCCGGAGCACCTTCACGACGTGAGGGCTCGAGATCGCGGCCAACGCCGCGATCTCACGGGAAACGCGATCGGGAATGTCGATATCTGCGAGAACGCTCGCTCCGGGTGGGATCGCGTAGCGATAGAGAATCTTGAGGACTTCTTGCGGCGCGCCATCAACCCAGTACGCGATCTTGAAGGCACCGACACCAATCGCAGGTACTTCGACTTCGCCGTCGAAGGCGCTGAGGACGTCCGCGTCGCTGAAAGCGGGCTCTTCAAACTCGGGCACTAGTTTTCCCCCTCGTGCCAACGGACACTAGCACGCGACGATCTCGTCGCCTCAGAGCTAGATCACACTGTCCGACGAGCCGGGCGGTGGACCATGGGTTGTGCCACCAAGCTCACCTGAGCACCGCCCCGAACTCACGCTCCGCAGCCCCGATGATCGCCTCGCGCACCGCGAGGACCTCGTCCGCAGACAAGGTGTGGTCGGCAGCGCGCATCACGACGTTCACCGCCAGCGACTTCTTGCCCTCGCCCACCTGCTCGCCCGTGTAGACGTCGAAGACGCGCGCGTCCTGGACCACGGCGCCGCCTGCATTGCGGATCGCGCGCACCAGGTCGCCTGCCGCGACATCAGAAGACACGACAAACGCGAAGTCCTCCTTCGCGAGCACCTGCTGCGACACCGGCTCGGCCGCGAGGATCTGCCCGTCCGTGGACGCGATCAGCTCATCGAGCACGACCTCGAACGCCACCGTCCGCGCAGGCAGGCCCAAACGCTCGCACACCTTCGGGTGCAGCTCGCCCGCGTGGGCGACGAACTCGCCCGACTCCAGCCAGTACGTCGCTCCCCTGCCCGGGTGCCACGGCATGCGCGAGCCCTGCGTGATCACCACGTCGCCTCCTGCAGCGGCAACCACGCGGTCCACGGCAGCCAGCGCATCGGCCCAATCCCAGGCCGTCGCGTGACCGTTCCAGCCAGCCCTCACCCGGTTGCCCGCCATGATGCCCGCCACGCGGCGAGGCTGGCCCGGCAGTGCCTCGTTGAGAGCCTCGATCTCCGCCGGCGAGATGCCGCCGTCCGTGCTGTCCACCGTGGGAAGCTCTCCGATGTGCTTGGCCTGGTACGCCCGGCCCAGCTCGTAGACCGCGACATCCTGCTCGCCGCGGCCCAGGTTGACGCGCACCGCGTCCACCAGCGTCGCGAGCATGGTCGTGCGCATCAGCGGCTGCTCCGCGCTCAGCGGATTGGCCAGGCGCACCACGTCGCGACGCGCGTCCACGTCCGGCACGCCCAGCTCGTCCAGCCGGGTCTCCGACATGAACGGATACGTCAGCACCTCCGTGAGACCTGATTCGGCGAGGGTGCGCGCCACACCGCGGCGCACCCGCTGCGAGTGCGTCAGGCCGCGCCCGGGAGGCGCTACGGGAAGCACTGACGGCAGGTCGTCGTAGCCCTCGAGACGCGCGACCTCCTCGACCAGGTTCACCGGCTCGGTCATGTCCGGGCGCCACGTGGGCGGGGTGACCAGCAGCGACTCCGCGTCCCGGTCCACCTCACAGCCCACCAGTTCGAGCGCCGCCACGACCTCCTCGGGCGTGTACTCGACGCCCACGATCTGGCTGGGGAAGCCCACGTCCATCGCGATCTGCTGGGGCGGCACGGTGTTGTCGATGTCGAGCCAGTAGTCGTCCAGCTCTCCCCCGCCGAACTCCTGCATCAGCCGCAGCGCACGCTCGATCGCCACCGCTGACAGCGCCGTGTCCACGCCGCGCTCATAGCGCCGCGACGCCTCCGAGCCCAGCCGGTGACGGCGCGACGTGCGCGCGATCGTGATGGGGTCCCAGTGCGCCGCCTCAAGCAGCACGTCCTCGGTGGCCGCAGACACCTCGGTCTCCGCACCGCCCATGACGCCGCCCATGCCGATGGGACGCGCACCGCGCCCGCCGGCCGAGTCCGTCACCAGCAGGTCCTCAGTGCTGAGGATCCGGTCTACGTCATCGAGGGTCTTCAGCACTTCGCCCTTGACCGCGCGGCGCACCACGATGGGCTCCACGACCTTGTCGAGGTCGTAGGCGTGCAGCGGGTGTCCCAGCTCGAGCATCACGTAGTTGGTGACGTCCACGGCCAGCGAGATGGGGCGCATGCCGGCCTGGTCCAGCCGGCGCTTCATCCACGACGGCGACTCCGCGGCCGGGTTGAAGCCGCGCAGCACCCTCGCGGCGAAGCGGTCGCAGCCCACGTTGCCGCGGATGGGGGCGCCATCCTCGATGAAGACCTCGAACACGCCCTCAGCGAGCGGATCCGCGGTCCGAGCACCCGTGACCTCGATCGCGGCGGGGTCGCGGAACTCCTGCCCCGTCGCGTGGCCGTACTCGCGCGCGACGCCGCGCACGGAGAAGCTGTAGCCGCGGTCCGGGGTGACGTTGATCTCCAGCGTCTCCTCGTCGAGGCCCAGCAAGGCGATGGCCGATGCGCCGGGCACCAGATCGCTCTCGCTCACCAGGCCGGGGAAGGTCACCTGGGAGGCCCCCGAGGGCGAGGCGAGCACGATGATGCCGTCGTGGTCCTCGCCCAGACCCAGCTCCTTGGAGGAGCAGATCATGCCGTCCGACCAGTGGCCGTACGTCTTGCGGCCGCCTATCTGGAAGTTCCCGGGCAGCACGCCGCCGGGCAGGATGCAGACCACCCAGTCGCCCTCGGCGAAGTTGTGCGCGCCGCACACGATGCCCTTGGAGGGTGGGAACATCTGCTTGTTGTCGGGCTTGTGGCCCGGGACGAGGCTGGCGGGGTCCCCGTCTGCAATGTCATTGTGCTCGCCCACGTCGACGCGGCAGTAGTTGATGGTCTTGCCGTTGGAGGCGGTCTCCTTGACCTGGCTGATGACGCGGCCGACGACCAAGGGCCCGGTGACGCCACCGCCCTCGATGCCCTCCTCCTCGAGGCCGACCTTCGCGAGCGCGGCAGCGACGTCGACGGCGGTGTGGCCGTCGACCAGATCCACTGACTCCGCGAGCCACTGAAGCGGAACCTTGGGCATTACAACTCCATCCCGAACTGCTGGGAGAAGTGAACGTCTCCCTCGACCATGTCACGCATGTCCTTCACACCGTGGCGGAACATCAGGGTCCGCTCGATGCCCATGCCGAACGCGAACGCGGTGTACTTCTCCGGGTCGATGCCGGCGGCGCGCAGCACGTTCGGATGCGTCATGCCGCACCCGCCCCACTCGATCCAGCCGGTGCCCGAGCACGTGCGGCACCCGGTGTCCTCGCCGTTGCAGACGAAGCAGCGCAGATCCATCTCCGCGCTGGGCTCGGTGAAGGGGAAGAAGCTGGGGCGCAGGCGCGTCACCGCATCGGGCCCAAAGAGGCTGCGCGCGAACGCGTCGAGCGTGCCCTTGAGGTGGGCCATCGTGAGGCCCTTGTCCACCGCGAGGCCCTCGATCTGGTGGAACACGGGCGTGTGCGTCGCGTCCAACTCATCGGTGCGGAACGTCTTTCCCGGGCACACGACGTAGATGCCGCGGCCTTCGTTCTCCATTGCGTCGCGGCGCTCGAGCGCGGCGCGCACCTGTACCGGCGAGGTGTGGGTGCGCAGCAGCAGGCCGGACGTGGGCGGCTGGATGAAGAACGTGTCCTGCATCTCGCGCGCGGGGTGGTCGGGGTCGAAGTTCAGGGCGTCGAAGTTGAACCACTCCGCCTCCATTTCGGGCCCCTCGGCGACCTCCCAGCCCATCGCGACGAATGTGTCGCACATGCGCTCCTGCATGGTCTCCAGCGGGTGGCGGGCGCCTTGCACGTGGCGGTTCACGGGCAGCGTGACGTCGACGGTCTCCTCGATGAGGACGCGCTCGTCGCGCTCGGCCTCGAGAACCTCCTGGCGGGCGGCGATCGCCTGGTTGAGTGTCGCGCGGGCCTTGCCCATGTTCTTGCCGGCCGTGGCCTTGTCGGACGGCTCCAGGCCGCCGATCTGCCGGTTCGCCAGCGTCAGCGGCGCCTTGTCGCCGGTGTGGGCGAGCCGCGCCTCCTTGAGCTCATCGAGAGTGGTCGCGAGCGTGATGTCAGCGAGCGCATCGGCCACAGCCGCGTCGACGGCGTCGCCGTCGAGAGGTGACAGGTCAGTCATGAAAGCCAATCCAGGGGTTGGGGGTCCGTCGGGAAGTCTACCGGCGCGTTCCGGCGGTGCATTCTGGTGCGCCTGGCGCCTTAGGCGAGCGATTCGGGCCCATTTCGCTCGTCCAAGGGCTTAGGTGAGCGCGGATCGACCGCGGGGCGGCCCAGGGGTTCTCCCTGGGCCTAGATAAACAGCGAAGGTGCGGGGCTGCGAAGAGCTCCCGACTCCCGGCGCACGGCGATGCGGGGCTCGGTGGCCGTCCAGCGCTCGCTCGTGCTCATGCGCCCAGCCTAGCGGCCCTGCCATCGAAACGATTGCGCTGGGTAGGTTGGCCGCCATGATCGAGATCGCGCGCACCGAGGCCGTGTCCTCCGTCGCGCCCGAGCTGTTCTACGAACGCTGGGCGGACATCAACACCCACACCGACTGGGCCACCACCATGGAGATGACCCGGCTGGAGGAGCCGTTCGGCGTGGGCGCGCGCGGGTGGCTCCAGGCCAAGGGCGGCGAGGTGTCACCCTTCGTGATCAC
Source organism: uncultured Demequina sp. (assembly GCF_913055775.1). GTDB lineage: Bacteria > Actinomycetota > Actinomycetes > Actinomycetales > Demequinaceae > Demequina. Next base: position 4,800 of record NZ_CAJXJX010000051.1, on the reverse strand, counting down.
CGAGGTGGTGCGCGGCCGGGTGTTCGCGGACGACACCCTGCTGGACCGCGCCCGCCTGCGCATCCGGCACGAGGCCCAGCCGCTGCACGACCCCGAGAACCCGGGCGGATGCCGGGTCATCGTCACCGGGCTGGTCGACGGCCCGCGCTGCGACGAGTACGCGACCGCGATCGCCGACGCCGTGCAGGCGAGCATCGAGGAGAACCTGGCGTCGCTGAAGCGACAGCTTGAGGGCTGAGCCTTCTCCTCCCCGCGCCAGCGGTCCGCGCGCAGGCTAGCGTGGACAGATGATCGAGGTCGGCAGCGTGATTCACACCTCCACGGCACCGCCGGAGGCCTTCTTCGAGCGCTGGATCGATCTGCCCACCCATCCCGAGTGGGCGGCGAGCATGGAGTGGTTCGACATCGAGACGCCCGTGGCGCTCGGGTCGCGCGGCACGTCGAAGCCCCGCGGCGGCGAGCCCGCCCCCCTCGAGGTCACGGCGTACGAGCGTCCGTTCGTGTACGCGGACACCACCACCCTGGACGGTGACGGCGAGGACGCCACCACGCTCACTGTGCATCACGAGGCTCGCCCGGCCGCGGCCGGCACACGCGTCGAGATCCGAGCGTGGCTCGAGGGACCGCGCGCCCGCGATCTGGAGATGGAGCTGCGCGCCGTGCTGGAGCGCGCGCTGCCTGCGGACCTCGCGGGGCTCGTGGCGCTGGTCGAGGAGCGCGGCGTGGGTGAGGACGAGTCAGACTCCCTCGAACCCAATCGAGCGGGCACCCACGCGCACCGCCTGCCGCCGCTCGATCTGCCCCAGGCGGAACCGCCCGCGGACGGCTAGGTGGCAGTCAGGAGACGCCCACGCCCGCCGGCGCGGCGTACGTGGTGCCCTTGAGGTCGCGCCGCCCGTCGACCAGGGCGGCATCCGCAGCGCTGAGCAGATCCGTGATGCGGAAGGTGCCGGCGGTGTCCGTCGACGCGAAGCCCGCAGACACTCCCACGAGCGACGCGTCCGGCGCCACCGCACGGATGTCCCGCTCGGTCTCGGCCCGCAGCTGCTCAACTGCTTCGCCCACGTCCCCGCCGTCGATCCAGCGCACCACGGCGAACTCGTCGCCGCCCAGGCGTCCCACCAGATCGCGCGAGCCGGAGTGCAGCGTCAGCGCGTTGGCGGCGGCGCGCAGCACGATGTCGCCGGCCTCGTGGCCCACCTCGTCGTTGACGGACTTGAAGTTGTCCAGGTCGATCACGATCACCGCAACGGTCGCGTGACGGCGCTGCGCGGCATCGAGCATGCCGCGCCCACGCGAGGACAGCTCGTGCCGGTTCGCGAGCCCCGTCAGCGGGTCGGTGCGGGCGCGCAACGCCAGGTCCGACAGCGCCCGCCGCATCCGCCACATCACCACGGCGGCGGCGACCACGACCAGCGCCACCACAACGCCATAGATGGCGATGGTGCGCGGGAAGTCCGCGACCGCGGGGACGATCTGCGAAGGACTGACCTCCACGTGCACCGTCCATGCCGGCGTTCCCGCCTGGTTCACGTCCGCGATGGGCCGTTCGAACACGACGGTGTCGCCGGCAGCGCCCGCGTCCCCGCCGTCGACCGGCTCGAGCACCGTGGTGAGGTCCGGCACCAGGCCGTCGGGACCGGCGATGACCGTGCCGTCGGCCGCGATCAGCCACGCTGTCGCCACCGCGTCGTCTCCGCCATCCGCCAGGGAGTCGTTGAGCGCGTTGGGGCTGAGGCCCACGCCCACGACCACGTCGCCGGCCTCGGACGCGCGCACCGTGATCGCGACGGCCTCACCCTGACCGCCGTCGGGCGCCTCGATGAAGGCCCAGGACACCGCCTCGCCGGGCGCCTGCGCATCGGCGATCCAGGTCAGGTCGCGTTGGCGCGGCGGCTGCAGCGGCGCGTCGACCTCCTGAAGCTCGTCGTCGATCACCACCTGCTCGCGCGCATCGGCCGTGCCCCAGGACAACTGGAAGCGCAGCTGCTCGTCGCGCGGCCCGCTGAGCCGCTGAAGCCTCACCACCTCGCCGTCCACCGCGACGGTGACGGACGTGAACGGCGGGTGCGCGACCATGTAGTCCACGAAGTCGCTGGCGAGCGCCACCGGGTCATCGACGCCGGCGTCGCCCCGCGCGACGCCGTCCGCGACCGTGATCGCCGTCGAGGTCGCCGGTCGTGCGAGCGTGGTCCCCCGCTGCGCGTAGGAGTCCGCGACCACGTGGGCGATGTCGAGCGAGGCCTCCTTCGAGTCGCTGCTCGCGGAGACGGCCAGGAACGCCGCGCCGATGATCTGCACCGCGAGGACCGCGGCCACCACGGCCACCACCACGGGCATGGGATTGGTGTCGCGGCGGCGTCGCTCCGAGGTCAGCATGGGTGAAGGGCCGCGCGTCAGAACAGCTGGTAGAGAACGAACACGATCAGCCCGCCCGCGATCGTGTTCACGACCGGCAGGGCCAGGCGCACGCGCTGCGGCAGGAGCGGGTTCTTCACGGCCATGACGTTCATGAAGAACAAGACCAGGGCGATCACCGCAGGCAGGAACCCGAACACGATCAGCACGAGCGGAAGGAACATGACGACCTTCTCCGCCGTGCTCGCGTGCGCGCCCATGCGGAAGATCTCCTGGCCGTCGAGCAGGAGCCGCTGGAATCCTGGCAGGAGTCCGCGCGACTCGAGCTTGGAGGTGGTGCCGTTGCGCATCGGGATGGGCCAGCCACCCTTGCGGCGCTTGGCCACCTCACCATCGATCAGCACCTTGTAGAAGATGCGCTCGGCACCCTGGAGCGTGACCTTGCCACGTGCGCCGGGGATCTCGAGCGGAACGGTGTTGCCCGCAGTGTCAGCCAATGTGTTGCCCTCTCAGTTCACGCGGAAGGCTAGCAGGGCTTGGCGCCCGCACGGCCGATGCGTGAGTTTTCCCACGCGCCGGACTCACCCGCCGTACACCTCGCCCTTGGCTCGCGCCTTGCCCTCCACGAGCGCGACGTCGGCGCGCTGCATCAGTGCATCAAGCGGCTCGCCGCGTTCTGCCGTCGCGAATCCAGCGGTGACGCCCACGCCCTCGCCGCCCAGCACCCGGGTGTGGAGCGCGCGCTCGACCTGGTCGCGCATGCGACCGACGATCTCTCGGGTGTCGTCCTGCGGGCGCTGGACCTGGATCACCACGAACTCGTCTCCGCCGGTGCGGGCGGCGAGGTCGCCCGCCCTGATGTTCTCCCGCAGCGCCAGCGCGACGGTCTCGAGGGCGTAGTCGCCCGCGTTGTGCCCGTAGCGGTCGTTGAGGCGCTTGAAGTTGTCGAGATCGAGCACCACTGCGACCACCGTGTCGCCACGCTTCGCGGCGTGATCGACCAGCGCGCTGCCCCGGCGCAGCAGCTCGTGGCGGTTGGCGAGGCCCGTGAGCTGATCCGTGGCGGCCCTGTCGCGCATCGCCCGCAGCGGCCGCCACACCCGCAGCGCGACCACGAGCGCACCCAGGGCGATCACGAGCGAGAAGACGGTGATGGCGACCACCACGCCCGTGAGCCGGTCGAGCCCCGGTGACAGCTGGGACTCCTCCGCCTCGAAGTGCAGGATCCAGTCCAGGTGCTCCTCAGGATCGAGCGCCCTGTTGAGGATGATGGTCGAGCCCTCGACCTCGAACTCGTCCACGCCGTACGCGGGCGGCGGCTCGGGCATGGTGATGCCCAGCTCCGTCGCCGTGGGCACCTCTCCCGCCTCGCGCGCCTCGGTGACGGCATCCGTGGTTCCGCCGGCCGGCGTGGCGATGACCAGGCCCTCCGGTGACAGGAGGTAGGCCACCGCGCCCTCGCCGATGGGCAGGTCCGCGAGCAGCAGGCCCAGGCTGTCGGTCTCGAGGTCCGCCCCGGCGACGCCGATCAGGCCCTGCCCCGAGCGCGCCGCCCGGGTCGCGGACACCAGCGTGGAGGCGCCGTCGAACTGGGCGTACGGATCCGTCCACTGGATGCCCGTTCCGGACAGTCCGGCCTGGTACCAGGGGCGGGTGCGCGGGTCGTAGCCGGCGTCGATGGGCCGCGAGCCCAGCGGCGTGAACGTCGCGTCGTAGTCCGTGGTGGTGCCGGGGTCGCCGGCCTCCGGATCCCCCACCTGGACGTCGAAGCCCGAACCGTCCCGGCGCACCACCACGAACGACCCGTCCGCGCGCCCCACGTAGACCGCGCGCACCGTGGGCTCGCGCTCGAGCCTGAGGTACATGGACTCGACGAGATCCTCGTCGGAGATGTCGGGGTCGCGCTCGAGCTGGTCCGCGGTGCCGGTCGCGGCGTCGCGAGCGGACTCGGCGTAGCGCTCGACCCGTTCCGCAGTGAGGTCGCCCACGTAGCTGTAGGTGTCGAGCGCAGCCGCCTGCGACAGCCGGGTCGCGGCGATCACGCCGACCACCGTGGTGACCATCTGCAGCACGAGGATGCCGGCGACCATCCCCGCGGCGATCAGGAACCCGCGAGAGCGAGCCAACCGGCGGACGCGCGCGACGGACGGTGACATGTCACGAGCCTAGTTTTCGGCGTGCTTCTCGGCGCGGCCCGGATCAGCCGCGGTGCGCCTGCGCCGAGGCGTAGAGGCACACGGAGGCGGCCGTCGCGAGGTTGAGGCTCTCGGCGCGGCCGTAGATCGGGATGCGCACCACGAGGTCCGCGAGCGCGAGCTCGTCCTCGGTGAGGCCCCAGGCCTCGTTGCCGAACACCCACGCGGTGGCGCCGGCGAGATCGTCGGGGGCCGCGCCGGGCTCGCCCAGCAGGGCCTCGCCGGAGCCGCCGGCGGCCAGGACGGC
>NZ_CAJXJX010000050.1 GCF_913055775.1 uncultured Demequina sp. | reverse complement strand
CCCAGGAACCGAATCCGCCCGTGCGGCCGTTGTGCCACACGACCTCCCTGTCGCCATGGGTCGTGGTCATCCAGGCGGCGCCGATGCGCGACGCGCCCTGGGCGGGCGACGTCGCCTCGAGCGCGTCGATCCCGGGCGCGGTGCCCGACACCAGTCCCGTCAGCAGGGCGGCCAGGTCTGCTGCCGTGCAGCGCACACCTCCCGCGGGACCCAGCGCCTCGCCCACCCACGCCTCCTGGGGGCGACCTCGGCGCGACAACCCGGCCACCGCATCGGCCCTCAGCTCGGAAGGGCGGGAGGGCGCGTAGGCGCCGTCCATGCCCAGGGGCTCCAGGACGCGCTCGCGCAGCAGTGCCGCGTACGGCACCCGGGCGGCACGCGACAGCGCTGCGCCCAGCAGTTCGAAGCCCAGGTTCGAGTAGGCGAACCTGGGCTTGCCGATCGGCGCGTCCGCCGCCATCGCGAGCAGCTCGTCGATCGTGTCCCCGTAGGGGTTCTCGCCGCGCCGCCACAGCGCCCACGTGCGCGCGACCTGCGAGCGTGCACCCCCGTCGGGCTGCAGCCGCGGCAGCCCTGACCGATGCTGTGCGACGGCCTCGAGAGTCAGCGGCGCGTACGACGCCTCCGGGCGTCCCAGCAGTTCGCCCAGCGTCGCGTCCGGCGCCACGTCTCCTGCTCCCACCATCTGCCGGAACAGCAGCCCCGTCAGCCCCTTCGAGACCGAGCCGATCTCCGCATCGGCCGTCTCCGGGACTCCGAACGCACGCCCGGCCGCCTCGCCGCCGCGGGTCGCGGCGACGAGGACGCGGTGGTGCCGCGGGCCCAGCCCTGCGCGGACGCGATCGAGATCGATGCTCATGCGTCCACGCTAGGCAGACGCGTCAGGCGGTGGCGTCGTCCTTCCGGACGGTTTCGGCGGCCTCGGGGTCCTCCGGGGGCGCATCGTCCGCGTGGGCGGCGCCCTCGTGAGTCGGAGTCGGGTGCTCGCGCTCCAGCGCCGCGCCCTCCACATCCACATTGGGCAGGATGCGGTCGAGCCACTTGGGCATCCACCATGCCGACTCGCCCATGAGCGTCATCACCGCGGGCACGATCACCATCCGCACCACGAAGGCGTCGAGCAGGACGCCGATCGCGAGGCCGAAGCCCATGGGCCGGATCATCGCCAGGTGGGAGAAGACGAATCCGCCGAACACGGAGATCATGATGATCGCCGCAGCCGTCACGACCGCGCGTCCGTGGCGCATGCCAGCCACGACCGCCTCGCGGGCATTGGCTCCGTGGACGTACGCCTCGCGCATGCCGGACGTGAGGAACAGCTGATAGTCCATCGCGAGACCGAACAGGATGCCCGTGAGCATGATCGGCAGGAAGGACAGGATGGGTCCCGGTGCGTGGACGCCGAAGATGTCCGACAGCCAGCCCCACTGGTAGATCGCGGTGACGGCGCCGAAGGCGGCGAACAGCGACAGCACGAAGCCCACGGTCGCGACCAGCGGCACCAGGAGTGAGCGGAACACCACGATGAGGATGATGAGCGACAGGCCCACCACCACGGCGAGGTAGACGGGCAGCGCCTCGTCGAGCTTCGCGGAGATGTCGATGTTGCCCGATGCGGAGCCGGCGACGCCGATCTCGACGCCTGTGAGCGACACGTCGCCCGCCTCGGCATCGATGGGGGACATCGTGCGCAGGGCGTGCACGACCTCCTCGGTCGACTCGCTCGTGGGGCCCTCCGTGGGGATGACCTGGAACGCGAGGAAGTCGCGGTCCGCGGAGACGCCGGCCGGCGCGACCGCGACAACATCGTCGATCGCGATGATCTCGCGCTCTACTGCGAGCTGCGCCGCGGTGACGTCCTCCTCGGCCACGCTCTCGGGCAGGGCCGCGGTCACCAGCAGGGTGCCGTTGAGGCCCTCGCCGAACTGCTCGTCGATGATGGTGTAGGCCTGGTACTGCGTCGAGTCCTCGGGCTCCGCCTCGCCGCTGGGCAGGCCCAGGCGCATCGAGAAGCTCGGGATCGCGATGACTGCGAGCGCGACCACGCCGCCCAGCATCATGAGCACCGCGCGGCCGTTCTTGAGCGGCGTGTACGGCGCCTCGGCTTCCTCCGGGGAGCCGATGCGCGCGCGCGACTTCTTCGAGATCGCGCGCATGCCGATCAGTCCCAGCAGCGCAGGCGTGAGGGTCACGGCGATCAGCACCGACACGAGCACGCAGAACGCGGCGACGGTGCCCATCATCGCGATGAACGGGATGCCGGTGACGTTGAGAGCGAGCAGCGCGATCAGGACCGTCGATCCGGCGAACACCACGGCATTGCCGGCCGTGCCGTTCGCGAGGCCCGCGGATTCGCGCACTTCCATTCCCTGCTTGAGGTTGGTGCGGTGGCGGTTGACGATGAACAGCGTGTAGTCGATGCCCACGGCCAGCGCGAGCATGACGCCCAGCACGGGGGTCACCGAGGACATGTCGACCGTGCCGGACAGCGCCATCGACGCCGCCACGCCCACGCCCACACCGATCACGGACGTGATGATGGGCTGGATCGCCGGCCAGAAGGTGCGCATCATGACGAACAGCACCACGAGCGCGATGAACACGCCGACGATCTCGCCCACTCCGAGGATGCCGCCCACCTCCTGCGACAGCTCCGTCGAGAAGAACACGTCGATCCCGTCCAGCGGTGAGGACTCGATGAGGTGCATGACCTCTTCCTTGTCCGCCGTCGACAGGTCCAGCAGGGCGACGTCGAACGAGATCGCGCCCAGCGCGGTCGAGCCGTCCTCGGAGACGGTCCGCAGAGCGGAGGCGTTCTGGGCGAGCTCTGCGCCGAGTTCCAACTGCTCGGCCTGCGCCTCGAGTTCGGTGCGTCCCTCGTCGATGGCTTCCTGCTGGGTGTCGAGCTCCGCGAGTCCGGCGTCGATCTGCGCCTGCTGCTCGTCGAGCTGCGCGCGCTGCTCGTCCAGCTGCGCCTGCTGGGCCTCGAGCTGGGCCTGTTGCTGCTCGTAGACGCCAGCGTCCTGGGCCTGCTGCACGGCGGCGTCCAGCTGCTCCTGAGCCGCGTCCAGCTGACTCGCGCCCGCGTCGAGCTGCTCCTGTCCGGCCTCGATCTCCGCGCGGGCGGCGTCGAGCTGTTCCTGACCCGCGTCGAGCTCGGCGCGCCCGGCCTCGAGCTGCTCCGGACCGGCCTCGAGCTGCGCGGCCTGTTCTGCCGCCTGAGCCTGCGTTTCGAACGGGTCGATGATCGTGCTGACAGTGTCGACCTCGGCAGCCGCCGCGAGCGCGTCGCTGATCTGCGACTCCTGCTCGGCGGTGAAAGACTCGCCGTCCTGCGTCTGGAACACAATCCGGGCGGTGGCGCCGTCGACGCCTTCGATCTCTTCGCCCAGCTGGTCTGCGACGCGCTGCGTCTCCGTGCCGGGAATCGAGAACGAGTCGGTCAGGGTGCCGCCGAATGCGAGGAAGGAGCCCGCGGCTGCAGCCAGCGCGACGAGCCAAGCGATGATCGCGATGAACGGACGGCTGGCAGAGCCGCGCCCGAGGCGGAAAAGAAGATGGGCCACGTCAGAGCCTTTCTCAGGGAGGGGGAACAGTGAGCGGCGACGATGCCTGAGGCGAGTCTACCCCGAGATCGCGATTTAGACGACAAATGTTGGTTAACAGTTGGCGTCCGGCCGTTGCGCGGGCACAATGGACTCATGGACGCTCGGATCGTGCGCACGCGCAGGGCACTGCAGGAGGCGCTCTTCGAGCTTGCCCGAGAGCGGGGGATCGACCACGTCTCCATCAGCGACATCGCCGAGCGCGCGGGCGTCAATCGCACCACCTTCTACCAGCACTATTCCGACAAGGAGACGCTGTTGGCCGATGCTCTCGATCTGGTCGCCCAGGACTCGGGCGCGACCCTTGAGGGCATCGAGGAGTGGGCGGACGAGGCTCCCGAGGTCCTCGTCGGATACCTGCGCCACGTCGACCATCACGCGGATCTGTACCGGCGGGTGTTCCTCGAGCCTGGGTACGGCGTCGTGCTCGCGCGGCTGCGCCAGCACGTGCACGACGCGGTTCACGAGATCGCCGATGCCGCGGCGGACCGGCCCCGCGAGGTGCCTCTCGAGGTAATCGCTGCGGGCGTCGCGGGCTCGGTGATCGGGGTTATCGGCGCATGGCTGCAGCGAGAGCCGCGGGACAGCCCCGAGGACGCGGCGATGTGGGTCTGGCGCGTGGTCCTGGGCCCCCCGATCCCCACCCCCTAGGCGAGCGAAATGGGCCCACTTCGCTCGCCTCAGCCCCTAGATGAGCGAATCGGGCCCACTTCGCTCGGTGGGAGGAGGGGGTCGTTGTGGCGTGTCCGAGGCCGGACGTACACTGGAGGCACAACTGCACAGGGGATGATCGGTTTCGACGTGTGTGCTTTCCTCAGGGGAAGCGGGCCGAGAACGCTGAGTTATCTCGTTAACGCCCTCAGCAAACCAATAGGTGCCGATTCCAAGCGCACCGACTTCGCCCTCGCTGCCTAAGCGAGCCCCGAAGTCCGTCAGCCCAGGCTAGTTCCCGTCCTGGTCCCTGGCGTCATCTAGGGAACTTGCTCCACCTCCTCGTCACCGGGGGGTGGGGGACTCTTAGGTGACTGGGGCTATCGCACAGCTTGTCTGAAGGTCGTGCGGGTCCGAGACACTGAACATTCAGACTGCGCCCGGAGAAGATCTGTCGTCGTACACGCGGACGCGGGTTCGATTCCCGCCATCTCCACGTTTTCATCCCTGGTAGGTGACCGAGAGGCCGCCTGTTCCCGTAACGGAGCAGGCGGCCTCTTCGTGTGTCCGGGTGAGCCGGGTCGGGGTAGCGTGGCAGGCATGGAACAGCGATCTCTCGGATCCGCCCCGTTCACTGTGTCCGCCGTCGGGCTGGGGTGCAACAATTTCGGGCGCGAAGGCACAGTGACGGAGACGCAGAACGGCACCAGTGCGGTCCTGCACGCCGCGCTCGACGCCGGCGTCACCTTCCTCGACACTGCGGACCTGTATGGCGGCGATTGGGGCGTGAGCGAGACCCTCATGGGAATCGCACTGCGCGGCCATCGCGACGAGGCAGTGCTCGCGACGAAGTTCGGCTTCACCGAGGTTGCGACGCCGCTGGACCCTCTGGGCGCCAAGGGATCGCGGGCGTACGTCCGCGCGGCGTGCGAGGCCTCGCTCCAGCGCCTGCAGACGGACCGCATCGACCTTTTCCAGCAGCACCAGCCGGACCCGTCGACCCCCATCGAGGAAACGGTGGGTGCGCTCCACGAGCTGGTGGGCGAGGGCAAGATCCGCTCGTTCGGCGTCTCTCAGTTCACGGCGGAGCAGCTGGTGGCGGCCGATGCGGCGGCGGCTTCCGCAGGAGCGCCGGGCATCGCGTCGAGCCAGGACGAGCTGAGCCTCATCGCCCGCGGAGTGGAAGGCGACGGTCGCTACGCGACCGCCGGGCGCATCGGCGCCGGCTTTCTGCCATTCTTCCCCCTCGCGAACGGGCTGTTCACCGGCAAGTTCACCCGCACCGACATGCCGGAGGACTCGCGCATCGCGCGGATCCGGCCGCAGATCGCGCAGAACGCCGACTGGGATGCGATGGAGGCGTTCCAGTCGCTGTGCGAGGAGTGGGGCGTGACGATGCTCGAGGCGACCTTCGGCTGGTTCCTGGCGCGGCCGGGCGTCAGTTCGGTGATCGCCGGTGCGACCAAGCCGGAGCAGGTGGAGGCGAACGCGGCGGCGGGGCAGTGGCGGCCGTCCCCGGAGCAGGTCGACGCGATCGACGCGCTGTTCCCGGCCTAGCGGCGGGGCTACCGCCCCATCGCGACGCGCTCGGGGCAGTCGAACGGGTCGCGCGCCGCCAGGCCCACGCGGTTGAGGTACGCGATGACGATCGCGTAGGACTCGACCAGCGACGTCTCCGTGTACGGCACGTGATGAAGCTCGCAGTACTCGCGCACGATCTCACGGGCGCGGCCCAGATGGGGGCGCGCCATGTTCGGGAACAGGTGGTGCTCGATCTGGAAGTTGAGTCCGCCCGTGAGGATGCTCATGGCCCACCCACCGCGAATGTTGCGGCTGGTGAGTACCTGCTTGGACAGGAAGTCCATGCGCACGTCCGCGGGCACGACGCCCATGCCCTTGTGGTTCGGGGCGAAAGACGCCCCCATGTAGACGCCGAAGACAGCCATCTGCACGCCCACGAACGCGAACGCGAGACCCAACGGCAGCACCCAGAACACGGCGCCCAGGTAGACCGCGAAATGCAGAGCGATGAGCGGCAGCTCGACCCAGCGCTGGCTGCGCGTGCCGCCTGTCACGAGTGAGCGCACCGAGCGGTAGTGCAGGTTGAGGCCCTCGAGCGTCAGCAGGGGGAAGAACAGCCAGCCCTGGCGACGGGTGATCCACCGGATGAGTCCGCGAGCCTCGCGGGCGTCCTCCTCGACGAACGAGATGGTGTCCTTCTCGATGTCGGGATCGGCGCCCAGCTTGTTGGGGTTCGCGTGGTGGCGCGAGTGCTTGGTCATCCACCACTGGTGGCTGATGCCCACGACCGCCGTGGACAGGATGCGCCCCAGGCGGTCATTGGCGGGTCCCGACGCGAAGACCGTGCGGTGCGACGCCTCGTGGCCCAGGAACGCGACCTGAGTCAGCACGACACCGAGTGCGGCCGCCATGAGGAGCTGGAACCACGAGTCGCCCAGCAGCACGAAGCCGGTCACCACGCCGCCGAACGCCAGGGCGAGGGCGGCGCCGTAGCCTGCGTAGAAGCCGTAGGCGCGCCGCAGCAGGCCGGTGTCGCGAACGGTCGCGGCGAGCTCTGCGAAGCGGTGGGTGATGGGGTTCAGGGGGATGACGGCGGCGTCTGCCGGCGTGGTGGTCATGCGTCTCCAGGGAGTGGGGGCGTGCGACTTCCCAGCCGTGGTCGAGCTCGCGCTCATCGTGCGGATGGGCCCACCCTACGCGAGCGTAGGTTCGTGCGATACCCCCGCGCGAGGGAAGTGCGGCCGCGCCCGGGTCCCCCCCAGCGGTCCCCCCAGCGCGAGCGCGGCCGTCCACCCCCCCGGCTGCCAGCGTAACTCATTTACGTGCATACGACAATGAATGTAAATAACGTGAGAATCGGGCGAGGCGTGCGGGCCACAGAAGCCGGCCCGCGCATCGGCCCGCACTACGCTCGTCACCATGCTCGTCCCCATCCTTGCGACGCTCGGCGGCCTCGCGGCCCTCGCCTGGAGCGCCGACAAGTTCGTCGCGGGCGCCGCGGCCGTCGCCCGCTACCTCGGCATGGCGCCGCTGCTGATCGGCATGGTGGTCATCGGCTTCGGCACGTCGGCGCCCGAGATGGTCGTGTCCGCGTTCGCGGCCTCCGGGGGAGATCCCGAGATCGCCCTGGGCAACGCGTTCGGCTCCAACATCGCGAACATCGGCCTGATCCTCGGCACCACCGCGATCGTGCTGCCGATCATCGTCAAGCGGGGCATCCTGCGCAAGGAGCTGCCGCTGCTCCTCGTGGTCACGATGGTCGCGTGGCTGCTGATGAGCGACGGCGAGCTCTCGCGCGGCGACGCGGGGGTGCTCGCGGTGCTGCTGGTGGTCCTGCTGACCTGGCAGATCCTGGCCGCGCGGCAGGACGGGGAGGACGACCTGGGCAAGGATGTCGAGCACGCCGCCGAGGCCCGGCACATGTCGCGAAAGGCGGCGTGGGTCTGGCTGGCCGTGGGCCTGGTGCTCCTGGTCGTGTCGTCGCGACTGCTGGTGTGGGGAGCGGTCGAGATCGCCGAGTCGCTCGGATGGTCGGACCTCGTGATCGGACTGACAGTGGTCGCGATCGGCACCTCCGCGCCGGAGCTCGCCTCAGCGCTCGCGGCTGCTCGCCACGGGGAGAACGACCTCGCGCTCGGCAACGTGATCGGCTCCAACCTGTTCAACACGCTCGGCGTCGTGGGCCTCGCGGGCCTCATCGCCCCGGCGGCAGTGAGCCCCGAACTGCTCTATCGCGACATCCCGATGGTCGCGTTCATGACGGTGCTGGTGCTGATCTTCGGCTTCCGATTCCGGCGCAACGGCCGCATCAACCGCTTCGAGGGCGTCGCGCTGCTCCTGCTGTGGGTCGGCTACACCGCGTACCTGGTGCTCAACCCGGCTTGACGCGCGGGGTGTCGATTCCGTCGCAGCCCCGTGGCTGAGGCGGGACCGCCGCGCTTAGGCTGGCGCTATGTCGTCCCCCGCACCGGTTCCTGAGCCGGCCCCCGAGCCCGGCCTGGCCCCCGGCCCCGACCTGGCCCCCGGCCCCGACCCGGCCACCAACCCCGCGCCAGCCCCAGCGCCCGCATCGGCGCTGTCCCTCCGGGGACTGCACAAGCGGTTCGGCGCCACGATCGCGGTCGACGGGATCGATCTCGAGATTCCGCGAGGGAGCTTCTACGGTGTCGTGGGTCCCAACGGTGCCGGCAAGACCACCACGCTGTCGATGGCGACCGGGCTGCTCGAGCCTGATGCCGGCGTGGTGCTGGTCGACGGCGTGGACCTGTGGGCAGACCCCGCGACCGCCAAGCCGATGCTGGGCGTCCTGCCGGACGGACTCCACACCTTCGACAAGCTCACGGGCGGCGAGCTCATCAGCTACGCCGGTCTGCTGCGCGGCATGGACCGCTCGGTCGTGCGTGAGCGTCGGGACGACCTGCTCGCCGCGCTCGATCTCGAGACGGCGGCGTCGACCCTCGTCACGGACTTCTCCGCCGGCATGACCAAGAAGATCGGCCTCGCGTGCGCGCTGGTGCACGCGCCGCGCGTGCTGGTGCTCGATGAGCCGTTCGAGGCCGTGGACCCCGTCAGCGCCGGCGCGATCCGGCGCATCCTCGAGTCCTTCGTCGACTCCGGCGGGACCGTGGTGCTGTCCTCCCACGTCATGGCGCTGGTCGAGAGGCTGTGTGATCACGTCGCGGTGGTGGGGTCCGGTCGCGTGCTGGCCGCCGGCGCGATCGACGAGGTACGCGCGGGCCGGGACCTCGAGGAGCGCTTCGTGGATCTCGTGGGCACCGAGTCGGACACCAAGGACCTGGCGTGGTTGCGGCAGTCCTGACGCTCAAGTACCGGGTCGTCAGGCACGAGCTCCAGCGGGAGTGGTGGCGCGCGCTGATGCTCATCGGCGGGGCGGTGTGGTCGCTGACCCTGATCCCCGCAATCTTCTGGATGCAGCGGCTGCTGTCCCTGCAGTCAAGCGATGTGCGCGAGGAGATCCTCGTGGGCGCGGCTGGCCTGATGTTCCTGGGCTGGATCGTCGTGCCCCTGCTGGTGACGGGGCTGGAGGACACCCTGGACCCGGGGCGGTTCGCGGTCCTCGGAGTGTCCGCGCGCACGCTCATGCCGGGGCTCACCGTCGCCGCGTTCCTCAACGTGCCCGCAGTTTTCTTCGCCGTGACCCTCGCCGTGCTCGCGCGCTCGTGGCGATTCGACGGCGGCGGCGTGGTGACGGTGGCGCTCATGGGGGCCGCGCTGACGCTCGCGATCATGGTGCTCGGGGCGCGCGTGGCCGTCGCGTGGAGCACCCGGGCGGTCGCGTCCCGGCGCACGCGGGTGCTGGCGCTCGCGGCCGTCGCGGCAGGCCTGGGCGCCGTCGCCCCGGTGGGATGGCTCGCGCTGAGGGATGGGCTCGAGTCCGCCGCGACGCACGAGCTCCCGATCGTGCTCGAGTGGCTGGGGCGGACCCCCGTGGGCGCGGGCATGGCGGCGCCGGGGGCATGGGCGCGCGGAGACGAGGCCGGTGCGCTGTGGCGCCTCGCGATGGTGGCCGGCACCGTGGCCGTGCTGTACCTGGCCTGGCGCGTGAACGTGGCGTACACCCTGGTGCACCCGGTCTTCCGCGGAGGCGGGTCGCGGCGCCGGGTAGACGCGATCCTGACGGCGTCCGCGCGCCCGCGGCGCGCCCGCGGTCTCGCCTCGGACACCGTCACCCGCGCGGTGCGCACGCGGGCGCGCATCTCCTGGGCGACCGATCCGCGGTACCTGGTCAGCTCGATCGGCGTGGTCGCGCTCCCGGCGCTGTTCTTCGCCGTCGTGGTGCCGGTGCTCGACCTCGACCCGCGGTGGGCCTTCGCGGCCCCGGTGATCCTCGCGGCGTCCATCGGATGGGGGCGCCACAACGAGGTCGCCTACGACTCGACGGCGCTGTGGCTCGACGTGGTGTCGGGCCGCATCGGCCGTCAGGTGATGATCGGCCGCGTCCAGGCGGTGCTGCTGTGGGCCCTGCCGGCCGTGCTGCTGGCCGCCGGCGCCCTGCTCACCTGGGCGGGCCGGTGGGACCTCGCGCCGGGGCTGATCGGCGCGTGCCTGGGATCCCTCGGCGCGACGCTGGGCATCGCCGCGGTCACGTCGGTCGCGCTGCCGTACCGAGCCCCGGCACCCGGGGAGAACCCCTTCGGCGCCCAGGTGGGCTCGCTCGGCGCGAGCATCGTCGCTCAGCTGGTGTCCGGCAGCGCGATGGTGGCGATCCTGCCGTTCGTGACGCTGCCGTTCGTGCTGTCCCTCACGGTCGATGCACGCTGGGGCTGGCTGGCCCTCGCGACCGGGACAATGCTGGGCGCGGCCGCGTGCATCAGCGGCGTGCTCGCGGCGGGCACCATCTACGACCGACGCTCCGGTCGCCTGCTCGCGGCAGTGACGTGACCCCCCCCCAGAATCGAGCGAAATGGATCCTTTTCGCTCGCCTAGGCGCTTGGACGAGCGAAAAGGATCCAATTCGCTGGGAACGGTGGGTGGCAGGCTGCGTGGGTACGCCGAGTCGTACACTGGCGTGCATGAGCGAGACCCTCGACCCCCAGCCGGACACTGGCGCGCCTCAGGGCGGCACCGCGACCATCGAGCGCGTCGAGCAGCGCGAGCTCGCGGAGCCCGGCGATGCCGAGCGCTTCGCGCACTACGTCAAGAAGGACAAGATCATGGAGTCCGCGATGACGGGCGAGCCCGTGATCGCGCTGTGCGGCAAGGTCTGGGTCCCCGGCCGCGACCCCAAGCGCTTCCCCGTGTGCCCGCAGTGCAAGGAGATCCTCGACGCCGCGTTCGGCAACGACGACGGCGACAGCTGACCGCGACCGTCGCGCCCGCAGCGACAGGCCGGCTGGCCCGACCCCGCCGAAGGGCGTGCCCGCCTCCCCGCCCAGCCCGCGCATCGGCCCTACGCTAGAAGCGTGTCCACCCAGGAGGAGCTCGAGCGCGAAGGCGCCGTCGCGACCCGCGTCGACGACGCGTGGGTGACGATCGTCTGGAACGACCCCGTGAACCTCATGAGCTATGTGACGCACGTCTTCCAGCGCTACTTCGGCTTCACGCGCCACGAGGCAGAGGCGCGGATGCGCGAGGTCCACGAGAACGGCAAGTCCGTGGTCAGCACTGGCGGCCGCGAGAAGATGGAGGTCGACGTGCAGGCGATGCACGGCTACGGCCTGTGGGCCACGTTGCAGCGGAGCGGCGAATGAGGGGCTTCGAGGAGCGCGACGGCCTGGCGGTGGCCGAGCTGGACGACGAGGAGCGCATGGTGATCGCGCGCATCGTCGCGGACGTCGGGCTGCTGCTGGGCGGCGAGCAGTTCGGCATGGACGCGCCCGTGGGTCGGGACGCCGGACTCGACGACGCGGACGAGATCTTCAAGCACCTCCAGGGACTCGAGGAGTCCCTCGCCGAGCCCGACGACCCCGCGGTGCTGAGCCTCCTGCCAAGCGCGAGCCGCGACGACCGCGACGTCGCGGACGAGTTCCGCCGGCTCACCGAGTCCGACCTGCGCGACCTCAAGGTGCGCCGCCTGCAGACCATGTGGGAGCAGCTGAGCGAGGACGGCCCCGAGTGGGAGATCCGCGCGGAGGACGCTCTGTCGACCGCGGCGGCGCTCACCGACGTCCGCCTGGTGCTCGCGAGCCGCCTCAAGCTCGAGACAGACGAGGACGCCGACCGCCTGCACGGCGAGATCGACCTCGCCACCCACGCGCTCGACACCGATGCGGACGACGACCTCGGCATCGACCCCGAGCGCGTCTGGCTGGGCATGCTCTACCAGGCGCTCACGTGGCTCCAGGAGTCGCTCGTGCAGTTCTCCGTCGCGACGGAGGATGTCCGTGAGTGACGCGCCCATCGGGATCTTCGACTCCGGCGTGGGCGGGCTGACCGTCGCCCGCGCGATCATGGACCAGCTGCCGCACGAGTCGATCCACTACGTGGGCGACACCAAGTACGGGCCGTATGGCCCGCTGCCGATCTCGGACGTGCGCCGGCACGCGCTCGCGATCATGGACGCCCTGGTCGAGGACGGCGTGAAGATGCTGGTCATCGCGTGCAACACCGCGTCCGCGGCGGTGCTGCGCGACGCGCGGGAGCGCTTCTCGCGCGAGCGCGGCGTGCCCGTGGTCGAGGTGATCGTCCCGGCGGTGCGGCGCGCGGCGACGCTGACCAAGTCCGGGCGCGTGGGCGTCATCGGGACCACCGCGACCATCACGTCCGGCGCGTACGACGACGCGCTCGCCGCCGCCCCCGACATCACCGTGCACTCGCAGGCGTGCCCGCGCTTCGTGTCCTTGGTCGAGGACGGCATCACGTCCGGCCCGGACGTGATCCGCATCGCGCAGGAGTACCTCGCGCCCCTGCAGGCGGCCGAGGTCGACACCCTCATCCTGGGCTGCACCCATTACCCGATGCTGCAGGGCGCGATCGGCTACGTCATGGGGCCCGACGTCACGCTCGTCGACTCCGCGACCGAGACGGCGATCGACGTCTACCGCGCGCTCACCGCGAACGGCCTGGAACGGCCAGCCGATGCGCGGGCCGAGCACCGCTTCTCCGCCACCGGCGAGCGGGGCAGGTTCGAAGAGCTTGCACAGCGGTTCCTGGGGCCCGTGGTCACCGAGGTGGTGGCGCTGTGAGCGCGGCGGTACGACCATGACGGTGTCGCCGTGACGCTCGAGCTCACGATCGTGGGGTGCGCGGGCTCGACGGCGGGACCGGACAGCGCGGCCTCGTGCTACCTGGTGTCCGCTGCGGACGATGCGGGCCGCACCTGGCGACTGGTGCTCGACCTAGGATCTGGCGCGGTGGGGCCCCTGCAGCGCCACTGCGACCCGGCACGCGTGGACGGCGTCGTGATCTCCCACGGCCACCCCGACCACTGCGCGGACCTGGGCGCCGTCGACGTGCTCCGGCGCTACGGCCCGGCGCGGGACGAGGGCCTGCCGCGCATCCCGCTGCTCGGGCCCGCGGGGATCGACCGGCGCATCGGCGACGTGTCCGGCAATCCCAGCGACCGGGGAGCCGAGACATACGACCACTGGCCGGTCACCGCTGGGGAGACCGTGAGCATCGGACCGTTCACGATCGAGGCCGCGCGGGCCCTCCATCCCGTACGGGCCTTCGCGTACCTGATCGCCGCTGGTGATTCGCGGCTGCTCTTCACCGGCGATACGGACCGCTGCGACGCGGTGGACGCGCTCGCGTCCCGCGCGACGGCGATCCTGGGCGAGGCCGGCTGGGCGCACCGCGAGGTCAACCCGCCCGGGGTGCACATGAATGGGGACCAGCTGGGTCGGATGGCCGCCGACGCCGGCGTCGAGCGGCTGATCGTGACGCACATCGCCTCGTGGGTCGACCCCGAGCCCACGCTCGCGCAGGTGCGGGCCCACGCGCCCCAGGCCGTCCTCGCCCGCCCGGGCGACGTGCACGCGCTCTGAGCCCGCGCATCGGCCCTGCGGCGCTCTCGTTCGTGCACTTCCCACTGATGCTTCCGGGGGTCGTGCGTGAGAAGCTGCTCGCGCAGGCGCTTCTCACGCATGCACGTGCGAGCCATGCGTGGGACCTGCGCGACTAGGCTCGAACCATGACCATTACCCGCGCGGACGGCCGCGCCCCCGACCAGCTCCGCCCCGTGACCTTCGAGCGCCAGTGGCTCGACAACGCGGAGGGTTCGTGCCTTGTCAGCTTCGGGGGGACGCGCGTGCTGTGCGCCGCGTCCTTCACCGAGGGCGTGCCGCGGTGGAAGAAGGGATCCGGCGAGGGCTGGGTCACCGCCGAGTACGCGATGCTGCCGCGCAGCACCAACTCGCGCAACGATCGCGAGTCCGTGCGCGGCAAGATCGGCGGCCGCACGCACGAGATCAGCCGCCTGATCGGGCGCTCGCTGCGCGCGATCATCGACGTGAAGGCACTGGGCGAGAACACGATCGTGCTCGACTGCGACGTGCTGCAGGCGGACGGCGGCACGCGCACCGCCGCCATCACCGGCGCGTACGTCGCTCTGGCCGATGCCGTGGCGTGGGGTCGCGAGCACGGCGCCATCAAGCCCGGCGCGCGGCCGCTCACCGGCTCGGTCTCCGCGATCTCGGTGGGCATCATCGACGGCACCCCGATGCTCGACCTGCCGTATGTCGAGGACGTCCGCGCCGAGACCGACATGAACGTCGTGATGACGGGCGAGGGCGGCTTCGTCGAGGTGCAGGGCACCGCCGAGGGCGCTCCGTTCTCCAAGCCCGAGCTCGACGAGCTGCTCGCGCTCGCGACCGCGGGCAACGCGGACCTGGCCCGCATGCAGGCTGCGGCGCTGGAGGGCTGACATGCCTCGCCTGGCCATCGCGACGCGCAACGCCCACAAGGTCGACGAGATCTGGGCGATCCTCGCGCCGTTGCTGCCGCACGTGCACCGGGAGGACGTCGCATCGGCGCTCGACCTGGATGCCCCGTCGCCCGTCGAGGACGGCGTGACGTTCGAGGCCAACGCGCTGATCAAGGCGCGGGCGCTGGCCGCCTCGAGCGGGCTGCCGGCCCTCGCGGACGACTCCGGCATCGCGGTCGACGTCCTGGGCGGTTCGCCCGGGGTCTTCTCCGCGCTGTGGTCCGGTGCCCACGGGGACGACGCTGCCAACCTGCGCGTCCTGCTCGGTCAGATCGCGGACGTCCCCGACGAGCACCGCGGCGCGGCCTTCGTCTGCGCCGCTGCCCTCGTGACCCCGGACGGCCGCGAGTACGTCGAGGTGGGCCGCATGGAGGGGCGCGTGGTGCGCGAGGCGCGCGGCGAGGGCGGCTTCGGCTACGACCCCATCTTCATCGCGGAGGGTCAGACCGTCACCAACGGCGAGCTCGACCCGGACGCCAAGAACGCGATCTCGCATCGCGGCGCGGCGTTCCGGGCCATGGCACCGCACGTGGCCGCCGTGCTGACGTGAGGATGCGCTAGTCGAGGATCCCGCAGTGCGCGAGGGCCTGGCGCAGCAGCGCGTGCTGCCCGCCGGTCATGTCGCGGGCGACGTCCTCGCTCGCGGCCTCCTCGGGGGAGATCCACACGATGTCGAGGGCGTTCTGGCTGGGCTCGCAGTCGCCGTCCACCGGCACGATGTAGGCCATCGCGAC
Organism: uncultured Demequina sp.; assembly: GCF_913055775.1. Classification (GTDB taxonomy): domain Bacteria; phylum Actinomycetota; class Actinomycetes; order Actinomycetales; family Demequinaceae; genus Demequina. The sequence goes on along the minus strand of NZ_CAJXJX010000050.1, from coordinate 2,633 downwards.
CGCGTGCTGGCGCGTGTCGTGGAAGGGGCCGAACCCCTCGGTGGGGAAGTACTCCGCCACCGCGAACGGCGTGGGGCTCACGGGGATGCGCGGCAGCGCGACCGGCCCCAGGTCCTTCTCGAGGTTGCGGATCAGCGCGTCGCGGATCCGCTCGTGGTAGAGCACGCGCCCGGCCACGATCGCGCGCGAGATCGCGTCGTCGTCGGCGCGCAGCAGCAGGCCCACCTCGGTGATCTCGCCCGCGCTGTTGATGCGCACGGGGATCGCGTTCACATACAGGATCGGCAGCTCGCCGCGGACGTGCTGAAGCTCGCGATCGGACAGCCAGCCGGACGGTTCGGGGGGCAGCTCCGCCATGTCAGTCATGGTTCCTTTGTACCGTCCGATGGCGTGGTGGTCAGGACGCGCGCCGGGCCGTGGGACCCTGGAATGGAATACCCCCGGCGGTTGCAGTGTTCCGACGGGGATCCGGGGAGTCGTACAAGGAAGGTAACCCCATGGCAACCATTGAGCTGACCACCGAGAACTTCGAGCAGACCGTCACCAAGGACGGCATCGTCCTCGTGGACTTCTGGGCCGAGTGGTGCGGGCCGTGCAAGCGCTTCGCGCCCATCTTCGAGCAGTCCTCGGAGTCCAAGCCGGAGATCACCCACGCCAAGGTCGACACCGAGGACCAGCAGGCGCTGGGCGCCCAGTTCGGGATCACCGCGATCCCCACGCTGATGGCCTTCCGCGACGGCATCATGGTCTTCAACCAGGCCGGCGCGCTCGCGGGTCCGCAGCTCCAGAACCTGGTCGAGCAGATCGAGGGCCTGGACATGGACGACGTCCGCAAGCAGATCGCGGACCAGCAGGCCGCTCAGTAGGGCGCCTGCGACTCAGACGCGCGAGCCCCGGTCCCCCGTGAGGGGGCCGGGGCTTCGTCGTGCGCGGCACCGTGGCTGCGCCCGTCATCCTCCACTGGGTGACGCGGCCCGCACCAGATCCACACTGGGACTCCACTGCGGCGCTCAGACACAAGGCTCGAGTCTGAGCGTGCTAGTGGAGCGTGAGCGTGGGTTTCGCGGGGGCCGCGAGATCCGAGTGGAGCATGAGCGGCGGGCGTCCGCGAGGCAGGGGTGCGCGAGGGGGGACTTGAACCCCCACGTCCGAGGACACTGGAACCTAAATCCAGCGCGTCTGCCAATTCCGCCACTCGCGCGCGGCCACCAGGATACGCGCGCTCACGCGCGGTTCCGGCCGGCCGACGCGCGGGCGGGGCGCCGTACGACGCCCCGCAGCCGCATCGGCCGCGTGTGGCTACGCCGCGTCGAGCTTCAGGTCTCGGCGCAGCTTGGCGACGTGGCCCGTGGCCTTGACGTTGTACTGCGCGAGCTCGACGGCGCCGTCTGGGCCTACCACCACCGTCGATCGGATCGAGCCGACCACGGTCTTGCCGTAGTTCTGCTTCTCGCCCCATGCGCCGTAGAGCTCCTGGATCGCCTTGTCCTCGTCGGACACGAGGGTGAACGTGAGGCCCTCCTTCTCGCGGAACTCGGCGAGCTTGGCGGGCGCGTCTTTCGAGATGCCCACGACCTCGTAGCCGGCGGCGTGCAGCGCGTCGAGGGAGTCGCGGAAGTCGCACGCCTGCGTGGTGCAGCCGGGCGTCATCGCGGCGGGGTAGAAGTACAGGATCACGTGCTTGCCACGCAGGTCGGACAGCGTGAACGAGCCGGCGTCGGTCGCGGCCGTGAAGTCGGGTGCGGTGTCGCCCTGGGCGAGTCGATTGTCAGTCATGATGATCAACCTAACGCGCGGGCGGCCGGTGCGGATTCCCGGCCCGGTCCGATTTCACAACAGGGGCCGGCTCCTGCTAAAGTTGATCTTCGCACCACGCGCTGGCGCGAGCACCTCTAGCTCAATTGGCAGAGCAACTGACTCTTAATCAGTGGGTTCTGGGTTCGAGTCCCAGGGGGTGTACCAGACACGAAGGCCCGGCCCAGGAGAGATTTCCAGGACCGGGCCTTTCGCGTGACTGCGGGGGCTAGCTGGTCGCCAGCGCGCCGTCCGACGAGAACACCAGGCCCACCGCGACCTCGCCGGTCGTGATCGCGGTCTTCGTCAGTGGGCCGCCGGCGTCGAGCGAGCGGAACTCCGCGACCTCGATGCCGTAGGTGCTCTCGAGTCCGGGCTGGCAGAAGGGGCGCTCGGGGCACTCCGGGGGACCGCCCAGGACGATCCCGCCACACGCCTCGGCGAGACCCGAGAGCGTCGAGACGCCGTACTGGTCCATGAAGGCCGTGGTCACCGCGAAGGCGTTCTGGTCCTGCGCGTCGGAGGCAGCGCCCACGACGAGCCCGTTCTCCTCGGCGAGCGGCTCGAGGGCCGCGACCGTCTCGGCGATGTCACCGGACGCGACCGCGGTCTCCACGTCGCCGTCGAGGAACTCGGTGAAGGTCGCCGCATACTCGGGGACGATGTCGATCTCACCGCTGGTCAGCGCCGGCAGGTAGGTCTCGCGGTTGCCGATCTCGCGCACCTCGGTGTCGTAGCCGGCGTCGTCGAGCACGTCCGCGTAGATCTCCGCGAGCGTGATGTTCTCCGCGAAGTTCGCGGCGCCGATCGTGAGCGAGCCGGAGCCGGTCTCGTCGGGG
>NZ_CAJXJX010000049.1 GCF_913055775.1 uncultured Demequina sp. | reverse complement strand
CGGCGGCGTCGAAGCCGGGCTCCACCTCGGCGATGCGCTTCGCGAGCCGTGCCGCGAGCGGTACTCCCCTGGTCGGGATGCCGAGCAGGACGAGGCTCTCATGGCCTTCGTTGCGCTCAAGGATCTCGTGAGCGATGCGAGTGAGCGCGCGCGCGATGTCGGGCGCGCCCAGAACGGTGCCACTCATGTGGCGACCTCCTTCCCCGCCTCTCTGGACGGTCCTTAAAGGATGTCTGTGCTTGTGCTCGGAAGCCTACCTGACGTCAGGCGTCGTCGGCGTCCGACTGCTCGGCCGCATCGGCCGATGCCTCGACCGTGCTCTCGTCCGGAAGCGGACGCAGCGCCGGCGCGTCGCGCGCGACGCGACCCAGGACGCCGTTGATGAAGCGCGGCGAGTCGTCGGTGCTGAGGTCGCGAGCGAGCTCGACGGCCTCGTCGATCGCGACGGCGACGGAGACATCGTCGTTGCACAGCAGCTCCCAGGCGCCGATGCGGAGGAGGTTGCGATCGACCGCGGGCATGCGCTTGAGCGGCCACTCGGTGCTGGCGTCGGCGACGATCGCGTCGAGCTCGCTCCACCGCGAGACCACGCCGCGCACGATCTGCGTGGCGTAGGGCGGCAAGGGCGCCTCGCGGCCGGAGTCGACCAGGCGCCGGTCCAGGACCGTGAGGACGTTCTCGCCGCGCTGCTCGGCCTCGAAGAGGACGTCGAGCGCGCGCTTGCGTGCCTTGGTGCGGGCGGCCATGTCACTCCTGATCTCTCACGCGACTCCTGCTTGAGCCGAAAGGACGCACTGCCTCCCGAGTTCGCGTCGTGAGGCAGCACATCATTCTACGGGATCGGCTCGAGGTGGCCCTGCTGCCGGAGCTGGTCCTGAAGCTCACCGGGGAACACGACGAGCGCCGTCGCTCCTCGCGCAGAGCCTTCGACCAGCAACGCGCCCCGCTCCGCGTAGCGGGGGTCCTCCCACGACGCGAGGTAAACGTCCGTGGGTCGACCGCGATAGAACGGGTCCCAGAAGCTTGCGTCCCTCTCGGGCGACGCGAACTGCGCCACGTTCCACATCAGATCTTGACGAGCATCGACGCCAATCACGACGTCCTCGGGGATCGCATCGAGGCCAAACAACGCCCCGGGCACGGTGCGGCCACCGTCGGCCGGGTCGATCCCGATGTGGTCGTACGCGACTGACAACCCGCCCCAGAACACGGCAAGCCCCGCAACCAGCACGACGGGTCGCCGCAACCATGCGATGACGGCCACCGCTGCGGCGAGGACAGTGCCCAGGAGCGCCAACAGCCACCACTGCTGCGGTTCGCCGTTCTCCCACGAGGCCCGGGACAACCATGGCGCCACGCCAAGGACGTGCATCTCGCGCCAGAGTCCCTCGACGGGAACGCGCGGGCCTACGTATGCCGCCATGACGGCTCCAACCACGGCCGTGACAGCCACGACGACGATCCCCAGGCTCCGTCGGCGAACCCGGAGCAGCACGACGATTCCGACGCCAGCCATGAGAGTCCACACCGTATCCATATACCGGCCGTAGTACCAGACGTCTGGATAGGCCGGCCCCCACGCGGGGCTCGACTGCCAAACCCCCATGGCGAAGGATGCGGCTCCGACGAGAAGGACGAGAACTGCGATGTGGTCTCGACGCACACGCCACACCACGAACGCCACGCCTGCAAGCGCCACGGCCGGCCACGCGAGCGTCATGTACCAGACCTGCCCGATGGCGCCGGCAATACCGTCGGCCACCGAGGCGACCGGCCTCTCGGTCAGGGCATCGACTCGCCCGTCGAGCGCCAGCGTCGCTGCGGCGACTCGCCTGAACACGCCATACGCGATGAATGACGTCATCACACCAACGCCGACGGCCAGCGCGCCGAGTCGAAGCGCGAGCGCCCGGCGGACGACCGCGAGAGCGAGGGCGAGAGCGACCGCGATCGCCGTCGCCACTCCTCGACCGTGGGCGAAGCACACGGCGCCGACGCTGAGACCGAGCAGCACCGCTGAACCATTGCTCGGCTGGCGGTAGAGACGTATGGCAGCGGCGATGAGGGCCGCCGTGGCCAGGAGAAACAGGGCCTCCGAGAGCATGTAGTTGCTGAGTAGCGCACGGGCGGGTGCCACGGACACCACGGCCGCCACCGTGGTGGCGGCAGCCGGCGTGGTACCTGCCCAGCGGAAGACGTGCGACATCGGCCAGATCGCGACAAGCGCCACGCCCACACAGAGCCAGATTCCGGCCTGGTAGACGACAACGGGGCTGTCCGTGAACAGCCACACAGGTGCCAACAGCGCAGCGAGTCCCGGCATGAAACCTTGGCCGCCCAAGAGCCACGGATTCTCGACCATGCTGAGCACGCGTGAGTTGCCCACCATGACCATCTCATCGAGCGGCACCATGGGGTACCGCGCATTGAGCGCGCACAGCACATGCACGAGGGCCGCAAAAAGGATGGCACTCGCCGGAACCCAGCGCCCGGGGCTCCACAGCGGAGGCGCTTCGCGTCGCTCCGAGCGATCCGCTGGGCCGGCCGGCGCAGCGGTGCGCAACGACACCGGCGCGGGCGGAGTCATCGAGCAGGTCTCAGTCGTTGACGCGCGACTGGTACTCGCCGGTGGACGTGTTGACCTTGACCTTGGTGCCCTGCTCGAGGAACAGCGGCACCTGGATCTCCTTGCCGGTCTCGAGCGTCGCGGGCTTGGTGCCGCCGCTCGAGCGGTCGCCCTGCAGTCCGGGCTCGGTGTAGGTGACCTCGAGGACCACGGAGCCGGGAAGCTCGAGGAAGATCGGGTTCCCGTTGTGCGAGCCGATCACGGCCTTCTCGTTCTCCAACAGGTAGTCGATGGCGTCACCCATGACCTCGGGCGACACGGAGACCTGGTCGAAGGTGTCCGGGTCCATGAAGACGAAGCCGGCACCGTCGTTGTACAGGTACTGCATGTCGCGGCGGTCGACGGTCTCGAACTCGACCTTCGCGCCAGCGTTGAACGTCTTGTCGACCACCTTGCCCGACAGGACGTTCTTGAGCTTGGTGCGGACGAACGCGCCACCCTTGCCGGGCTTCACGTGCTGGAACTCGATCACCGACCACAGGTTGCCGTCGAGGTTGAGCACGGAGCCGTTCTTGATGTCGTTCGAGGTCGCCACGGGTGAAGTCCTTGTCAGTCAGGTGTCAGCATGTGTCCGCGCGATGCGCGGAGGCCGTCGTCAATTCTAGCGGACGGCTCCTCTTAGACGCGTGCGGCGATAGCTTCGAGACCCAAGCGGTAGGAGTCGATGCCCAGTCCCGCGATGGTCCCGGAGGCCACGCCGGAGATCACTGACGTGTGGCGAAACTCCTCGCGTGCGTGCGGGTTCGTGATGTGCACCTCGATCAGGGCGTGGCCCGCGGCCGTCACCAGAGCGCACGCGTCGCGCAGCGCATACGAGTAGTGCGTGAACGCCGCCGGGTTGAGGACCACGTCCCAGCCATGGTCGACGGCTTCATGCATCCAGCCCACCAGCTCCGCCTCGTCGTTGGACTGACGCACCACCACCTCGAGGCCGAGTTCGCTGCCCCACTGCATAGCGTGCGCGGCGAGCTCCTCGAGCGTGGTCGAGCCGTACTTCTCGGGCTCTCGCGTGCCCAGGCGATTGAGGTTGGGGCCGTTGGCCACAAGGACGGTCGTCATGCCGGTCAGCCTAGACGGCCCCATGCCCTTCGTGCGCTAGGTTCTCCCCATGTCGATCGACCCGGCGGCCCCCACCGCTCCCAGCGCCAGCACTCAGGCACGTGAAGCGTTGGTCCGTTTCGGCGTCTGGGGTGTCGTCGCTGCTGCGGTGGCCGTGCACCTTTTGATGGCCGTCAGGTCGGTCGGACCCATGGTGTTGCTCGACGAGGTGGGATACGTCGCCGGCGCAGAAGCGATCGGGCGTGGTGAGACCGCCTGGGCGCTGTGCGGCGAGAGCTACTCCGTGGGCTGGTCCATTCCCCTCGCCACGCTCTGGTGGCTTCCCATCTCCCCGACGACCGTGTACCAGTTCGCCGTGTTTGCCAGCGCCGCGATGGGCGCCGCGGCAATGTGGCCGGCCGCGCTGCTCTCGAGGCGCGTGGGAGTCTCCGCGCGCGCCTCCCTGCTGGTAGCCGCGCTCGTGACGCTTGTGCCCGCACGCGCGCTCATGGACAACTACGTGCTCGCGGAAAACCCGCTCGCATTCCTCATACTCTGGTCTGCGGTGCTCGCCTTCCGTGCCCACGATCGGGGAACCGTCGGTTCGCACGCGGCATTCGGCATCGTCCTTGGAATGGCCGCTGTGGTCCACTCACGCGCGATCCCGTTCGTGGCGATCGGTGTGGGGTGGCTGGTGCTCCGTGCTCTGATGCGCCGCTCGTCGTGGTCCGCAAGCGCCGCAGGGGCTGTCCCCGCGATCGCGTTGACGGCAGCCGGCTTCTTCGCTCAACTCGCGCTGGGCGCCGCTCTCTTCGGCGAGGACAACCGCGTCGATTCCGTCTTGCGCACTCGTGACATTCGCGACATGGGCCTGGTGATTGTCGGCCAGGGCTTCACGCAGGCGGTGTCGTGGTCGCTGCTTGCGGTTGTTGGTGCTCTCGCCATTGCCAGCAATATTCGGGGTGGACTCCGACAAGACCGGTGGAGAGGCCTGGCCTCGCCCTGGACGTGGCTCGGCGTCGCATTCGCAGGTCAAGCGCTGTTCACGGTCTTCCTGCTCGCCGGCTTCGAGCAGATCGACAACCGGCTCGACGTCGCCATCTACGGCCGCTATCTGGACCCCTTCGTGGTGCCGCTCGCGGTCGTGGGAGCGTCCACCGTGTGGGCGCGCGCGCGGGACCGTGTGGTGCGCCTCGGAGCCATCGTTGCCGCGGTAGCCGTGGTGATGTACGCCGCGGTGGTGATTCCCTTCCTGCCCGCAGATGTCGACTGGATCAACTTCAACACTCCGGGTCTGCTGCCGTACCTGGACCCCTACCAAGGCGAGAAGCAGACAGGCCTGCTCATCGCGGCCGGGGCCACGCTTGCGGGGATTCTCGCGATCTACCTGCTGCGCCGCAGGCCTGCAGTATGGCTCGGCCTTGCGCTGGGAATCGCCGTGCCCGCGACCGTCCTGACGGATGCCCTGAGGCTCGACCCGTTCGAGGAGACGACCCGCGCACAGACGCCCATCTCGAAGAGACTCGAGGCGGAGGGGATCACGCCTGAGATTGCGTCGTTCAGCTCGGCGTCGCTGCCGTGCGCCGAGCGCAACAAGCTGCAGATGGAACTCTCGAGCTACACCCGATTCGTCGGGCCCGGAGAGACAGTCGGACCGCTGGTCGCGGTGGGTCCCGCGGAGTGGCCCGAGGCCGAGGCAGCAGGGATGCAGCGCGTCATGTGGACCGTGTGGGAGAGCTCGGCAATCTGGGTCGTCCCCCAGGACCAGTAGGCCGCGCCGTCTCCGTCACGCGGAGACGGCGTCGTATGCGCCGAGCAGGAGCGCAGGGTCCGGCCCCTCGAAGCGCACCGGATTCCCAATACCCTGCAGAACGACGAAGCGCAGCATGTCGCCGCGAGTCTTCTTGTCGCGGCGCATCGCGGTGAGCAGTGCATCCCACCGGTTGCCCTGATAGGTGATCGGCAGTCCCAGGGACGACAGGATCTCGCGATGGCGTTCGACCGACGCCTCGTCAAGCTTGCCTGCCAGGCGCGCGAGTTCAGCGACAAAGACCATGCCCACGGACACAGCCGCGCCGTGACGCCACTGGTAGCGCTCGGTGTACTCGATCGCGTGCCCGAACGTGTGCCCGTAGTTGAGGATCTCGCGCAGGTGGGATTCCTTGAGGTCGGCCGCGACAACATCCGCCTTGACCTGCACCTTGCGGGCGATGAGTTCTTGGAGCACGTTGACAGCATCATCGTCGAGAGCGTCCGCGCGCAGAGCCGCTGCGTGTGCCTCGACCAGGTCCAGAATCACCCCGTCGCGGATGAACCCACCCTTGACCACCTCGGCAAGGCCCGCGACACGGTCGTTCGCCGGCAACGTGGTGAGGAAGTCGAGGTCGCACCACACGGCCAACGGTTCGTGAAACGCTCCCACGAGGTTCTTTCCCTCACCGGTGTTGATGCCCGTCTTGCCTCCCACCGCCGCGTCGACCATGGCGAGCACGGTGGTGGGGATCTGGATCACGGCGACGCCGCGCAGCCACGTCGCAGCGACGAAGCCGGCGAGGTCCGTCACCGCTCCCCCGCCCAGACCGATCACGACGTCCGTTCGCGTGAAGTCGGACTTGCCGAGCACCTGCCAGCAGAACGAGGCGACCTCGGCCGTCTTGCCGGCCTCGGCATCGGGAACCTCGGCGAGCACCGGAGTGCGGCCAGATGCTTCGATGAGCACCCGCAAGCGGTCGGCCTGAGCTCGAAGCGGCGCGGAGTGGACGATGAGCACGCGGGCCGCCGCCTCCGGCAGGCCGCCGACCGCGAGTGGCAGGAGTCCGTTGCCGATGGTCACCTCGTAGGGCTGGGCCGTCGGGACCTGAACGACGTGTGCCATCACACCTCCTCGTCGAGAATCTGCTGTGCCACGGCGCTGGGCGAGATGCCGTCGGTCACCACCGTGCGGGTGGCCAGTCGCTCGTAGACGGGTCTGCGCGCGTCCATCAACGCCTTCCATTGCTGGCGCGGGTTGCCCACGAGCAGAGGCCGAGCGCGGTTGAGCCCCACGCGGGGTGCTGCCTGCGCGAGAGAGACATCGAGAAACACCACCTGCCCGCCCGCGCTGACATAGTCCACCAGGCGGCTCTGGGTCAACTCATCGAGAATTGCTCCGCCGCCCAAGGACAGCACCCCGTCGTTCTCGCTGAGGGCCTCACCGACAGCGACACGCTCCAACGCGCGAAATGCGGCCTCACCGTCCTCGAGGAAGATGTCGGGGATCGACTTGCCTGCACGTGCCGCAACATCGTCGTCGGTGTCCCGCCGCGCGACGCCCAGCCAGCGCGCGAGCTCGAGGGCGACGGTGGATTTGCCGGATCCCGGGGGGCCGATAAGGACGATGCGAGGGCCGGGCATCAGCGCAGGTGCTCGGGAATCGACGCGACATAGGCGTCGACATTGCGCTTCACCTCTGCCACCGCATCACCGCCGAACTTCTCCAGCACCGCATCGGCCAGAGTCAGCGCCACCATCGCCTGCGCGACCACGGCCGCTGGCGCAACAGCGCACACGTCGCTGCGCTGGTGGATCGCCTTGGCGGCCTCGCCCGATGCGGTGTCGATAGTGTCGAGCGCCCGCGGAACGGTGCTGATGGGCTTCATGGCCGCACGCACGCGCAGCGGCTCGCCGTTGGTCATCCCGCCCTCCACACCGCCTGCACGATTGGTGCGGCGCTGGACGCCGTCCGCACCGTACTCGATCTCATCGTGAGCCGCCGAACCCCGGCGGGCGGCCGTGCGGAAGCCGTCGCCCACCTCCACGCCCTTGATGGCCTGAATACCCATGAGCGCGGCCGCGAGCCGCGCGTCCAGGCGTCGGTCCCAGTGCACGTGGCTCCCGAGCCCCACCGGGGCGCCGTAGGCCACGACCTCGACCACGCCCCCGAGAGTGTCGCCGTCCTTCTGGCACGCGTCGATCTCCGCAATCATGCGCGCCGACGTCTCGGCGTGGAAGCAGCGGATGGGGTCGCCGTCGAGCTCCTCGGTGGCCGTCGCCGGCGGAAGGGGCGCATCCTCGGGCACGGCGATAGGCCCCACCTGAACGGTGTGGGACACCAACCGGATCCCGGCGGCCTGCTCGAGAAAGCTCTCGGCCACGGTGCCCAGAGCGACGCGTGCGGCGGTTTCGCGTGCCGATGCGCGTTCCAGGATCGGACGGGCGTCGTCGAAGCCGTACTTGGTCATGCCTACGAGATCGGCGTGACCGGGACGCGGTCGTGTCAGCGCGGCAGCGCGGGCACCGGAGAGCTCAGTCTCGTCCACCGGATCCGCGCTCATCACGGTCTCCCACTTGGGCCACTCCGTGTTGCCCACTTGGATGGCTACCGGGCCACCCTGAGTCACCCCGTGGCGGACACCACCGAGAAGGGACACCTGGTCCTGCTCGAACGACATGCGAGCACCACGCCCATATCCGAGGCGGCGGCGCGCGAGGGCCGCCTGGACCTCAGCACTGGTGATCTCGACCCCGGCGGGAAGGCCCTCGAGGGTGCCCACCAACGCTGGTCCGTGGGATTCGCCTGCGGTGATCCATCTGAGCATGCCGTCATTCTTCCAGACGCCAGGACCGGGCTCGCACACCTGTGCGAGCCCGGTCCCGTTGCTTGTGGGGAGAGGCCCGACCTAGCGGTCGACGGGGGTCAGGGGGTTCTCGTCCGTGGTCGGCAGCGAGGTCGACTCCGAGGGCTCTTCGTCCAGGACCTCCTCCGCCGCGGCGTTCAGCTCGGCAGGATCGATCAGCACGTAGGTCTCGCCCTCCATCGTCAGCGACGCAGCGTCCTCGTCGACATCCTCGCCGGTGAGAGCCGCGAGCGACACCTGCTTCACCAGGATGATGCGCCCGTCACCCGTCTGCAGGTCGTCGGCCACCGCGAGCAGGTCGTGGTAGGCGCCTTCCATCCTGAGCGTGACGGTGATCGCATAGAGCCCTTCGACCGAGACGGCAGCGGGCGCAGCGGCAGGCTCCTCGACCGTGGCGTCCTCGGCGTCCGCGTCTTCGGACTCGACGTCCTCGACATCCTCGACGGGTGCCGGCGCTGCCGGAGCGGGGAGAGTGACCGGTGCAGCGCTCGTGAACTGCAGCGCCGTCACCAGGACGTCGTGCTCCTCGGTGACAGCGGCCACCAGACGCTGGAGATCCGCGTAGCGCTGTCGCGTCGTGATGCCCTCTTGCAGTTGCGCGAGGGTCGCGTTGTACTCGTCGATCTTCGCGTACTTGGCGCGCAGATCCGCGACCTCGATGCGGGTGATGTCGTTCATCGCCTCCTGGTCCTCTGCAGCCTGATTGGTCTCCGACGCCTGTGCAAGCATCGGGTTGACCAGCAGGAACCATGCGGCGATGAAGATGACGAGAACGATGCCGACAGTCGCCAGCAGCCAGGGGCGTGCGGGGTTGGACTTCTTCATGGTCTTACTCCCCGTCCTCGGACTCGGCCGCGTCGTCGGCAGACTCTGCGTCAGCAGGTGCCTCGTCGGCGAACGTGCGATGCTGGAGTGCGTCGGACGTCACCTGCACCGTGACCGACACCTGGTAGACCGTCTCCGCATCGGAGGCGTCCTCCACGGTGCTTGTCTCCTCGAGCTCGCTGCTCTGAAGGTTGACGTCCGCGAGACCCGGCACTCCCTCCAGCGCGTCGATCCACTCGGACGCGATGGGGAGCGTCGGCGAGGTCGCGGCAAACGTGACCACGCCGATCGCGTCCTGCGTGAGGTCGTCGACACCGTTGACCACGACCGGGCCCGGGCCAACCGAGCTGATGGCCACGGAGTCAATCGTGACGCCCTCCGGCAGCACCGCCGCGATCGCGTACACGTAACTCGACCAGTTGACCTCGGTCGTGAGCACGAAGTCGCGTGCGGTCCGCACGTCATCGATGCTGTTGATCACCTGAACTACCGGAGAGTACTCCTTCTTCTCCTGCGCCAGCTGGTCCGCAGTCACGAGTGCCTCCTCCTGGCGGACTGATGCGTTGTCGCGCACCAGGTACGCAGCACCGAAAGCGAGTGCCGCCAGGATGATCGCCCCGAGGATGGTCCAGATCATGCGCCGCTGGGCGACGGCGACAATCCGCTTGTCAGTGACCTCGGACGGAAGCAGGTTCACCTGCGGCAGCGCCGGGATCCCGAGCTTCGGGTCCCAGGTGCGACGAGCCTGCCCCGCAGCAGGCGCGGCCTGCTGCGTCACGCCATCTGTTGTGGTGGTCATGCTGCTGCCCCCATTCCGAGCCCCACGGGCATCGCCATCGTTCCCTCGCGGCCACGGAGGTTGTCCAGGCCGGCCACGCGCCGGTTCACGGTCAGCCCCTCGAGCGGATTGCCGAGGAGGGTCCGCACACGGGTCTCAGAGGCGATCGCCTGGCCGAGGCCCGGAACGATGCAGCCCCCGCCGGACAGGACTACGGTGCCCACGGGCGACTGACGGTTGGTCGATGAGTAGAAGCTGATCGAATTGCGCACGCCCTCGAGCAGATTCCGGGTCGCCTCGCCGAACGGCCCAGCGGCGTCGCGGTATTCGAGCACTTCGGCGACCGCCAGACCACGACCGTGCAGCTCTCGCTCGGCCTCGTGAAGCGGCATCCCCAACGCGCGGGAGAGCGCGTCCGCGAGGTCCATCGCACCCGTCGGAACCGCACGCACGAACTTGGGCTGGGCGTCGGTGGCGACGACGACCGTGGTGATGCGCGCGCCGATGTCGACCAGCGCCACGGTCCCCGACGCCAGCGGCCCTCGCGCCATGGACCGCAGGAGCGCGAAGCCGGTGAGGTCGACGACGGTGGGGCGCAGGCCGGCCGCCTCGACGGCCCTGATGTTGGTCATGACCGTCGTGCGCGACGCCGCGACGAGCATGCCCTCGAGACCGGCGCCCTGCTCGACACTCGCCTCTCCGGTGGGATAGAAGCCGAGCACGGCCTCCTCCACGGGCATGGGCAGGGAGTCCTGCACCTGGAAGGACAGTGACGCCTGAAGCTCCGCCATGGGCAGTCGCGGCATCGTGAGAGGCCTCACCGCCACGTGTTGGTTTCCGACACCGAGGATGACGTCCTTCGACGAGAAGCCCGCCTGCGCCCACAGTGCCTTGAGAGACGGCACGACAGCGTCCTGATCGATGATCTCGCCGTCGCGCACCGCGTTGGGCGGCAGCGCCTGCTCGGCGTACCGCACCAGCTCGACGCTTCCACCACGCCCAGTGCTGACCTCTGCGGCCCGCAGCGCGGTGCCCCCGATGTCCAGACCGATTGCCTGAGTCTTAGCCACGACTGCTCCTTCCCTGAGTGGTGACCAGTCCAACTTCCGACGCCGACCTCTTCATCGGCGTCTGTTCTGTCCTGCTTGATCCGAATGTCATGCCCACGTCCCCGTATACGCGTCCCACAGGGGCGCGCCCCACGCGACCCCGACCGCAGCGCCTCCGACCATCCACGGCCCGAACGGAATGCCGCTCCGACGATCCGCGCGACGAGCCAGCATCAGCACGACTCCCGCGACGCCACCCAGGAGGAACGCGGCGAAGCTCCCGACGACCAGCTCTCCCCAGCCGAGCCACCCGAGCGCCATGCCGATCACGCCGGCAAGCTTCACGTCTCCGAAGCCCATGCCTCCCGGGTACACCAGCGCTGCCGCGAAGTAGAACGCGAACAGCACCACGCCGCCGATCGCGGCGCGCGCCAGCGGCCACCAGTCCCCCGCCACAGCACTTGCGGCGACGAACAGCACACCGAGCACGCCGTAGGCCGGCAGCACCAGCACGTTGGGGAGCCGGTGCACCGAGAGGTCGATGCTCGTCAGCACCACGCCCAGCGCAGCGAGATAGGCGAACGCCACGAAGTCGATCGACAGCCCGAACTTCCACAGCACCAGCACGAAGAGCACTCCTGTGATGGCTTCGACGAGCGGATAGCGCCCCGAGATCGGTGCCCCGCAGTCGCGGCAGCGGCCGCGCAGGAGCAGCCACGAGACGACCGGAACGTTGTCCCGAGCGCGCACCTGGTGCCCGCACGATGGACACGCCGAGGGAGGGCTCACGATCGACTCGCCCCGCGGGACCCGCCAGGCCACCACGTTCAGGAACGAGCCCACGAGCAGTCCGAGCACGCCGACGAACACCGTGACCAGCCACCCCAGCTGTCCGGCGTCCACGGATCCCGCGCCGCTCATCCATCGCCTCGTCCTGTGGTCTCGACGAAGCCGCTGAGCGACGCCGTCACCGGGACGTCGGGCACGTTCCACTTCTGGTCATCGGAACCGTCGCAGGTCTCGACGGTGATGGTGGTCCACTGCGGGTGAGCCGAGGTCTTCGGTCCCCCCGCCGAGAGGCAGCGGCCGTTCGAGTCCTGGAACGTGTACGACTGGGTCTCGTCGTGCGAGGCCCCGTACCGGGTCCACCAGGTCGTGCTCGACCCGCAATCGATGTAGCCGCTGGGCGTCAGGAACCTCGGGTAGCGGTCCGTGTTGTAGGAGCCGTTGCTCAGCCCGAAGCGGTCGCCATAGCGGACACCTGTGGTCGACGTGGTGATCAAGCAGTAGGTGTTGCCGCCGGTCCGCACCTGGATCTGGGTCGAGATCGAATTGGCGCCGGAACCCGGCTCCTCGTAGTACCACTTGTGGTTCCACAGGAATCCGCCGTTGCCGCTGGGGTCCTGCTTGCACGGGTAGGCGATCTGGTACGACGCGTAGATGTTCGCGTTCGTCACGTCGAGACAGCGTCCGAACTGGTTGTAGTTCACGACCTGATCGGTCTCGTACGAAGCGTTGCCCTTGCCGACGGCGGGGAGCGGCGTCAGCGACTTGTTGTTGGGCGAGGTCGAGACGGAGAGCCGGTCGCCCGAGGAGACGTTGCTGTCCTGATTGACGATGTAGCTGTTGGCGTACCCCGTGTTCGAGGAGTTCTGGCCCCGCCAGGTGTGGTCACCTGTCCACGAGAAGCGCTGGCCCAGAGGGTCGGTGCTGCTGGTCGTGCACTCCCGCAGCCGCATCGAGGTCGTTCCCGAGCTCGCGCGTCCCGACAGGCACAGCGGGATCTTGCCGTCGAGGTCCGTGGAGCTGAGGTGGATCATGTAGTCGTCCGCCCAGGTCCATGAGTTGAGATCGTTCTGCTCCTGGCAGGCCGTCGAGGTCGCGCTCTGGTAGCGGATGTAGGAGTACTCCGCCTCGGAGTCCACCACCAGGCAGTACTGGCCGTTGTCATCCAGGATCATGCCGCCGGCCAGCTTGCGAGTCGTGAGCTGGAACGTGTAGGTCGCCTCCATGACGCGGTCCGCCTTGCCCACCTGCGTGGTCGACGCGTCGTCGAAGCCCTCGGACGTGATGATCGCGAAGCGCGGCACCGATCGCACACCGCCGTTGATCCCCGTGCCCGTGTAGCAGGTGAGCGCGTTATCCTCGCGCCACTGGTCGTCCTCGCCCTCGGGGTCCTCGACGTAGTACGCCACCTCGGCGAAGTAGCGAGTCTCGCCACCCGTGGACTCGACTGCCCCCTCGACGGTGCACGGGAGCTTGTGGATGTCACCCATGATGGCGCCGGTCTTGTCCGGCGACGTCGCGTTGCGAATCTGCGACGTGGACGCGTCCAGGCCGGCCTGTGCCGCAGCGAGGGTGCGCGCGTTCTTGTCGGTGAACAACGTGGGGTTCACCTGGGTGAGCACCACGCCGAGCACGACCAGCGACAGCACCGTCATCACGAGCATCAGGAGCAGCACGGAGAGCATCGCAACACCGCGATCGTCGCGCGCTCGCTCCCGCGCGGAACCCTCGATCCATCGTGACATGCGTGTCATGGTCGCTGCACCCCTCCCACGAGACACACCGTGTCTCCCGTCGAGCCGTTCGTCACGGACGACGTCGAGGTGTTGTTCGCCACCATCGTCACGTCGAGCTGCCCGCCCTCGGCATCGAGCTCGTCGCCCAACCCGGTGTCGAGGTACACGTGCAGGCTCTGGCGGAGATACACGATGCCGCTGTCGACACCTGCGCGCCGCCGCTCGAAAGGCTGCTGATCGGGGTCGGTGAGGTCGTTGCGCAGATCGGTCAGCATGGTCGCCCACGCGGAGACGCTCGACGCGTCGCCCGGGGTCCAGGTACGCCGCTGCAGCTCCGCCTCGGAGGCATCCACACGCCACTGGACGCACAGCGGGTCGCCGGTGCCCGTGCTCTCCGGGATCAGGTATTCGACGTAGTGGTCATCGCCCACGACACCAGGCGGGTTGATCTCGCTGGCGTACCGCACCTCCTTGTCGAGGCGCTGGTACACCGTGCGGAGCGCAGAGGTGGCATCCGACGCGGCCTGGGTGCGCACAGTCGAGCTCGACATGGAGGCGACGGCAGTCATGAACACGACGATGACCGCGGCGAAGATGCCCATCGACACGACGAGTTCGACGACCGTGAGGCCGCTGTCGTCGCCCCGCCGGCTGGACCGCTCGTCACGCACTGGAGGGTTCATCACGGCCGCCCGTTCCGCACGGTGATGGTCACAGTCCCGGGTGCCTGCGACTCGAGAGCGGGCGACGTCGCGGTGGTCTGGACGAGGTACGTGAACGTGCAGGTGGCTCCGCCCCAGCCCACACTCGGCGAGCCGAAGTCGATGGTGCCGTCGCCGTTGAGCGTGAGCGTGCCGCACGTCGGTGATCCGAGGTCGCTGATCTCGACGTCGGTGCCCGGCGTCGCCTGGCTGGCGAGATCGAAGGTGGTGACCTCGCGACTCGATCCCGTCGGCGGCCACTCATAGACCTCCGCAGCCAGATCGGGAGCGAAGGGCACCACATGGACAGTCAGCGTTCCGGTTCCGGTGCTCGCACGCCCACCGGCCGAGTACACCCGGTACTCCAGCTCGTAGATGTCGGCGGTGTCCGCGAGGGTCTCGAACTCGAGGACCTCGCCGGTCGTCGCACTCGTGCCGTCGAGCTGGACCTGGTCCATGGTCACGCCAGTCCCCGTCACCGAGATGATCTCGATGGACACGTCGTCGTCGTTGCCCGTGGCATCGCGCCAGTCGATCTCCTGCCACTCGTCGACGTCCGTCGCATCGAGCTCGACGGTCTCATCCGGCGTGTAGAGCGGCTTCTCCTGGGTGGTGACTGTCACCGAAGCGGCCGAGACGCTCGGGTAACGAGCATCGTCCGACGTGGGACCGTCGTTCACCAGGTAGTAGTAGAAGGTCGTGCTCACGTTTGCTGCGGATGGCGCCTGGAACATCACCGGGTCACCGGCTCCGCTGACGATGCCATTGTCCACCAGATCCTGGGCGTCGGCGGTGCGGGCGGCCTCCATCGCAGGGGTGACCTCCTCGGTGCTGAACATGTCCACCGCCGTGCTCCACACGGGAACGATGGTCGTGAACCGGGACCCGTCGATCGCGTCGCGGCCCAGATCGTTCGCGAGCAGGTCGTCATCGAGTTCGGTGAGCGTTCCGGGCTCCACGAAGATGGTGTCGTCGCGCGGCGACGGCAGGATGGCGACGGTCACCGTCGCGGGATCCGCGCTGCGCTCTCCCGAGGTGCCCTCCACCTTGTACGTGAAGGTGACCACGCCGGACAGGCTCGTGTCGGACGGCGGCGTGAAGACGATGCCGTTGACGCCGAGCGCGGTGTTGATGGCGACGCTGCCGTACGCGGGCTGGGTCAACTCACGGATGGGGCTCGTAGTGCCGGTGGCGTCGTATTCGACGGAATCGTTCGCGACGATCGCGTGGAAGCTTGCCGAGGCGCCGGCGGTCACGCTGAATTCGTCGTCGTAGGCGAATGGCGTCAGTGCCGTGTTCCACGTCGCGTCCTCGCTCGGGTCGATGAGCGAGCTGAGGCGGTAGAAGTTGTCGCCGTTCGCAGCGTCTCCCTCGTGCCAGTGGACGATGACGCGGATGCGGTGCATCTCGACGTAGGTGTCGGTGCCAGGAGCCGGGTCGCTGGCCACGCAGCTCTGCTCTGTGGTGGAAGCGGCGCGCAGGCGCCAGCAGGTCCCGATCAGCGTGTCGATCGTGTAGGTCTGGTTGTCGACCACGGCGGTCGTGCGGATGGGCACCCACTGATCGGCGTCAGTGAGGCCGGACTCAGGGTCCCAAGCCATCGCCATGTCGGCGGTATCCGAGGCGTCTCGCGCCGTCGCCTCGAGCCACACCGACTCGACGGCCGCGTACGCGCGTCCCTTGACGGCTCCGCTGGTCCCCGCCGCGTTGACAGGGCCGCTGGTGACGGCTCGGGCGTTGTCCATGGCGGTCGTGGCGAGGCTCACGGCGGCCTGGTCGCGCTGCACGTGTGCGCCGGCACGCATGCCGTGGATGAAGAGCGCGAGGACGGCCATCGCGACGATGCCGAGCAGGAACAGCGCCCAGGTCACCTCGATCAGCGTGAAGCCCTCGTCGCGCCTCGAAGAGCGCGGTGCAGCGGTGCGCTGCGCTTCGTCGTGTGCCACCGCTCCCCTCCTCGCTCTCGGTGGTCGTGCTGTGCGAGCCGTAGGCCCGGTGAGGACGAGTACTTCCGTCCTCACCGGGCCTCAGCTCAGCGGGGCTGCCTTACTGGAGGCCGCCGCCGTCGCTCAGGTAGGTGAAGGTCGTCCCCGAGCCGTTGGTGGTGTTCACACCGGTGATGGTGAAGGCGTTGGTGCGGTTGGTGAAGTCATATGCGGTTGCCGAGTCCGAACCGGTGATAGCGATGCCGCCAACGGTGATGGAGCCGTTGCCCGAGGCGTCAGCCGGGTACGCCTGGTTGTCCACGTAGTACGACTCCGCCTCGTTCGCGATGGTGCGGAGGTCCGACTTGATACCGGTGTCCACAGCCTTCTCACGCTGGTTGAGGAACACCGGGATCGCGATCGCCGACAGGATGCCGATGATGATGATGACGACGAGGAGCTCGATGAGCGTGAAGCCCTTCTCCTTCTCCTCCATGGACTTGTGAATGCGAGCGATCATTGCCCGTTCCTTTCGTTTTCTCTTCAATGTTTAAAGCCACCGCAGCGGCCGTCAAACTGGCCCCGTGAACCCCTTTCACGAGGCCTTTGACAACGGCTTGGAGATCAGTGCCCCTCAGACCTTTGCCAAGATTTTCTCTTGCACTGCCATCCTATTTCTGCCAGTAAGGATGTCCATCACCTTGTGAAGAATCTCACTTGGGAGAAATCGGACGTGTCACGAAATCTGGTCGTACACGGAGAACATGGGCAGATACATGCAGATCACCATGCCGCCGACGATCACTCCAACGAACATGATCATGATCGGCTCGATAAGGCTCGTCAGCTGCTCGGTGGTGGATTCGATCTCCTGGTCGTAGAAGTCCGCCACCTTGCCCATCATCTCGTCGAGGGCACCCGTGTCCTCGCCGACTGCCATCATCTGGGCGACCATGGGCGGGAAGACGGGGCTGTTCTGCAGCGGCGACGTGATGGACCGTCCGCGACGCACGGCATCCTGGATGTCCTCGGTCGCGCGCTCGACCACGACGTTGCCGCTGGCCTCGCCCACGATGCCCAGGGCCTGAAGAATGGGAACACCGGCCGCGAGCATCGAGCTCAGGTTGCGGGCGAAGCGCGCGATCGCGATCTTCTTCATCAGCGGGCCGAACACGGGCGCCTTGAGCTTGATCGGGTCGAGCCGCTCACGCAGCCAGCGATCGTTCTTGTGGCTGCGCCACCAGAACGAGAAGATGATGGCCACCACAATGAGCGGCAGGATCGCGACCTTCATGAAGTCGGACAGCGTGATCAGGAACTGCGTCGGTGCCGGGAGCTCCGCGCCCATGTCCGCGAACATGCCGGCGAACACCGGAATGATGAACAGCAGCATCGCGAGCGACGCCAGGATCGCGATGACCAGCACCACGACGGGATAGGCCATCGCGGACTTCACCTTGCCGCGCAGCTTGACCTCGTCCTCGAAGTTCTGCGCGATCGACACCAGGGTCTCGTCCAGGAAGCCGCCCACCTCGCCTGCTTTGACCATGTTGATCATCAGCGGCGGGAAGACCTTGGGGTGCCGGCCGAGTGCTCCGGAGAATGAGCGCCCCTGCTCGACGTCGTTGCGCACCTCGCCGAGCACCTTGGCCAGCGCCGGGTTCTCGGTCTGCTCGACCAGGATCGACAGTGCGCGCAGGAGCGACAGACCGGAGCCGATCATGGTCGCGAGCTGTCGCGCCATGACGGCGATGTCCTTGAGGCCGATCTTCTCCCCCATGCCGGGGATCTTGATCTCCTTCTTGAGACCCGTGGGCGTCGAGTCGACGACCGTCAGCGGGGTGAGGCCGTTCTCCTTGAGGAACGACGCGACGGCCTGCTCCGACGGCGCATCGAGCGTCGCCTGCACGGACTTGCCGCTCGCGTCGCGCGCGGTGTACGAGAACTGCCGGTTCTTGGTGGCCGTGGCCATGGCTTACGCCCCTCCCCTGC
>NZ_CAJXJX010000048.1 GCF_913055775.1 uncultured Demequina sp. | reverse complement strand
AGGGCTGAGGCGAGTGCGAATCGACCGCCAGGATTGGTGGAGGGCCGATGCGCTGGCCGGGTCAGGCCGCCCGCTCCCGCACTACCGTCGCGATATCCACCTTCCGGATCTGACGCGACGCCGGCCACTGCGAGATCAGCGCCGCGAGGAACACACCCAGCGCCGCCGCCGGAAGCGTCCACCACGCCCACCGCAGCTCGAGAGTGAACAGGTCGTCGTTGAAGGTCTGCAGGAAGCTGCCCGCCGCCAGGACCCCCAGCACGAGCCCGATCGGGATCGCCAGCAGGGTCGCCAGCATGTTCTCCGTGGCGATGGCGCCGGCGACCTTGCGCAGCGGCACGCCGGCGGCGCGCATGGTCGCCAGCTCGCCCGTGCGCTCGACCACATTGACCGCCATCGTCACGTACATGACCGCGAGCGCCAGCACGGTGCCCAGGATGATCATCACCCCGATGAACACCCAGAACAGGCCCAGGTACTGATCGATGGTCGCGATGATCGCGCGCGAGTCCTGGTAGGCGACCACGCCGTCGATCTGGGTGATCTCCTCGCGCAGGTCGTCGCGAGAGGCGCCCTCGTCGAAGGCGAGCGCGAAGGACTCGACGCCCGTATCCGGCAGCACCCCGGCCGCGACCTCGTTGGTCGCGTAGAGGGCCGTGCCGATCGGCTCGTCCAGGAACGCGCTGATGGTCACCTCGGTGTCCCCGGCATCGGTGTGGAGGGCGATGGTGTCGCCCTCCTCGACGTCCAGCAGATCGCCGATGCTGTGGCCGGCCAGGACTCCCTCGCTCGGCAGGGTGAGGCTCTCGCCGTCGATCCCCACGAAGCCGTGCATCTGGGTGTCGGGCTCGAAGCCGTGCAGCACGGTCGCGTACGAGTCGTCCTCGGCCACGACGGTTGCCTGACCCAGGTGCGTGGGCTCCACGGTGACGACGCCGTCCACGGCGCCCAGCGCATCGGCCGTCACCGTCCCCGTCTGAGCGACGACGGTGGCGTCCTCGAGGTTGACCTCGCGGTACTGGATGTCGATCGCCTGCATGATCGACGTCATCATCCCCACGCTGGTCAGCACGAGAACCAGCGCGAGCACCGTGCCCAGCATGGTCGCGAACGTGCGGCGCTTGGAGCGCACCAGGTCCCTCAGCGCCATGCGTGCGGACACGGGCAGCCAGCGCTGGCGCGCCACGAAGCGGCTCCACTTTCCGGGGGCCGATGCGCCGGCCTGGGTCCGCATGGCGGCCGCGGGTGCCGTACGGCTCGCCGTGACGGCGGGGCCGAGCGCGCCCAGGACGCCGACGACCGCGCCGAAGACCACGCCGGTCACCAGCATCCACGGATAGTTCCTGATGACGGTGTCCGGGACGCCCAGGAAGCCGGTGTAGCCCGAGGTGATGGCGCCGTTGAGCACGGCGCCGAGCAGCACACCCACCACGGAGCCGATCAGGCCGATCCACAGGCCCTGGCCCAGGTAGTGGCGCAGCACCTTGCCGCGTCGCGCGCCGGCCGCCATGAGTGTGCCGATCACCGGCTTCTCCTGCAGGATGCGGCGCGTCAGCAGCACCCAAGCGGCCACGCCCGCGGCGATGAGGAACAGCGCGGGGAACGCCACTGACATCTGGTCGAAGCCTTGGAGATCCTCGGACAGGGTCGCGTTCGACGGCTGATCCTCCTGGGTCATCACCGAGGACGCGCCGGCGTCCTCCATCGCCTGGGTGACGTCGTCTGCCAACCCAGCTGCCCCATCGGCCCCGTCCTCGCCGTCCGGCACGAGGACGAGCGTCTGGTTGTCCGGGATGCCGAACCACCCGGCCACCGCATCGGCCGGGGCGAAGACCACCGCGAACGCATGGGGGTCGGACAGGATGTCCTGGCGCGACCGCGCGGGCCAGAGGTACTCGGGCGAGTCGACGACGCCCGCGACGGTGACCTCGACCCAGCCGGACGTGCCGAAGATCTGCAGCGTGTCCCCGGGCCCGAGGTCGAAGGTGTCCGCGGCGTGCGTCTCGAGCAGCACGCCGTCGTCTGAGGTCGCGGGGTAGTCGCCGTCGAGGACGTCGACGTCGTCGATGCTCGGGTGCTCGCCGGCGGGGATCGAGACGACTCGGCCCAGCAGCTTGGTGTCCTCGATGAGCATCGGCGGGTCCACCTGGGTGCGCGTGATCGCCTCGCTCGCTCCGGCGTCAAGGGCAGCCTGGGCGATGGCCTCGGTGTCGCCGCCGCTCGCCACGAGGTCCGCGAACGCGAGCCGGTCGTAGGTCTCGTCGTAGGAGGCCGTGAGGTTCTGGAACGCGCCCGCGGTCGCGACGTACATCATGACGCCGAGCGCGATCGTGATCGCCACCGCGATGACCTGCGCCTTCTGTCGCGCCAGGTCGCGGATGGTCTTGTGGGTGGTCGCCTGCATGCGCGTCACCAGGTGACGTCCGCGGCCTTGGCCGGGGCGTCGTTGAGCTCGGTGGATTCGATGCGTCCGTCGACGATGGTGACGACCTTGTGGGCGATCTGCGCGACGGACGCGTTGTGGGTGACGATGATGATGGTGCGGCCCTGGTCGTTGAGGTCCTGCAGAAGGCTGAGGATCTGGCGGCCGGTGGGCAGGTCGAGGGCGCCGGTGGGCTCGTCGGCGAACAGGATGTCGGGGTCCGTCGCGAGGGCGCGGGCCACGGCGACGCGCTGCTGCTGGCCGCCGCTCAGCTGCGCGGGGAAGTTGTCCATCCGGTCGCCGAGCCCCACGGCGTCGAGCACCTCGGGGATGCGGGCCTTGTCGCCGCGGCCGGTCATCTCGACGATCATCTCGACGTTCTCGCGCGCGGTCAGCGTGGGGATGAGGTTGAAGAACTGGAAGATGAAGCCGACGTGGTCGCGGCGGAAGTCGCTCAGCCGGCCGGGCTTTTCGCGAGAGATGTCCACGCCGGCGACCTCGACGGTGCCGTCCGTGGCGGAGTCGATGCCGCCGATGATGTTGCACAGCGTGGTCTTGCCCGAGCCCGAGGGGCCCAGGATCACCACGAGCTCGCCGCTCGCGATCTCGAGGTCGATGCCCTTGAGCGCCTCGACGGCGCCCTCGCCCTCGCCGAAGACCTTCGTGAGGCCCGCGGTGCGGACGGAGCGTTCCGTTGTCGTCGTGGCTGGGGTCGCGGGGGCCGATGCGGGGGTCATGAGATCTCCTCTGCTGGGCTGGCGGGGTGCGGTGGGGTTTCCGGTTGCGGTGGCGCGGTGAAGACGCCGTGGGTGTAGGAGGCCATCGCCTCGCGGGTCCAGCGGTGCGAGCCGGACTCGGAGAGGGGGTCGTCGCCGATGGCCTCGGCGATGCGGTCGTGCAGCAGGAACATGGCGAGGTCGTTGACGAGCAGGAAGGCGGCGCGGGCCTCCGGGTCGGCCGATGGCTTCATGACGCCCGTCCCGTCGAGCCGCGCGATCGCGGCGCGCGACAGGTCCATCCAGCGCGCGAAGACGGTCCGCGCGCCCGGTCCGCCCTCCAGGAGCAGGCGGCGCAGGTACTGCGGGATGGGAGAGCCGGCGGGCACCGCGCCGAGCACGAGCTCGGCGAAGCTCGTCGCATCCGCCAAGGCGTGGGACTCCTCCAGGCCGTCGAGCATGGTGTCAAAGAGTCCCGCGACGTGATCGTCTACCGCCTCCTCGAGGCCTTCCTTGGTGCCGAAGTGGTGGGGGATCAGGGCGGGGGAGACCTCCGCGGCCGCGGCGATGTCCCGCACGCTCACGCCGGCCGCGCCGCGCTCGGCGAACAGGCGAAGCGCGGCGGCGATGATGCGCTCGCGGCCGGGCGAATCGGTCATATCGATCACCGTACTGAACAAATGTTCAGTCGGCAAGAGGGTGGACCGAATGCGGGCGCGGCCAGGCACACGACGGCGCGGGCGGCTGGGACCTCCGGCCGGTCATCGGACAGCCGCGAGCCCCGTACCGTAGAGCGGTGACCTACGCGTACTCCTCCCTGACCGAATTCATCGCCATTCCCCGCATCGAGGGAATGGTCCTGTCGCCCGACGGCACTCGCGCGGTGCTGACGGTGGCGACGCTCAATGCGGACCGCACCGCCTACGAGCGGGCGCTGTGGGAGGTGCCCGCCGATGGCTCCGGCTCGCCGGTGCGCCTGACCCGTTCCGCGAAGGGCGAGAGCGGGGCCGCCTTCACCGCGGATGGCGACGTGGTGTTCACGTCCGCCCGGCCCGACGGCGACGAGGACGAGAAGCCGCAGCTGTGGCTGCTCCCGGCTCGTGGCGGCGAGGCCCGATGCGTGACGCGCCTGGGCGGCGGTGCCGGGATTGCTGCCGTGGCGTCCGAGGCTCCGGTGGCCGTGCTGAGCTCCGAACTGATGCCGTCTGCGGCCACTCTCGAGGACGACGCCCGCATCCGCGCCGACCGCAAGAAGCTCAAGGTCAACGCGATCGTTCACGCGGCCTACCCGATCCGCCATTGGGACCACGACCTCGGACCCGCCGAGCCTCACCTGCTCGCTCTCGATCTCGCGAACCTGCCCGCCGAGGTGGCGCGCGCGGCGGCACCGGCGGACGCCACCGAGCCCGACACGGTGGAGCCCGGAA
Source organism: uncultured Demequina sp. (assembly GCF_913055775.1). Classification (GTDB taxonomy): domain Bacteria; phylum Actinomycetota; class Actinomycetes; order Actinomycetales; family Demequinaceae; genus Demequina. The sequence goes on along the minus strand of NZ_CAJXJX010000048.1, from coordinate 13,590 downwards.
CCGCCACGCTCGACGCTGCCGAGCCTGACGCGGCCGAGCCTGACGCGGCCGAACCCGCCGCCGCGGCCGAGACTTCCGCGGGCGACGGCGAGGACAAGCCGGCCACCGCATCGGCCCTCAAGCCCTACCCGGCGACCATGCCTCGGCCGCGCGATCTCACCCCAGCCCAGGGTCGCCAGGCCCGTCCGGGCGAGGCCGCCATCACCCCCGATGGCACGACGGTGATCGCGACGGTCGAGGTGTCGGAGGGCCGCTCCGACCGCGTGAGCATCGTGTCGATCGATGTTGCGACGGGCGAGCACACCATGCTCTTCGACGAGCCGGGCGTGGACTTCGCGACGCCCGTGATCAGCCCGGACGGCACCACGCTGTCCTACGGTCGCCAGCTCAAGTCGACGCCCGCCGCGCCCGCAGACCAGGAGCTGTGGATCGCCGACCTCGACGGGTCGAACGCTCGCGAGATCGCGGCCGACTGGGACCGCTGGGCCACGTCGCGCCAGTTCTCCGCGAACGGCAGCGCACTGGTGCTGACCGCGGACGAGGACGGCCGCGCGCCCATCTTCCTGATCGACCTCGAGGACGGCGAGGTCATCCAGCTCACGCGCGACGACTACGCGTACGCGAACGTCGAGGTGGATCGCAACGGCGGTGGCCTCATCGCACTGCGCTCGAACTGGACCGAGGCGCCGCACCCGGTGCGCATCGGCGACGACGGCACCGTCACGCCGCTCGCGAACCCGGCTCCGGCACCGGCCGTCGAGGCGACCATGACGCGCGTCGAGACCACCGCCGAGGATGGCGCTCGAGTGCCGGGCTGGCTGCTGACGCCGCCGTCGGCCTCTGCCGACGAGCCCGCACCGCTCCTGCTGTGGATCCACGGCGGCCCGCTGGGCTCGTGGAACGCGTGGTCGTGGCGGTGGAGCCCCGCGCTCGCCGTCGCGCGGGGGTATGCGGTGCTGCTCGCGGACCCGGCGCTGTCGACCGGCTACGGGCTCGAGTACATCGCGCGCGGCTGGAACAGCTGGGGCCACAAGCCGTACACCGACCTCCTGGCTTTGACCGACGAGGTCGAGGCGCGACCCGAGATCGACGAGCGCCGCACCGCCGCGATGGGCGGATCCTTCGGTGGCTACATGGCCAACTGGGTCGCCGGCCACACCGACCGCTTCGACGCGATCGTCACGCACGCGAGCCTGTGGGCGCTGGACCAGTTCGGCCCCACCACGGACCACGCCGACTATTGGCAGTCGATCTTCACGCCCGAGGCCATGGAGGAGCACTCGCCGCACCATGCCGTCGCGGACATCGTCAGCCCCATGCTGGTGATCCACGGCGACAAGGACTATCGCGTGCCGATCGGCGAGGGTCTGCGACTGTGGGCCGAGCTGGGCGAGCACTTTGCGGCGGAAGACGGCACCATGGCGCACCGGTTCCTGTACTTCCCGGACGAGAACCACTGGATCCTCAGCCCGCAGCACGCGGTGGTCTGGTACCAGACGGTCTTCGCGTTCCTGTCGGAGCACGTGCTGGGCGGGACCGTCGAGCTTCCGGAGGTACTGGGGTAGGCGGCGACGCACCCTGGCGCCCCGGTGAACTACGGCGCTACAGCTCGACAACAGCCCTACAGCAGGGTGGGCTGCAAGTGGGGGTCCATCGCCACGCGGCCGTGAGCTCCTCGCGGTGGTTCGTGCGCTTGCGGTGCCCGGGTCGCGGCCTCGAAGGGCCGGGATTCCTCGTGCACCGGGGGTCCGTCCCCCAAGGCCTGAGCACGTTCGCGTGCCGTGATGCCGAATCTCGCCCGGCCGCCGAGTCTCGGTCGTCGTTCGGGATCGATCGATGCGGGTGGTCGGAACCAGACATCATCGCGACTGGCGTCGATCTCCCAGGGCTGCTGGTGCACCGTGTGGTGGCACGCGACGCACAGCATCACCCCATTCGACAGGTCCGATCTTCCGCCGTCTCGATCCCACCATTCGATGTGGTGGGCCTCGCAGTAGCTGGGCGGCGCCCCGCACATCGCGCACCCGCCGTCGCGCTCGAGCAGCGCGTGACGCTGTGCCGGGGAGAAGCGTCGCTTGCCGCGGCCCAGGTTGAGCACCTCTGATGCTCCCCCGAGGACTGCGGGGAGGTACTCCGCGTCCACCGCCATGTGTCGCAGTTCGTCGATCGAGATGGGGTCGGACGAGCCATCCAACTCGCCTGCGCCGGCGCCACGCTTCAGCGCCTCCAGGTCGATGCGCACCACCACCTGGGTGCTTGCTCGCGAGGGCGCCTGGTCGCATCCTGCGAAGTGCCGCGCCAGAGTGACCAGGGCGTCCGCCGCAATCTGGCCTCGCGAGCGCGTGTCCTCCTCGAGGGGGTCGCCGTCTCGCCGACGCCGGAACGCATCCTTGACCATCCCGTCAAGCGCTGCACGCAGCGGCGCGGCGCTCACCGGGTCCAAGCGGCCCGAGATCTCCACGGCGCCATCCGCGAGTTCGCGCAGGCTCACGAACCGCTCGCGCGCGAGCCGCCGTTGGCGTGCCTGCGCCTCGTTCTCGACCAGGAGGCCCTTGTAGCGCCGCACGATGGGCGCGAACTGCTCGACGCTCAGCCCGTGGGCCTTCTCCACCAGCTGTCGCTCGACACGCTGGATGCGTTCGCGCGGGACCGTCGACTCGACACCGTCCAGCATCTTCGTGATCATGCTTGCCGCTGGCACACTCAGCCGACCTCCTGCGAGCGCAGCCGCCACCTCGCGGTAGGCCGGCTCAGGCTCCTCCGGCGCGGGTGCTCCCGACTCCTCAGCCTTCCGACGGCGCCGCTCGGCGTCCTCAGCCTCCGCCAATCTGCGGCCCGCCTCGATCAGGTCGTTGGCGTCCCGTCGCGAGCCGCCAGTCTCCGCGGCGATCAGCTTGCCGGGATCATTGAAGCCGTTCTTGCGCGACAGTCCGCCAGCGCCGAACTCCGGCGCGGAGCGGCGTCCCACCTCAGCCGCCGTGGCCGCCATGAGCAGGTCCGCGTCGCGCCGGGCATCGGACAGCTGCTTCTGCACCGCGAGCAGCGCGCCCTCCTCGAGGTCGCGCACGGCATCCCCCGACAGGACCGGCCGAGCTCCCGCGAGCAGCCGGCGCACCTCGCGCAGAGTCGACATCAGTCGCTCAGGCGCGGGTGCCGCCGGTGGAGTCTGCTCGCTCTTCGAGGCCATGGATCCATCACACCAGAGGCCTCTGACATAGGAAAGTGCCTGGCAGATATCTGTGGATAGGACAAAGACGACCGCGGCCTGTGGACGGCGCGGGCTCGCCCATGCTGCCCCGGAGAGCCCCTAGTCGCCCTTGCCTGCGGCCAGCCCATCCTTGATCGCGTCCATCACGGACGAGTCAGCGAGAGTCGTCACGTCGCCCACCTCACGCCGCTCGGCGACGTCGCGCAGCAGGCGGCGCATGATCTTTCCCGAGCGCGTCTTGGGCACCTCGGACACCACGAGGATGTCGCGTGGCTTCGCCAGCGGACCGATCTCGCGGCGCACATGGTCGCGCAGCGCGACTGCGACGTCGTCCCCGGAGGCAGGCACATCCGCCGCATCCGACCGCACGATCACGAACGCCACCACGGCCTGACCGGTGATCTCGTCCGAGGCGCCCACCACGGCAGCTTCGGCCACCCACGGGTGCGCGACCAGCGCGTTCTCGATCTCCGTCGTGGTGAGCCGGTGCCCGGACACGTTCATGACGTCGTCCACGCGCCCCAGCAGCCACAGGTCGCCGTCCACGTCCTTCTTGGCGCCGTCGCCCGCGAAGTACATCCCGTCGAAGTGGTTCCAATACGTCGACACGTAGCGGTGACGGTCGCCCCAGATGCCGCGCAGCATCGACGGCCACGGCTCCTTGATGACCAGGTACCCGCCCTCGCCGTTGCGGACGGAGACGCCCGCATCGTCCACCACATCGATGACCGTGCCCGGCATCGGCGTCATCGCGGACCCGGGCTTGGTCGTCGTCACTCCCGGCAGCGGCGAGATCATGATCGAACCCGTCTCGGTCTGCCACCACGTGTCGACGATCGGGCAGCGGTCGCCGCCGATGACCCGGCGGTACCACATCCACGCCTCGGGGTTGATGGGCTCGCCCACGGACCCGAGCAGGCGCAGCGACGTCAGGTCGTACTGATCGGGGATGGACTCGCCCCACTTCATGAACGTGCGGATCGCGGTGGGCGCGGTGTAGAAGATGGTCACCCCGTACTTCTGGATGATCTCCCACCAGCGGCCCTCGTGCGGGGTGTTGGGGGTGCCCTCGTAGAGCACCTGGGTGGCGCCGTTGATCATGGGCCCGTAGACGATGTAGCTGTGCCCGGTGATCCAGCCCACGTCCGCCGAGCACCAGTACACGTCCGTCTCCGGCTTGAGGTCGAAGACGATCCGGTGCGAGTGCGCGGCACCCGTGAGGTACCCGCCCGTGGTGTGGAACAGGCCCTTGGGGGTGCCGGTGGTGCCGGAGGTGTAGAGAATGAACAGCGGGTGCTCGGCGTCGACCCACTCGGGCTCGTGCTCGGCCGGCTGCGGGTCCACGACGTCGTGCCACCACACGTCGCGGCCGTCCTCCCACGCGGTGTCCTGACCGGTGCGCTTCACCACGAGGACGTGCTCGACGGACGACGGGTTCGGGTGCGCGTCGGACGCGGCCAACGAGTCGTCCACCAGCGGCTTGAGCGGCAGGTGCGTGCCGCGGCGGTTGCCGCCGTCCGCGGTGATGACCAGCTTCGCCTCGGCGTCGTCGATGCGCTGGCGCAGGCTCTCTGCGGAGAAGCCGCCGAACACCACCGAGTGGATCGCGCCGATGCGCGCGCACGCCAGCATCGCCACGACGGCCTCGGGGATCTGGGGCAGATAGATAGCGACGCGGTCGCCCTTGCCCACGCCGAGCGACAGCAGACCGTTCGCCGCCTTCTGCACGCGCTCGTGCATGTCCGCATAGGTGACGGTCTGAGTGTCGCCCGGCTCGCCCTCGAAGTGGAACGCGACGCGCTCCCCGCGGCCCTCGCGCACATGCCGGTCCACGGCGTTGTCGCACGCGTTCAGGGTGCCGTCGTGGAACCACCGGGCGACGGGCGCGTCGGACCAGTCGAGGATCTCGGTGAACGGCTGCTTCCACGCGAGCTTCAGCGCAGCCTCGCGCCAGTACTCCAGGCGATCTGCCTGGGCCTTCTTGTACTCGTACGCCGTCGCATTGGCGTGTGCGGCGAAGCTCGCCGCCGGGCGGAACGAGCGGTGCTCGCTGTAGAGGCTCTCGAGAGCGGGGACATGGGGGGACTGTGTCTGGGCATCATCGACCATGCGCGCCAGACTAGTTTGTAAGGGCGCTTTACCCAACAGTTTGTAAGGGTGCCTGGTAGATGCCCGGAACCCCCGCATCGGCCCCCCGTCCGACCCCTGCCCCGGATCGGTTCACGCTGTCGGGCGTGCGACGGGCCGTCGGCAGTGCGACGATGGCCGCATGAGCACTGACAGGAGCGACGGCGAGCAGCCCACCCCAGGCGCGACCGACCCCGAGGACACCCATCCCGCCAAGGAAGACGCGACTGAGCGGCCCGTTCCCCACGGCGACGGCGAGCCTCGCGAGAAGGACGGCGAGGAGCCTCCCGCGGACGAGTGACGGGCGGGCCGTGCCCTGCTCGCCGCGCGCATCCGGCCCGTAAGTGTGACGATGGGCAGATGAGTGGAGCAGAAGGATTCGACTTTCGCACCCGCAGCAATGGCGAGGTGGCGATCTTCCACCACGGCAAGCTGTCGAAGATGATGCGCGGCGACGAGGCCGAGAGTTTTCTCGCAGCGGTCAAGGATGGCGATGCGCAGGAGGCCATGGCCGCGGCTGTCGGCAACGACGGTCAGCTGTCGAGGCCGGGCGCGCAGGCGGCATCCGCCACCGCCCTGCACGGCAACGGCGAGGCGCACGCGCACCAGGAGTTCCGCCGCAAGAGCGGGTAGGACGGGTCGGAGGGCCGATGCGCGGGTCGCTCGGGCGTCGCGCGCCGGCTACTTGACGCGCCGACTATTCGACGCGCCGACTACTCGACGGTGAAGGTCGCGGCCTCGGAGATCGCCACGCCGGGGGCTGCGTCCACGATGTAGGACACCGGCACGTCGCGCTCGAGCAAGTCCACGAGCACGTCGTGCGGCACATCGCACAGGAGCTCGGTCTCACCGGCCGGCGTCTCGGACTCCGTGCAGTACGGCTGGATCTCCGGCGCGTCCGCGAGCGGGGAGTAGCCCGCCGTGTAGGTGAGGAAGGCGAGCTCGGAGAAGCCCTCCTCGTAGAGAGCGCGGGCCGCGGCGGCGGGCTCGCCCACGACCACCGGCGTCCACGCGTAGACCTTGTACTCGCCGGGCGGCAGGTCACGGTTCTCGTTCGCGAAGGCCTCGGCGACGGCCTGGCGCTCCGCGACCTCCTCGTCGGTCGCGTTGGCCCAGTCGAAGCCGTCCCAGATCGCGGACAGCTCCGCGGCGACGTCGCACAGCGAGGCACCGTTGAAGTCGATCGCGTCCTCCAGTGGCTCGGCGTCCTCAGACGCCGCTACGAAGTACTCGGGAACGAACTCGCTGCCCCAGTCCGGGGTGACGACCACGCCGTCGCGCGTCACGATGAGCTGGCCGTGGTGGCCCAGGAACGCCACCGCGACGTCATCGGACGCGGCGAAGGACAGCGTGGCCGATGCGCCGGTCGCGTCGGCATCGACGCTCACCTGGGGCATCACGCCGTTCGCGGGGGTGGCGTCGGCCGCCCACTCGTCGCCGCAGGCCGGCGGCGAGAACAGGCCCGACGCCTGCTCGGCGACCGCCACGGCGTCGAAGGTCAGCGTCTCGGTGGGGACGTCCGCAGTGGGGGTCGCGGACGGTGCCGAGGCCGTGTCATCGGGCTGGATCAGCAGCCGCACTCCGAACCATCCCACCGCCGCGGAGGCGGCCGCAATGCCGATCGCGCCCACGGTGAGCAGGGCCTTGTTCATCGCGTGCTCGTGTCCTCCCGGCGCGGTCGTGCGCCCCGTCTCGCGGTGGTGTCGAGTGACCAGGATACGGTCTCGATCCGGACGAAACGCTCGCCCGCGCGAAGGAATCTGAAGCATCCCTGGTCAGGGGCATCCCGTGTGGGGAATCGCGCACGAATCGTGCGTGGAATCGCCGCAAGGAGCCCAGTCCGAGGCGACTGGTCGACCGACTCGGACCCGACCGCGCCACCTCAGAAGTTGACGCCACCGCTCCAGATGGCCACGCCCTCCGCCTCGATGGTCTCGCCGTCGATCGTGATCGTGAGTGGTGCGACCAGCACAGGGCTCAGGACCTGCCCGCTGGGTTCGCCGTCGCACCAGGTGACGTCCTGCACGGTGAGGGTCAGGGGTGCTGGCCCATCGAAGCGGGAGATCGCGACCGTGGACGGGAGCGCCACCTCTGCCCACCCGACGGTCCGGTACCCGGTGAACCCATAGACCACCCCGGCCTCGCCCTCGCCGGTGGAGACCTCCTCTTCAGCAGTGATCCACATCCGCGCGGTCGGCGGGAGCGAGATGGTCGCCTCGCTCCACTGCGCCTCGTACACCCACGCCCGCGTGTCGATGACGTTGTCGACGGCGTACGTGGTGCGTGTGCGCTCGGCCTCGAGAAGAAGGCGGTCGGTGGTGAGTTCCGAGTAGACGTCCTCGCACTGCATCTCAGCGGGCGGCTGGTACGCCGGAAGCGAGTCGCGGAACTCCTGGAACGGATCCTCGCCGGTCTCGACCTTCGCGGGCACGGTGTCGCTGATGAACGTGGCGTCCACGTCGCGCACGTACGCGGAGGAGCGGTAGGGGAACGTGAGCTCGCCGGCGTCGATGTCGATCGTGACGCCGTGCAGCGTGTCGGGATCGCACGTGATGGGCACCGGCGAGCCCCACTGCAGCGTCTGCTCGCACTCGTACGAGCCCTCCTGGTAGCCGTTGAGGTACTCGGCGGGCGGGACCAGGTACCCCTGCTGGAGCAGGTCCTGGGTGGCGTTGTGGGATCTCGAGGCCGAGACCTGCACCGCGAATCCGACCCAGTAGTCGCCCTCCGGGAGGGGCTGAAGGTCCTCGCCGGCGTCCGCGCAGGCGAGTGCCATGCCCCAGCTCTCCCACGTCGCGGTCCAGGGGGTCCCGCTCGCGTAGGTCTGGAACCGCGGCTCGTAGCTTCCTGGCGACCAGCCGACCACCACGCCGTCGTCAACGAACAGTGCGGTCAAGGGTTGCGTCGTGGCCGGCACATCGCCTGCGCCGCCATAGGACACGGTCGCGCGCGCCTCCGCGACGCCCGTGCCGGAGTAGTTGTTCAGCGAGATCTCCACCGCATCGGGCAGCTCCCAGTCGACGGAGAAGTCGTCGTCGACACTCACCGGGTCAGGCAGCGGCTGCCCGCATTCGAGCGGCGAGGCCGTGTATGCCCAGGGACTGAACTCGTCGGCGTCGATGCTGGGAAAGGGCATCGTGATCTCGTCGACCACCCGCTCCGTGATCGACAGCACCGGAGACGGCGACGGAGACGGGGCAGAGGCGGTCGGCAGCGCTCCCAGCACCGACGGCCAGGCCGCCGCTCCGACCAGCGCCACCAGCGCTGCCGCGCCGCCACCCCACCATGCCCGTCGCGCGCGGTGCCTGCGGGTGATGGTGCGCGCGACCTCGGGACCCGGACGCGCATCGGCGCTCTCCGCGCGATGTTGTGCGCGCAGCGCGCCCAGCTCCGCGTGCAACCCGCCCGTCATGCCCACTCCTCGATCGCCACCGACACCGCGGAGCCGCCGTCCGCGCCCGCATCGGCGATGGCGGGAACCGCCACGCCGGTGCGTCGCTGCAGCTCCGCGCCGCCTGCGCGCAGCAGGCCGGTCGCTTCGACCGGGGTCATGCCGGCGAAGCGGGCGACGTCCGCCACCGCGAGCTGGTCGTGGTGATGGAGGACGACCACCGCGCGTACGCGCGGACTGAGGTCGGCAAGGGCTGCGCGCACGCTCACCCGGGCGGGTCGCGGCGAGGGCAGGGCGGCCGATGCGGCAGGGGCGACCGCGGGATCGTCACCGGCACGGGGCGGAGCCGATGCGGCCGGGGGAGGCGCGTACACGGACAGGTCGACGTCGGGTTCCGGCTCCGCAGTCGAGCCATGCTCGGTCGGTCCCGCCTCGGCCGGACCAGCCCCGTACGGATCAGCCCTGCGCGGGCCAGCCCCGCGCGGGCCCGCTTCTGGCTCTGGCGCGGCGAGGCACGCACGGACGATGCGAGCGCGCAGCGCCACCAGCAGCTCGCGGGGATCTTCCGGAGCGTGAGCCCGGCTCAGTTCCGCAGCGAGGGCGGAGTCCACCAGAGCTCGCGCGCGGTCCTCGTCGTCGACGAGCAGCAGCGTCCACGCGAGCAGATCGGCGTAGTGCTCGCGCACGATCGTGCCGTATGAGTCGCGCCAGCGCGCCATGCGATCACCCCCGTGCGTGTCCTTCCGACGCTACCCGAGCCGGGCCACCTCGAAGTCCACGCTGCCCGCGCCCGTGGTGACCGTGTGGGGCGTGTGCAGCGAGTAGGTGAGCGTGGCGGCGCTCACCTCCGGCGGACCGTCGCACCACTCAACCTCCCCGATGACCATCTCGACGGAGAGCGGGCCGCTGTACCGGTCGATGACGAACTGCTCGGGGACCGTGATGCTCGCCGAGCCGACCACCCGATGCAGCACGTACGCGTAGGAGCCGCCGTCGTTGAGCGCGGCCCGGCGCTGGACCGGCTGGGTGATCCACAGCCGCGCGTCGGTCTGGAGGTCGACGGTCGCCTCGGTCCACGCGATCCCACGGGCCCAGGCGTCGACGGTCGCCGGTTGCCCGAACTCCAGCTGCTCGAACGGCATGCCGAGCTGCAGCAGCAGATCACTCGACGCCAGGCCGCCGTACTCCGCGCCGCATTGCATGGGCTCGCCCGCGACGTGGGGCGGGTTCTCGCGCTCGATGATCGCCAACGGATCGGCGGGGCCGCCGTCGATCGTCAGCGGCACCGCTGGCGAGACGAACGTGACGTCGATCTCGCGCCCGAGCGCGCCGGGGTCGTACGGGAAGGTCACGGTGCCGGACTCGAGATCGATCCGCGTCCCGGGCACGGCGCCCGGGTCGCACGTCAGCGGGCGGGTGCCCGTCCACGCCAGCGCGCGCCCGCACTCGTACGAGCCCTCGCGGTAGGCGATCACGAGCTCCGCCGGAGGGATCGCCCAGCCCCGCAGGGCGAGATCAGCGCGGGCGTTGTCGTCCTCGCTCGCGACCACCTGCGACGCCCACGCGACCTCGTACTCGCCGGGGCCCAGTCGCTCGAGGGCATCCCCGGCCGCGTCTCGGCACGCTACAGGCGTGCCCCCCAGGCCGTTCCAGGTGAGGGTGAACGGCTGCGCCCCGGCGAACACGGACAGGCCCCGGCTCGACGTCGGGGGGAGCCATCCGACCACCACGCCGTCAGCGGCGACGAGCCCGACTAGGGGTCCCATCACCGCCGGGAGCTCGTCGAAGCGCCCGTACCGGACCGTGACGCTCGCGGCGACGCCGGTGAGGTAGCCGACGCCGTCGATGCGCACCGCATCGGGCACGTCATGCGTCGCGCTGAGACCGTCGCGCGCCGAGAGCTGGTCGGGGAGCGCATGACCGCACTGCGGGGGCCCGGTCGCGAGCGGGTTCTCGGACCACGTGGCGTCGGTGAACGCCACCGTGGCCTCCTCGTAGAGCTGCGGGACGGCGGTGGGCATCGCGTCGGGCACGGGGCTGGGCGGTGGGCGCACAGCGTCGACGATCGTCGGGACGGCCGCCGCGAGCACGAGACCCGTGCAGGCCGCGATCCCTCCAGCCCAGAGGCTCGCGCGGCCGCGCCGCCGGCGCGCGATCTCGCGTCCCACGGCGGTCGGCGGCACGTCCGCTGTGGCCTCGTCGCGGTAGTCGTCCTCGAGCGCCCGCAGCGCCTCGCCGATGTCACGCATGACGGCCGCCGTCCGCGGGCGCAGAGATCACCGTCAGTTGTGCCTGGGCGAGCGGCTCCTCGCCCGGGTCGGGGGGAACGGCGAGTCCGGCCGATGCGACCAGCTCGCCCTGCGCTCGACGCAGCGCCGCGAGTGCGTCAGAGGCGCGAGCACCCGTGATCTCGGCGATGCGCGAGAGGCCGACCCCGTCGACATCGTGCAGCACGACCGCGACACGCGCCAGGGGGTCGAGACCGCCCAGGGCGCGCTCGAGGACCGCTCGCTCGTCCTCCCAGCTAGGTGAGTCAGGCGACTCACTGAAGTCGATCGGATGAGGTCGCGGGCTCGGGTGATCGTGCTCGAAGCCGGCCGGCGGGGCGTACGGGGATGTGCCGCCGGCTGTGTCCTGCGAGCTGTGACGCGGCTGCTCCAGCGCTGGCGCCGTGCGCGCGGCGCCGGCGGCCGCATCGGCGTCCGCGAACCCCGCGTCGCGCCGTGCCGCCTTGCCCGCCGCCGCCTTGCCCGCCGCCGCCTTGCCCGCCGCCGCCCTCGCGAGGGCCTCGCGCGCCTGCTCGGCCACGGCATCGGCCCCGGGCACGCGCCGCCCACGGGACAGGACCGTCCGCAGTGCCGCCCCCACCTCGTCCGTGGGGTCCTCGGCGCCGGTCAGAAGACGCGCATACGCGATCAGCGAGCGGTAGCGCTCGCCGCCGAGCGCCGCGTAGGTCTGCTGCCAGCGAGGCACCGGCGCACCTCGTCAGTCCTCGGGATCGGGACTGCCCGCGCGCGCGAGGATCACGATCGCCGCCACGATCGCGCCGATGACGACCAGCGTCGCGACGGTCGAGCGCGTGGACGGACCCGAGTGCAGGCCCACCGGCTTCTTGAAGCGCAACGCACCCCATCCGTGCACCGCGGCGGCGGCGCGCAGTCCCCGGTCGGGGTTGATGACGAAGCCGTGGCCCACCTCGTCGAGCATAGGGGCGTCGGTGATGGAGTCGGAGTACGCGAACGAGCGCGACAGGTCGTATCCCCGCTCCTCGGCGAGCTTGCGCACGGCATCCGCCTTCGCCTCGCCATACGCATAGAACGTGATCTCGCCCGTGTAGAAGCCCTTCTTGACCTCGAGCTCTGAGGCGACCACGGCATCGGCTCCCAGGAGCTGGGCGATGGGCTCGACGACGTCGCGCGCGGACGCCGACACGACCACCACGTCGCGGCCGTTGGCCTGGTGGCGACGGATCAGCGCGAGGGCCTCGTCGTAGACGACGGGATCGATGTGCTCGTGCACGGTCTCGGCGACGATCTTCTGGACCTTCGGGACCTCCCAGCCCTTGATCAGGTCGGACAGCGAGTCGCGCAGGCGGTTGGTCTGGCGCTCGTCCGCGCCGCCCACGAGGAAGAGGAACTGTGCGTACGCAGTGCGCAGCGCGTGCGCGCGCGTGACCAGGCCGCCGTCCATGAACGAACCAGCGAAAGCCAACGACGAACTCGTCGCGATGATGGTCTTGTCCAGGTCGAAGAACGCGGCCGAGCGGTGGCCGCGATTGCGACGTGCCATGTGCACCTCCTCTGGCGCCACCCTAGCCCCACCAGGTGACATTCCGCACCGGCGTCCGTCGGGGTGTGGACGGGGCCGTCCCCAGGCCGGTTGCTGACTCGCTATCCCCAGAACAGCGGCCGCGGCCGCGCATATTCCGGAGCGGCTGCGCGAGGCTCGGCGAGTGAAGGAGGACAACCGCGCAGCCTGGGCCGGCCCGCTCGCCCGCTGGCTCGCGGCTCCGGGAGTGACGGACGTGCTCGTGCACGCCCCGGGTCACGCGTGGGTGGACCGGGGAGCGGGCCTGGAGAGAGTGGAGGTGGAACTGGGAAGCGCCGATGCGGTGAGGGCTCTCGCGGTCAGGCTCGCGGCCGCGGGCGGCCGCAGGCTGGACGATGCGTCCCCGGTCGCCGACGCCCGGCTGCCGGACGGGACGCGACTGCACGCGGTGCTGCCGCCGATCGTGCCGGGGTGCGCGGCGATCTCGCTGCGGGTGGTGCGTCAGCGTGCGCTCGGGCTCGACGACCTCGTGCGGTCGGGGGCGATCGATGCCGGCGTGAGACGCGTGCTCGAGGCGTTGGTGGCCTCGCGCGCTTCGCTGCTGATCACCGGTGCGACGGGGTCCGGCAAGTCCACGCTCATGGCGGCGCTGCTGTCGCTCGCGGACCCACGCGAACGGATCGTGATCATCGAGGAGGCCGGGGAGATCGCCCCCGCGCACCCGCACCTGGTCAGGCTTGTGGAGCGCCGGCCCAACGTCGAGGGAGCCGGCGAGGTGGGCCTGGCACGGCTGGTGCGCGAGGCGCTGCGGATGCGGCCGGACCGCGTGGTGCTGGGCGAGTGCCGCGGGGCAGAGATCAAGGACGTGCTCGCGGCCTTCAACACCGGCCACCCGGGATCCATGACGACGCTGCATGCGAATGCGCCGGGGGACGTCCCTGTCCGTCTCGCGACCCTCGGCGCGCTCGCCGGGATGCCGGAGCGCTCGACCTTGCGCGGCGACGTGATCTCCTTCCAGGTCGACAGCGCCTTGTTGACCGCCTGGAACGGCTCGCGGGCGACAAACTCGCCGTGGCCCTCCCGCGTCTTCACCTCG
>NZ_CAJXJX010000047.1 GCF_913055775.1 uncultured Demequina sp. | reverse complement strand
GCATCGAGATCGGCGCCACGGAGGCGTGGCGCGACTACTACGGCGGGTTCCGCGAGGGCCGCGAGCGCGACGGGCGTCGCGTACTCGACCACGAGCTGCCCATGCAGTTCATCGGGGTCACCGCGAACTCCATGGTGCCGGGTGAGGAGGCCGGCTACTGGCATGCGCACAGCTCGGATGAGGAGTTGTACGTGTTTCTCACCGGCCGCGGCCAGATGGGCCTCGATGACGACGTGGTGGACGTGGGCCCGGGCACGGTGATCCGCGTGGGCCAGGGCGTGATGCGCACGTGGCGCTGCGATCCCGACGGCACCGAGCCTCTGACGTGGTTCTGCATTCGCGGCGACGGCGACGCGCTGCCGCATCTGCCCGACGATGCCCACCCCATCACCGACGTGCCGATGCCCTGGTGACCCTCGCATCGGCTGCCGTATGCTGGTCCCCGTCGCATTCCCGACCCACAGGAGAGGTCCGTTGAAGATCTAGGTTCGCCAGACGCAGGTCTGGCCACGCGCATCCCGCCCCAGACGATTGCGAGAACCTATGCCTTCCCTCACCCTGTCCCACACCACCTTCACGTGGCCCGATGGCACGCCGTGCCTGGCCGACGCGACCCTCGCCTTCCCGGCCGGACTCACCGGAGTTGTGGGCGCCAACGGCGCCGGCAAGTCGACGCTGCTGCGGCTGCTGACGGGCGATCTCGCGCCGACCGCGGGCACGCTGACGCGCCCGCCCGACCTCGCACACGTGCGGCAGGACATCGCGCTCGACCCTCGCGCGAGGGCCGATGCGGTCCTGGGCCTGGCAGAGGTCCGTGCGGCTTTGCGCGCCGTCGAGTCGGGATCTATCGATGCCACTCACTATGAAACCATCGGAGACGATTGGGATGCCGAGGAGCGCGCTCAGGCGACGCTCGCTCGGCTCGGTCTGCCGCCCGGCACGTTGGATCGCACCGTGGGCGAGCTGTCGGGCGGCGAGATCACGCTGCTCGCGATCGCCGCCGCGCTCCATCGACGGCCGGAGGTGCTCCTGCTCGACGAGCCCACCAACAACCTGGACGCAGTAGCGACGGATCGTGTGGTCGATGCACTGGTGAGTCGCAGAGGCACCACCGTGGTGGTCACGCACGACCGCGGACTCCTCGATCGGGTCGACCGCATCGTCGAACTGCAGGCCGGGCGCCTGCGGGTGTTCGGCGGGCCGTTCGCCCAATACGAGGAGACGCTCGCCGCAGAGCGCCTGGCGGTGGAGGAGCAACTGCGTAGCGCCCGCGCGCAGGCATCGCGCCAGAAGCGTGAGCTGCGGGAGCACGTCGAGGGGATCGGGCGACGCCAGCGCGACGGGGAGCGGCGTGCACGTCAGTCCGGCATGCCGAAGGTGATGATGGGCGCGATGAAGCGGGCGTCTCAGGCGTCGCAAGGTCGCATCACGGGCGTCCATGAGGAACGCCTGGAGGCGGCGCAGCAGCGGCTGGAGCGAGCCGAGGTCGCCGCGGACCGGGACCGGGAGATCCGGGTCGCGCTGCCCGGGACCGCAGTGCCCGCGCGCCGGGACGTCGCGCGACTCGAGTCGTGCACGCTCCGCAGCGGCGCCACCGTGGACGCGTCGATCCAGGGACCTGAGCGCATCGTCCTGTCGGGTCCCAACGGCTCGGGCAAGACCACGCTGATCCAGACGCTCCTGGGCGCGGTGGCGCCGGTGTCAGGCGCCGCCGGGGTGCACGTGCCGGTGGGCCTGCTGCCACAGCGCCTCGACATCCTCGACCCGGGGCTGAGCGTCGTGGACAACGTCCGTGCCGCGGCGCCCGATGCGACTCCGCACGAGGTGCGGGAGGGGCTCGCGCGCTTCCTGTTCCGTGGCCGGGCAGGCGATGGCGCGGCGGGGACCCTGTCCGGCGGCGAGCGGTTCAGAGCCGCGCTGGCGGCGGTGCTGCTCGCGCGCCCCGCGCCCCAGCTGCTGATCCTCGACGAGCCCACGAACAACCTCGACTTCGCGTCGCGCGCGCACCTGCTCGACGCGCTGCGCGACTATCGCGGGGCGCTGATCGTGGTGAGCCACGACGCGGAGTTCGTCGCGGCGGTGGAGCCCACGCGGGAGTGGCGGCTCGGGCCTGGGGGCTTCTCCGACCGCGATCGAGGCTCAGGCTAGGCGCTGGTCAGCGACCTTTCTTGGCGGGCTTGCGCCTCACCATGACGGGCGTCTGGCGACCATCACTGTTGGCCTGGTGTCGCACCTCGTAGTCGGGGTGTGCGGACATGAGGTCCTTGAGCTTCGAGAAGCCCCAGGTGCGCGAGTCGAAGTCCGATGCCAGGCGCGACAGGTTGGAACCGACCTCGCCCAGGTGAGCCCAGTCGTCATCGCGCGTTGACGCGTCGACGGCCTCGATGAGCAGGGATCCGAGTCGCTTGTCCTGGTCGAGCGGCTCCTTCGCGGGCGTCGCGCTCGACTCGTCAGCGCGAGCGAGGTTCTCGACGTACACGAAGGTGTTGCACGCGGCGACGAAGGGCCCGGGTGTCTTGCGCTCACCGAACCCGAGCACGCGTAGGCCCTGTTCGCGAATGCGCGCCGCCAGTCTGGTGAAGTCGGAGTCGCTCGACACCAGGCAGAACCCATCGACATGGCCCGCGTGGAGCAGATCCATCGCATCGATGATCAGGGCGCTGTCAGTCGCGTTCTTTCCGTGCGTGTAGCTGTACTGCTGAATGGGTTGCACAGAGTGCTCAAGCAACAGGGGCTTCCACGGATTCAGTTGCGTTGAGGTCCAGTCGCCATACGCGCGCCGCACGCTGGCGGTGCCGAACTTTGCGATCTCCACCAGCAACGCGTCGAGGTGCTTGGCATGAGCGTTGTCGGCGTCAATGAGGACCGCGAGACGCGTCTGATCGTTGATGTCTGCCACGGGATCACTGTGGCACAGGCGCCGCTTGCGTGGGCAACGTGATGGTCACGGTGGTGCCCGCGCCCTCTTCCGACTCCACGTCCAGGGTGCCGCCGTGGGCCTCGACGATCGCCGCGGTGATCGCGAGCCCGAGCCCCGCACCTCCGGTCGTGCGCTGACGCGACGAGTCACCCCGCACGAAGCGCTCGGTGGCACGGGCGGCGACCTCGGGCGGCATGCCCGGGCCGTCATCCGCGATCGCTATGGTCGCGCGATCCCCGTCAGAGCCCACGTTGATGGTCACGTTCGAGCCGCCGTGGATGGCGGCGTTCGCTACGACGTTGAGCATGGCCTGGCGCAGGCGGTCGGGGTCGCCCGTGATGGCCACGTCTTCGCCGGCGGCCGAGAACTCCGCGTCCGGGTATGCGGCAGAGGCTCCTGCGGCGACGTCCTTCGCGAGGCTCAGGAGGCTGACCTCCTGCTGAGAGAGCACCGGCTCCGAGTCGTACTTCGCGAGCTCGAGCATGTCGTCGACGAGGCGCTTCATGCGGCGAGCCTCGGCCTCGGTGCGGCCCCACGCATCGTCCTGGTCGGCCTTCTTGCGCAGGGCGCCGCGCCGGTGCAGCTCGGAGTAGCCCAGCACGGTGGTGAGCGGCGTGCGCAGCTCGTGGGACGCATCGGCGACGAACTCACGCAGCCGCGCCTCCGATCGCTCGCGCTCCGCGATCGAGGCGGTCAGCGTGCCGATCATCGCGTTCAGGGAAGCGGCGAGTTCCGCGGACTCGGAGCCCGTGCCCGCGCCCTCGAGACGAACGCTGAGATCCCCGTCAGCGATGCGCGCGGACGCGTGCACCATGCGCCGCATGGGGTTGACCCCCAGGCGGATCACCCACCAGGCGACCACGCCCAGGCCCCCGAGCATGAGCAGGATGCCCACGGTCTCGATCAGGATCAGACGCTGGGTGGAGGCGTTGACGGAGTCCATCGACAGCGCCGTGACGTCCCACCCGTCGCCGGCGGGACGCGCGAGCACGCGGAACTCGCCGCTGCCGTCCTGCGCGGCCACGGTGAGGTAGGTGGAATCGTCAGGATCGAGCTCGTCGATGTCGATCACCGGCACGTCGTCGGCCGTGTCGCCCACGTTGGGGCGGAGGAACACATACGACTCACCGTCGGCGGTGACGTACCCGCGGAAGGCGTCGGACGGACGGGACAGCTCGCCCGGCCCACCACCAGGAAGGTTCTGCACGGGCTGGTCGATGAACGACGGGCCCGCGAATGTCGCGAGGCGCTCGTCGAGCTGACCCACCTGGTAGTTGGTGGTGGACACCGTGACGGCGATGGCGACCGCGATCGCGACGGCGGCGATCGCGGCGAAGCCGATGAGCACGCGGTCGCGCAGAGACATGCCGCCCCGGCGCCGCGCCTCCTCCACCTCGGCGCCGGTCACGACGTCCTCAGGGTGTAGCCCGCTCCGCGGACCGTGTGGATGAGGCGTTCCTCGGTGGTGTCGACCTTGCGCCGCAGGTACCCGATGTACGTCTCGACCACGCCGGGATCGTCGTCGGCGGAGTACCCCCAGACGGCCTCGAGCAGCTGACCGCGCGACAGCACGCGTCCCACGTTCTGCATGAGGTGCTTGAGCAGCCGGTACTCGGTGGGGGACAGGTGCACTTCGACGCCGTCACGCGTGACGCGGTGCGACACGTCATCCAGAGCCAGATCAGAGACCTGGTAGACCTCGGAGGCGCTGGGCGAGCGCTCCACGCGGCGCGACACCGCCTCGACCCGGGCGACCAGTTCGTCGAGGTTGAAGGGCTTGTCGAGATAGTCGTCCGCGCCGATCGTCAGGCCCTCGACCTTGTCGGCCGCGGAGTCGCGCGCGGTGAGGAAGATGATGGGCGTGCGGTCACCGGACTCGCGCAGCCGCCGGCACATCGCGAAGCCATCGACGTTGGGCATCATCACGTCGAGGATGATGAGGTCGGGCCGGGTCTCGCGCACGGCGCGTAGACCCTCGGCACCGTCGCCGGCCTGCTCGACTACGTAGCCCTCGTATTTCAGGGCCGCGGCGAGCATGGTGCGGAGGTTGTCCTCGTCGTCCACCACGAGGATCCGTCGGTCTGTCATGCCCCCAGTCTCACACTCGACCCTGGGAGAACGCTGGGAGCCGCCCCGGAACCAGCCGTGAGCACATCCCAGGAGCCTGTGCCGCCGTTCCCAGCAATCTCCCAGGAAGTCTCGGTTACATGTTGGTGAACGGTTCGCCCTCCGGTCCCCCGGAGACCAGAGCCCCCACTGAGCGGAGCTACGACGTGCCCATCTACGCCTTCATCATCGCCGACCTCATCGCGATCGCAGTCATGGTCTTCGGCCTGTACTTCCCCCGCCACCGCCGGCGCGACATGATCGTCGCGTTCCTGTCGATCAACGTGGGCGTCATGGGCGTCACGTACGCGATGACCAACGCGGACATCTCGCTCGGCTTCGGCCTCGGCATCTTCGCTGTGCTGTCGATCATCCGCTTGCGCTCGACCGAGATGGACCACGCCGAGATCGCGTACTACTTCACCGCGATCGCGCTGGGACTGCTGGGTGGCTTCCCGTCCATCTCCCCGTCGGTGAGCTTCACGCTGATGGCCGTCCTGCTGGCCGTCATCGCGATCGGCGACAACCCCGCGCTGTTCTCCCGGGCGCGTCAGCAGCAGCTGGTGCTCGATCGAGCCTTCACGGACGAGACCGCGGCGATCGCCCACCTCGAGGAGCTGCTGGGTGCACGCGTCCACCGCGTTCAGATCCGCAAGGTGGACCTGGTGCAGGACACCACGGCCGTGGACGTCCGCTACAGCCTCCCGCGGGGCGGCGTGGCCAGGGCCGATGCGGGGGCGGGGAGCCGTACGGCTGTCGCCCAAGCGCCGTCAGCGCCGGCCGCCGTTGGCACTCGCGACTACGCGACGGCGGCGTTCGCTCCCGGGAGCGCGTCGTGACCGCCGCGTGGCCGGCGGCCATCGACGCCCTCGAGCCGGTGTCGCTGGAGGAGATCAACGCGACTGCGGCTCTGCAGACCCGCACCGACCGCAAGTACCTGCTCCCACCCGAGACCTGGTCGATCGCGCTCGCGAGCCTCGAGGCCGCCCCCCGAGTGCTGGAGATCGACGGACAGCGTCGCTTCCGCTACGAGTCCGTGTACTACGACACCCCTGAACTGGACTCGTACCGCGACGCCGCCCGTCGCCGTCCCCAGCGCTTCAAGGTCCGCACGCGTCACTACCTGGACACCGGCGCGCGGGCGGTCGAGGTCAAGCTGCGCTCCCGCACCGGCGAGACCGTCAAGCACCGCGACTGGTTCGACGCCAGCGCCTCCTCGTGGATGGGCCCGGGACTGCCGCCCCAGGCGCGAGGCTTCGTCGAAGCGTTCCCCCAGACCGCATCGGCCGTCGACGCCCTGTCGGAGTCGCTGACCACCTCGTACGAGCGCGTCACGCTGCTCCTTCCCGACGCGCGCGTCACGGTGGACTCCGACGTCAGGGGCCGCAACGTGCGCGACGAGGAGGTCGGCTTCGGCCGCAGCCTCATCGTCGAGACCAAGTCGGTGTCGCGCGCCGGGTCCGTCGACCGCGCGCTGTGGGCGCTCGGCGTGCGCCCGGCGAAGGTATCGAAATACTGCACGGCGCTCGCGGCGCTGCGCCCCGACCTTCCGTCCAACCGCTGGACGCGCACGCTGCGCGACCACCTCACCGTCCCCCAGCCGGCCTGAGCCGGCGCCACGAAAGGCACGTCCATGACGAAGCGACCTGCACAGATCTTCACTGGGCTCATGCTCGGTGCACTCCTGCTCACCAGCTGCACGGCCGACGTCGACGCGGAGGAGACCGCCTCGTCGAGCGAGATCGTCGAGGAGACGACTGACTCGGACGCCGGTGCGGTGACCGAGGCATCGAGCGACGTCGACGAGGTGGTCGACCTGGCCACCCTGACCGAGGCGACGTATGCCGACCTCGACGTCGAGGAGATGGACCTCGCCATCTCGACCGCGACCGCGGTGGAGATCGCGCTCGCCGAAGGAGCGTCCAGCGGCGGCGCCGGCGTGAGCGTGGACGGCGACGTCGTCACCATCACGGAGGCGGGCGTCTACACGCTCTCCGGAACCCTGACCGACGGCAAGATCGTGGTCGATGCGGACGGCGAGGACGTCCACCTGATCCTCGATGGCGTCGACATCACGTCCTCCGAGTCCGGCGCGATCGAGGTCGTCGACGCGGACCAGGTCGCCCTCCACCTCGCCTCCGGTTCGACCAACACGGTGGCCGAGGCGTCGGGAGCGGCGGACTCCGCGGACGGCGCGAACGCGGCGATCTACGCGACCTCCGACCTGTACGTCACTGGCGATGGATCTCTCGAGGTCGAGGCGACCAACGCGGACGGCATCACGTCCAAGGACTCCCTCGTCATCGACTCCGGCAGCATCGCCGTGACTGCAGCCGACGACGGCCTGCGCGGCAAGGACCACCTCGTGATCCGCGACGGCGACATCACCATCGATGCCGGCGGCGACGGCCTGCGCTCCGACAACGTGTCCGACTCCGACGAGCCCGACAAGGCCGTGGGCGTCGTATGGATCGAGGGCGGCACGATCGACATCACCGCCGCCTCCGACGCGATCGACGCAGCCGTGCAGGTGACCATCACCGACGGCGATCTCACCATCGCCGCCGAGGATGACGCGGTGCACGCGGACGGCATCCTCCGCATCGACGGCGGCACCATCGACGTCACGGCCTCGTACGAGGGTCTCGAGGCGGGCGTGATCCTGCTGTCGGGAGGCGACGCGACCATCGTGTCCTCGGATGACGCCTTCAACGCGACCGACGGCTCCGGCTCGTCGATGGAGATGGGTGGCATGGGCGGCGGCATGCCCGGCGGCGACGGCACCCGTCCTGAGCGCCGCTCCGGCGGTCCCGGCTCGTCCTCCGACTCGGCGTCGAGCGCGACCGATGCCTCGAGCGCGGACTCGACCACCGCATCGGCCGATGCCACGACGGCCAGCGCCGTGACCGCCGCGTACGCGACTGACGCCACCGCCGCCGTGGCGGTGTCCACGGCGGACATCGGCGGCGAGTCCGGCGCCGACGGCGTCCGGCTCGAGATCTCCGGCGGCACCTGGGTGCTCGATGCCGAGGGCGACGGCGTGGACTCGAACGGCAACGTCGAGATGACCGGCGGCACCGTCGTGGTGGCCGGACCCACACAGTCCATGAACGGCGCGCTCGACTACAACGGCTCGTTCGTCCTCGACGGTGGGGTGCTCATCGCGACCGGCTCGGCCGGGATGGCGCAGGCTCCCAGCGGCGGCGATCAGGCGGTGATCGGGGTGTCCTTCGGGCAGACCGTGTCCGCCGGCGAGACCGTGACCGTGCTCGACTCGAACGGCGACCTTGTCGCCTCGTACACCTCGACCAAGGACTCGCAGACGCTAGTCCTCTCGACGCCCGACCTCGTGTCAGGCGACAGCTACGAGGTGGTCTTCGGCGGCACGGTCAGCGGCACCGACGTGGGCGGTCTCGTCACGGACGGCACGCTGTCCGGCGGCGAGACCGCGGGAACCGTGAGCGCCTCGTAGACGCCGCCCGCCTCCCCCCACCCTCCGGCGAAGTGGGCCCACTTCGCTCACCTAAGCGCTTAGGCGAGCGAAATGGGCCCACTTCGCTCGCGAAGGTGGGGTGCGGGAGCTCAGCCCCAGAAGCCCGCGTGGACTGCCGCCGCCTGCTCCTCGAGCATCGGCCCGGTGACGCCTACGCGACGGCTGCCCGCGGCAAACACGTCGCGGCTGGGGAGCGCCAGCGTCGGGTTCTCGGGATGCGTACCGGTCATCTCGAGCAGAGCCGTCTCTGCGAGGCCGTAGACCACCGCGCCGATCCCCGACCAGTAGATCGCTCCCGAGCACATCGCGCACGGCTCGCAGCTGGTGACCAGTGTCGCGGCCGCGAGCTCGTCGCGGTCCATCTGGTTTGAGGCGAGCCGCACCAGGTTGGTCTCGGCGTGCCCGGTCGCGTCGCGGTGGGTGACCACGGTGTTCTCCGCCTCGAGCACGACGCGGCCGTCGCCGGCGACCAGCACCGCGCCGAACGGATGGTTGCCGTGCGCACGCGCGGACTGCGCGACGGCGATTGCCCGCAGCATGGGGTGGGTCCAGTCCATGCGGCCAGCCTAGGCCGGGTCACACGCGTGCGAGCGCGGCGATGTCCTCCTCGAACTCCGTGACCATCTCCGGCGGCACGGTCGCGCGCGTGTCCGCGATCCCGCGCAGGTAGTCCTCCGTGACGGGTCCCGCGGAGCGGTCGACCGCCCCGTGGGCCACCGCGGCCTCGAGGGCGCCCTGCGACGCACGCCGCGCGGCGAACTCGATGTCGGCGGGCGTGAAGCCGGCCGATGCGGCGACCAGGGCATCGAGGTCCACGCGGCCCCGCGAGGCGGCGGGAAGGAAGCGGTCCCAGATCGCCGTGCGCGCCTCGTCGTCGGGCAGGCCGATAGGGATCACGTAGTCGAAGCGGCCGTGGCGCAGGAAGGCGGAGTCCAGCGCGCGGATGAAGTTGGTCGCGCACACGAGCAGGCGGTCGGGGCGTTCGCGGAAGGCCGGGATGATCTTGAGCAGCTCGTTGGTCACGCCTTGGAGTGGCGAGGGCGGGTCGCCGCGCCGGTGCGAGGCGATCTCCTCGACCTCGTCGATCAGCACGACGGCGTGCTCGAGTTCGCCGATGCGCCGGAACGTCTCGCGCAGCGCGCCTGCCAGGCCCGCGGGATCCGCGGCGAGGCGCGACGGGAAGACCTCGACGAACGACCACTCCAGGCGCGACGCGATCGCCTTCGCGAACGTCGTCTTGCCGGTTCCGGGCGGCCCGAAGAGCACCACGGCACGTGGCGGCGCGACGCCGAACTGCGTCGCGAGGTCCGGCTGCGCGAGCGGCAGCACCAGCCGCTGCTCGAGCAGGTCCTTCTCTCGCCGCATCCCGCCGACCGCGTCCCACAGGTGCGGCGGCATGCTTCTGCCACCCAGCTCCGCGAGGTGCGTGGCCTCCTCGCGCTGCACCGGGACCTGGCGCTCGAAGTAGCGGAAGGCCTTCTTCTCGTCGAAGCCCGCGTGGCGGAAGGCGTCGACGTGGGTCTCGTCCGCCGGCACCAGCGCCGACAGCGTCGTCGGGTCGTGGCCGCGCATCCGCAGCTCGAGCTCGCGCAGCATCGCGGAGCCGATGCCCTGGCCCCGCCACTCCTCGTCGGTGCGGTGGAAGACGATCCACGCCTGATTGTGCGCCTCGCGGCTGACGGCCGCGCCCACCACCTCGTCACCGGCGACGGCGACTACGGCGGTGTCCTCGCGGCACGAGCTCAGGACCTCGGCAAGAGGGTAGGCGGGGTCGACGCCGGCCTGTCGCGACCGCTCCCAGAGCGCGAGCACGCCGTCGAGATCCTCGTTGCGCGCGTCGCGGATGTGCCAGGTCGCCATCAGTGCCTCCTCACCCCGATGCGATGCGACTCTAGACCGGCACGGCCGGTCTGACCAGGGGTGGCGTCAGGCCTCGAGGAGCGCGGCGAACTCCCGCGCGGCGGGGACCGGCTCGTGCGGCAGCGCGAGGAACACCTCACGATACGTGGGCGGCACGGTCGGCAGCGTGACGATGCCCGGGACCTCAGGCGACGCCGCGAGGGCCATCCGCGGCAGCAGCGCCACCCCGAGGCCCTCGGCGACCAGCCGCTGGACCGTGACGTAGTCCTCGGTGACGAAAGCGACGTCGGGATCGAAGCCCGCGCCGGTCGCGCAGGCGCGCAGGTGCGCCTGGCATCGCTGGCAGCCCGAGATCCACCGCTCGCCGCTCAGCGCGCCCGCTTCGAGCATGGGCCCGCGCGCCTCGGGGTGCCCGGCCGGGACCACCGCGAGGTACTCGTCTCGCTCGAGCCACCGCACGGGTAGGTGCTCGGGAGGGGGCGTCACCGTGTCCGAGAAGCCGATGACGAGGTCCACCTCGCCGGCATCGAGCAGTGCCAGCGCATCGTCGGTCTCCGTCTCGACAAGCCCCACCTCGATGCCGGGGAAGCGGCGCGCGAACTGTGCCAACGGCGCCGGCAGCGCCTCCGCGCAGAACGAGGTGAAGGCCGCGATTCGCAGCCGCCCCGTCTCGAGCTCGGCGTGCTGGTGGAGTTCTCGCTCGGCGTTGCGCAGGGAGTCCGCGATGGCGTCAGCGTGCGCGAGCAGCGCCCGGCCGGCAGGCGTCACGCGGGTGACGCGCCCGACGCGCGCCGTGAGGGCCACCCCGGCGCTGCGCTCGAGCGCCGCCAGGTGGTGAGCCACGGTGGGCTCGCTCAGTCCGAGCGAGCGCGCCGCGGCAGCCTTGGAGCCGCCGCGGGCGACCTCGCGGAGGATGAGGAGCCGCTCGACGTCGATCATCAGACCTCGATGATATCGAAGTCACGATGCCAAAGGAGAGGTCTTGTCGTGGAGACGTGGTGCCCCGAACCTGGAGACATGATCGATTCCTCGCTCCGTGCAGCGTTCGATGACACCCGCGGCTACCTCGACACCGCCTCCTACGGCCTGCCCGCACGAGCGACAGTGACCGCGCTCCACGCCTCCACCGACGCCTGGGCGCGGCGTGCGCTGGACCTCCCGGCAATCGACCGTGACGTCGATCGCATGAGGGCCGCGTTCGCGCGCATCGTCGGCGCGCGCCCCGCCGATGTGGCGCTCGCGGCCACCGTGTCGCAGGTCGTGGGCACCGTCGCCGCGTCGCTCCCTGACGGCGCACGCGTCCTGGTCGCCGAGCACGACTTCGCGTCCGTGGTCATGCCGTTCCGCGCGGATCCCCGCCTCACGGTGCGCGCCGTCCCCCTCGAGCGGCTGGTCGAGGCCATGCGCCCGGGGGTCGACCTCGTCGCGGTCAGTGCCGTGCAGTCCTCGGACGGCCGCCTGGTCGACCTGGAGGCCCTGGCCCAGGCTGCAGCCGCCGCCGGCATTCGCACGGTCATCGACGCCACGCAGTCCTCGCCATGGCTGCCCATCGACTCTCGCCGGTTCGACGTGGTGGTCGCGGCTGCGTACAAATGGCTGACGGCGCCGCGCGGGATCACCCTCGCCGCCGTGCGCCCCGACGCGACCTGGGTGCGGCCCGTGAACGCCGGCTGGTACTCCGCGGACGACCCGTGGGGGAGCCTCTACGAGGACGGCGCCTCCACCTCCGCAGGTGCGCGGCGCCTGGACACCTCGCCGCCGTGGCAGCTGGTGAGCGCGGGGGCGTCGGCCCTCGAAATCATGGCCGCCATCCCCGCGCAGGACGTGCACGCGCACGGCCCTGGTCTCGCCGACGAGTTCCGGACATCGCTCGGGCTCGCGCCCGCGGGAAGCGCCATCGTGTCCCTCGCGGGCGACCCCGCGGCATTCGAGTCCGCGGGGCTGCGCGTGGCGTCGCGCGCGGGCCGGGTGCGGTTGGGCTTCCACGTGTACAACGACGAGACGGACCTCGCGCGCGCGATCGACGCCGCCCGCGCCGCGAGGCTCACCGTCGCGGCCTGACTCGTCAGTCCGCTGCCGAGGCTGCGCCGCTCCGAGTCGAGGTTCTGACGGCACCCGGCGCTACCGCGATCGAGAGCTTGCCTGCCACGTGGCCGTCCTCGAGTTCGCGAACCGCACCGGCGACGTCCTCGAGGGAGCCCGCGTTGCGGACCACCGGAGCAATCCGACCGTCCGTGAGCCAGGTCGAGAGCTGGTCCAAGTCGCCGTGCGCAACCTTGGCGATCGCGCCGCTGTGGCGCATGCGCAGGAACGCTGCGGCGATGACCCGGCGCAGCAGCGCCGCCGCCGGGCCGAGCAGCCCGGTGCCGGCCACGGAGCCGATCGTCACCACCCGGCCGCCGTCCTTCAGAAGGCCGCGCAGCGTGCGCATCGACGCCGTCGCCACGGTGTCGACGATGAGGTCGTACGGACCCTCGGGTGACTCGTCCTTGGTGTAGTCGGCCACCGCATCGGCGCCCAGGCGGGTGAGCATCTCCGCGTTGCGCCCTGACGCGACGGCATCGACCCTCGAGGCGCCCAGGACCTTCGCGATCTGCACTGCGAGGTGACCCACGCCGCCGGAGGCACCCCACACCAGCACCCGCTCGCCGGGGGCCAGTCTGCCGCTGTCGCGCAGTGCCTGCAGCGCCGTCAGGCCTGCCATGGGGGTGGCGGCCGCGACGTCGAACGGCACGTCATCGCTGATCCGCGCCATCGCGCCCCCTCGTGCGACGGCCCGCTCGGCGAGCGCGCCGTGCCCGACCAATGCCAGAACCCGGTCACCCGTGACGACGCCGCTCACCTCCGTCCCCACGGCCGCCACGGTGCCCGCGAGGTCCGCGCCCAGGGTCCGCGGCTCGCGCACGCGCAGCCCGGTCTGGAGCCGCATGAAGCGCGGCTCGCCGCGCAACTGGTGCCAGTCCCACGCGTTGAGGCTCGCGGAGTCCACGTCGATGAGCACCTGGTCGGGTTCCGGAACCGGCTCCGGAATGTCGCTGACCGCGAGAACGTCGGGACCGCCGTAGCGGTCGTAGGTGGTGGCCTTCATGGGAGGTCTCCCTTCACGGGTGAGCCGGCGGTGTCTCCGGCGACTTACGGTGTAAGTACGATCGCCACGTTACACTTACGCTGTAAGTACGTCAAGAGGGAGATCGCATGCCGCCTGCAGGGTTGAGTCGAGACGCCGTCCTCCGCGCCGCCGTGGCGCTCGCGGACGCCGATGGCCTCGAGACGCTGTCGATGCGCAGGCTCGCGGGTGAGCTCGGGGTGGAGGCGATGTCGCTGTACAACCACGTCGCGAGCAAGCGGGACCTGCACGAGGGCATGGTCGAGCGGGTGTGGGACGAGGTCGACCTGGCGACGGACGAGCCCGACTGGAGGGCGCGGATGCACCGCATCTGCCGCAGCGCCCGTGACTCCATGGTCGCCCATCCGTGGTTCTTCTCGTTCCCCGTCACCTACGGCGGGATGAACCGCATCGCGATGATCGAGGCCATGCTCGCGACCATGCGCGGCGCGGGTATCCCGGCGGATGCGGTGTATCACGCCCAGCACATCATCGACGGGCACGTGTTCGGCTACTCGTGGCAGGACACCGACTACTCGAACGGGCCCGCGCTGGAGGAGCGCGCGGACGAGATGCTCTCCCGGATCCCCGCTGAGCAGTACCCGCACCTCATGGAGCATGCGCATCAGCACATGGCGGACACACCCGCAGGCAGCGGCTTCGACATGGGGCTCGACATCCTGTTCGACGCACTCGAGGCACGCCGCGAGTCGCCCGCGCACGACTGAGGACCGCACACCGCACGCGCGAGTGCCGAACTCGGCGCCTCCGGTGGGGTGTGCGGTCCTCAGTGGCGGAGGGTCAGCGGGTCACGGGCACGAGCGCGGGTTCGAGGGCTTCCCGCACCTCCCGCTCCGCCGCCGTGGCCCGAGCCTGCGCCCGTGAGGGCAGGAACGCGCCGATCACGGTGGCGAGAGCAAGGGCCGCGGCCCCCACGTAGACCGCGTCCTGTGCGGCGTCCGTATAGCCCGTGGGCGTGAACTCGCCTCCCGAGGCGGTGAAGACCGCGGCGAGGATCGCGATCCCGAGCGCCACGCCGATCTCGCGCAGCGTCGAGTTCGCACCCGAGGCCTTGGCGTGGTCCTCGTCCCGCATGTTCGCGAGCACGGCGGTGGAGGACGGCGCGAACACGAGTGCCATGCCGATGCCGCACAGCAGGAAGGCCGGCACGAGGGACCCGTAGCCGACGCCGGGGTCCATGATGGCCGCGATCCACGCGAGCCCGAGCGACTGCATCGCCAGCCCCGTCACCACCAGAGCGCGCGTGCCCACCCGCGGGATCAGCACGCCGGTGATCGGTGCGATGAACAGCGGCGCCATGGTCCACGGCATGGTCATGACACCGGCCTGGAGAGGCGAGTAGCCCTGCACCACCTGCAGGAACTGAATCAGGATGAACACCGAGCCGAACATGCCGAGACTGAACACGAGGCCCACGCCGTTCGCGGCGCTGAACGAGCGGTCCTTGAACAGCGCCAGCGGCAGCAGGGCGTCGCGTGTGCGGCGCTCCCACGCGAGGAATGCGACGAGCAGCAATCCTCCTCCGACGAGGCCCGCGAGGACCTGAGTGCTGGTCCAGCCAGCCTCGTTGCCTCGCACGATGCCGAAGACCACGCCGAACACGCCCCCCATGCCCAGGAGCAGACCGACGATGTCGGGGCGCACCCGGTCGCCGTAGGTCTCGGTGAGAGCGAAGCGGATCAGTGGCAGCGCGAGGATGCCCACGGGCACATTGAGCCAGAAGATCGCGTGCCACGACAGGCCGTCGACCACGGCACCGCCGATCACGGGGCCGAGCGCGACGCCCAGGCCGGCGACGCCGCCCCAGATCCCGATCGCGAGCGGGCGCTGCTTGGGTTCGACGTTGGTGGACAGGATCGCGAGCGAGAGCGGCAGCAGGGCCGCGGCGCCGACTCCCTGCAACGCCCGTGCCCCGATGAGGAACTCAGGGCTGGTGGCGAGCGCGCACAGGATCGATGCCGCAGTGAAGAGCGCGACGCCGCCCATGAACACGCGGCGGCGCCCCAGCCGGTCGCCGAGGGCCACGGCCATGAGGATGAACGATGCGAAGGACAGCGAGTAGGCGTTGATGAACCACTGCAGGTGCTCGAGCGAGGCGTCGAGATCGGTGGCGAGTACCGGCAGGGCGTTGGTGACGACGAGGTTGTCGAGCATCGCCATGAACATCGGCAGCGAGGCTGCGGCGATGACGAGCGCCAGTGGTGCCCGGCGTGCGGTCGGTGACATGAGGGTGCCTCTCTCTTTAATGTAATCAACTGATTACTACAAGTGGAGACGATAGTTATCGGTTGATAACATGTCAACATGTCAGCGGAACCCACCACCCGACTCAGCGCCGACGAGCGTCGTGAGCAGATCCTCGCCGCCGCCTCTGCCGTGTTCGGAGAACGCGGCTACGCCGGCGGCACCACCGATGCGATCGCCAAGCAGGCGGGGGTCTCCCAGGCGTATGTGGTGCGCATCTTCGGCTCCAAGGAGAACCTCTTCCGTGAGGCGGCCGAGCGTGCGGCTACCCGCGTGATCGAGGCGTTCCGCGCCACCATCGCCGGCTTCCGCGGTGACGAGCCGCTCGAGGACAAGCGGCTGGCGCTCTCGGTGAGCTACATCGGCCTCATGTCCGACCGCGGCCTCCTGCTGACGCTGTTGCACCTGTTCTCGCTGGGACACGATGCCACGCTCGGCCCCATCGCGCGCGACTGCTTCCTGCGCGTGTTCCGCGTGGTCCGAGACGAGGCTGAATTCACGGGCCCGGAGGCGACCGAGTTCTTTTCACGGGGCATGCTGACCACGGTGCTGATGGCCATGCGCATGCCCGACTCGGCCGGGGAGCCCGCAGCTGACGAACTGATGTCGTGTGCGTTCGGCGATCGCTCGACGGACCTCATCTCGCTCATGCGGGGGCAGCTGCCGCTCGACGACGGGGCGCGCTGACCCGAGCCGGAGTAGCGTCGCGACCATGGCGACCGTCATCCTGCTGCACTCTGCCCTCGGACTCACCCGGCACGTCCACGACTGGGCCGATGCGTTTCGCGAGGACGGCCACGCCGTCGAGACCCCCGACATGTTCGGCGGCGAGACCTTTCGCGACCTCGACACGGCGACGGCCTTCGTAGACGCTGAAGGAGGCCCGCCGGCATTCGTGCATGCGGTGGCGTCCCAGATGCACGACGTCGATGGCCCGGTGGTGTTCGCGGGCTTCTCGCTGGGGGGTGCCGTCGCGGAGATCCTGGCTTTCACCAGGGCCGATGCGGCAGGACTGGTGGTCATGCACGGCACCCTGTCGCCGGCCTGGTTCGGCGTCGACACGTGGCCCGCTGGGCTGCGCGCCCAGCACCACTACATGGCCGACGACCCGTGGGTCGAGGACGACGAGCGCGAGGCGTTCGCGGCCCTCGCGGGGGATGCTCTCGAGGAGTTCGTGTACCCCGGCGACGCTCATCTGTTCGCGTTCGAGGGCTGGCGCGAGTACGACGCGGAGGCCTCCCACAGGCTCTACGAGCGCGTGACCGAATTCGTGTCCGAGTTCGACGGCTGACCGCGGCGGCCACCCCACAGCAGTGTCCGAAAACCGCTAGCGCGGGACCGCGAGGCGAGGCACGCTGGACCCATGACCGCCCCTGCCCTCGACTTCGACGCGTGCTATGCCGCCTCCTCGGGCCGCGATGCGCGCTTCGACGGCCAGTTCGTGCTGGCGGTCAGGTCGACGGGCATCTATTGCCGGCCCAGCTGCCCGGCGCGGACGCCCAAGCGCGAGAACTGCACGTTCTACGCGACGTCCGCCGCAGCCCACCTCGCCGGCTATCGCGCGTGCAAGAGGTGCCTGCCGGAGGCCGTGCCCGGGAGCCCGGCGTGGGACCTCCGCGAGGATGTCGCCGCGCGTGCGATGCGCCTGATCGCCTCGGGCGTGGTGGACCGCGAAGGAGTGGCGGGGCTCGCCCACCGCTTGGGGTACTCGACACGACAGCTCACCCGCACGCTGACCGAGCAGCTGGGCGCCGGACCACTCGCTCTCGCCCGCGCGCAACGGGCCCAGACCGCCCGCCAGCTCCTGGTCGGCACCGCGATGCCTGTGGGCGACGTCGCCTTCGCGTCGGGCTTCGCGAGCATCCGTCAGTTCAACGACACCATGGCCGAGGTGTTCGGGCTGACCCCGACCGCGTTGCGCTCCACGGCGAGGCGCGCCGACGCGCCAGCGGCCACGGCGCCCGGGCAGATCTCCCTGCGACTGTGGACTCGCGAGCCGTTCGACGGCGGTGCGATCCACGACTGGATGGCGGTACGCGCGATCGACGGGCTCGAGCACGCCGCCGGCGCGCGCTACAGCCGCAGCCTTGCGCTGTCGCGCGGCGCCGCGACCGCGAGCCTCACGCACGCGCGCGACCACATAGCGATGAGCGCCCGCCTCGAGCACCTGGACGATCTGCCTGAGCTTCTCGCCCGCGCGCGCCGGCTCTACGACCTCGACGCGGATCCGCTCGCGATCGACCAGGCCCTCGCGACGGACCCGGCACTCGCGCCGTTGGTCGCCGCGGCCCCGGGCCAGCGCGTCCCGGGCACGGCGGATGGCTTTGAGATGCTCGTGCGCGCGATCCTGGGCCAGCAGGTGACGGTTGCCTCCGGCGTGACCGCGGTCCAGCGGCTCGTGGACGCGCTGGGCGCGCCACT
>NZ_CAJXJX010000046.1 GCF_913055775.1 uncultured Demequina sp. | reverse complement strand
TTTACCGCATACGCGCCGCCGGGGGAACCGGCGGCGCGCGCCCGTCAGATGACGACGGCGCCGATGCGCTGCCCGCCGCGGCCACCCTCCGCGCCCACGGTCCACTCGCCGACGTCATGAGCACCGCCGGCCTCAGCCCGGCCGAGGCGCTGGTAGCGCTCGCCGCCGTCGCGCCCGCGATCGATGAGCGCTACGACGCGCTCTACCGCCGACTCAGCGACCGGCAGGATGCGCCCGGACTCACGGGCGATGTCGCGCGCACGCTCGTGGCGCGCACGCTTGAGGCACGACTGGCCGCGACCGCGATGCTCTCACCCCGGGGACGGCTGCGCGCCATGGGGCTCCTCGACGTCGAGGCGCCGGGCACCATGGCCGCACGCCTCGCCCCGGATCCGGAGCTCGTGAGCTGGCTGCTCGGACTGCCCGAGGGCGTAGCCGCGCAGCGCGGCGAGTTCCCCGCCCGCGCGCTGTCGACCGTCCACTCGCTCGACGACGTGGTGCTGCCCGGCCCGGCGCGCGACCGGGTCGACGACCTCGTCGCGCGCATCGCCCACCGCGACCTCGTCGTGGGCGAGTGGGGCTTCGGCGCGCACCACGACAACACCGCCGGCCTGGTCGCGCTGTTCCACGGCCCCCCCGGCACGGGAAAGACGATGACCGCAGCCGCGATCGCGCGGTCCACGGGCCTGCCGGCACATCTCGTCGACCTGTCCTCCCTGATCTCCAAGTACATCGGCGAGACCGAGAAGCACCTCGCCGCGATCTTCGACCGTGCCGCCCGCGAGCGCTGCATCCTCGTGTTCGACGAGGCCGATGCGATCTTCGGCCGCCGCACCGAGGTCGCCGACGCGCACGATCGCTACGCCAATCAGGAGGTCTCCTACCTGCTGTCCCGGATCGAGCAGCACCCGGGCGTGGTGATCCTCACCACGAACCTGCTGGCCAACATCGACGACGCGTTCCAGCGCCGCATCCATGTCATGGTCGAGTTCCCCTCGCCCGGCGTCGCCGAACGCACCAGACTGTGGCGCACCGTGCTGCCGCCCGCGCTCCCGGTCGACGACGCCGTCGACCTGGACGACCTCGCGCACCGCTACCCGCTCACCGGCGCCCAGATCCGTGACGCAGGGCTCGACGCGGCGTACCTCGCGGCGTCGGCCGAGCACACCGTCACGCACGCCCACCTCGTCGACGGCGTGCGACGCCAGTTCGAGAAGGCGGGACGGACGGCGCCGCGGTGACCGCCGAGGCCGCCGCGCCGGAGGCCGACCGCGCGTCGGCCACCACGTCGGCGCAACCGCCCGAGCCGACGCGCACCGTTCGGCCGCTCGAGCGCGTCCCCCGCCCCGAGGGCGACGAGCGCGTCGTCGAGCTGTCCGGCGTGACCGTCGGCGGCCTGGAAGCGCGCGTCGCAGAGTGGGGCCCCGACGGCGGCACGCTGCTGCTGACGGGCCAGCGGCCGTTCATGGGCCTCACGGCGCGGGCGGGCTTCCGTTCAGACGGATCGCTCGACGGCACCGCGCAGGTGGAAGGCTCGGTGGCGCTGCTGGGACTCGATCTCGCGCACGCGCACTGGCAGGTGTCTGACTGGGACGCAGCGGCCCCCCTGCCCGCGCCCCACGCTGACCTGCGCGGTACGACCGTGGTAGTGGACCACTCGGCCCTGACAGGTGAGGTTGAGGTGGTGGCGGCCGAGGGGCGCGAGGCGCGCGAGCGGCCGGGCGCCCTGGAGGTGACGCTGCCGGGCGATGCGATTGGAGAGACCGAGCCGATCTCGCCGCGCATCGCGGAGATGTTCGCGTCGCTGCGGGGATGGGACGTCAACGGCTTCGACGTCCACCGGGACGCGCCGGTCGAGGAAGCCCCGGCGTTCGTCAGCAACGAGGACCTGTTCTTCGCGCCGGGTCGGTACGGCGTCGACAGCCCCGAGACCGCGGCCGTACTCGACGCGGCGATCCGGGCCGCGCTCGCGGGGCTGTTCGGGCCGGTGCAGCCCACGCCTCCCGCGCCAGAGCCGCAGCCCGGCGACGACGGCGTCAGTCAGCCCTCAGCATCAGCTGCGACGTCCCCCGAGGAGCCGACCGGCCAGGCTCCCGCCGAGGTTGGACCGACCGAGCCCGAGACAGCGACGGTGGGCGCGGGCAGCGGCGAGGCGGGAGCACCGGGAGACACGGGCGCCGGTGGTGCTGCAGCGGGCGAAGAGGCGGAGGGCACCGCGCCCGAGGAGCCGACCGGCGACAAGGACGGGCCGCTCGAGGTCGAGGTGCTCATGCCTGAGGCACCGACGGAGCCGACGCCAGCGGCGCAGGCGCGAACCGGGGGCGTCGCGGGGGCAGCTCGGGCATCCGGCGGGGCCGCGCGGGACATGCCGAGTGCCTCCGAAACGACCGACGCCGCGAGAGGCGAGGTCGAGGAGCCCGCTGCGGAGACGATCGCACGCGCCCAGGAGGCCGTGGCGGCCGAACTGGGCGAGCGGCCACCGCCGAGCCCGGAGATCGTCGAACTCGCGGACCGTATCCGCACGGCGATCCGCGAGAACCGTCCCGAGGACGAGGACGAGCTGCTGCGCACCGACCCCACCGACGAGGCGCGGGACGCTGGAGCGACCGTCACGGGCGCGGTCGAGGGTCAGACGGAGGAGGTCGGCGGCGCCTACGACGAGATGGGAGAGCCCGCCCAGGGCGAACCCTCGCTCACGCCCCAGCCCGCCCCGGAGCAGAGCGCCGCGGTGCCCGACATGGGCGCGGACGCGGCGGCGGCCGCCCCTGACCCGATCCCCGCCGAGGACCGCTCGCTCGACGCGGACGTGGCCGCCACCGACCAGCGCATCGACGACTCGGGCATCGACACTCGCGTGACGCAGGAGATCCCCGACGGGCCGTTCCAGGCGACCAGGGCCGCGCGCGGCGAGCTCGGCACCCTCGCCGAGCGCACGCCCGCCGAGATCGCCGCCGAGGAACAGGCGTCCATCGACGCCGCCCAAGCGGACATGGCGACGCTCCAGCTTGAGGCCATGGCGTCGATGCGCGCCGCTCGCGAGGGCGCCGTGGGGGACGTCGGCGAGGGCCAGGCCTCGATGACGGGTGACGAGGAGCTGACGCGCGACACCGTCGCGCAGCGCGCGCAGGCGATCTTCGACTCCGCGGAGCAGCGCGTCGAGACGATGCTCGACCCTCTCGGGAGGACCGCGCTGCAGCGGTGGGACACCGGCCTCGCCAGGCTGTCGCGCGAGTTCAACGACACCCTCGATCGCGTCCAGCGGTGGATCGACGAGCGGCACTCGGGCGCGATCGGCACGCTGGTCGCGATCGGCGACGCGATCGTGGGCCTGCCCGGCTGGGTCACGCGCGAGTACAACCGAGCCGAGCGCGAGTTCGGCGATGGCGTCGCGGACCTGCTGATCGACATCTCGCGCGACGTCAACACCGTGATCGTCGCCGCGCAGGCCGTGATCCAGACCGCGCGCGACGACATCGACGCGCTGTTCGATCAGATGGAGGCCGAGTTCCCCGAGTGGGCGGCGCAGGAGCGCGCCCGGTTCGCGGGGATGCTCGACGGGCTCGACAACCAGGTCGCCGATGCGCAGACCGGGTTCGTCCGCGACGTTCGCGAGCGCGCGATCACTGCAGTCAACGAGGCTCACGCCGCCGTCGAGGCCAAGCGCGAGGAGGCCGGGGGCCTGATCGGACAGGTCATCTCGGCGATCGAGGAGTTCATCGACGATCCCGCGCGCGCGATCATCAACGGGCTGCTGCGCCTGGTCGGAATCGCGCCGGGGGAATTCTGGGCGCTCATCGCCCAGATCGAGCAGGTCATCGACCAGATCGCCGCGGACCCTGAGAACTTCATCAACAACCTCGTCGAGGGCGTGAAGCTGGGTTTCCAGCAGTTCCTCGACAACTTCCCAACGCACCTGTTGACGGCGTTCTGGAACTGGCTGTTCTCGGGTCTTGAGACGCCGATCCCCATGCCGACCAGCTACGACCCGCTCTCACTGATGAAGTTCGCGCTCGAGCTGATGGGCATCACCTGGCCCAACATCCGCGAGATCCTCGTGCGCCACGTGGGACCGGAGGCCGTCGAACTCGCGGAGGCGGCGTGGGACCTCCTGTCCGTGCTGATCGAGCGCGGGCCCGAGGGCGTCGTGGAGATGGTCAAAGAGCAGCTCAGCCCCGAGAGCATCGTCGGGATGATCCTCGACGCGGCGATCGAGTACCTGGTCGAGACGCTCGTGGTGCAGGTCGCGCAGTATCTGTTCAGCCTGCTCAACCCCGTAGGTGCCGTCGCTCAGGCCGTGCGGCTGATCTACCAGGTGTGCGCGTGGATCTTCCGTAATGCGGCGCGCATCTTCTCGTTCGTCCAGGCTGTGGTGGGCGGGATCGCGGACGTCATCGCGGGCAACATCTCCGGCATGGCCGCGACCGTCGAACGAGCGCTCGTCATGATGATCGTGGTCGCGATCGACTTCCTGGCCGGCCTCCTGGGCCTCTCGGGCCTGCCCGACGAGGTGGCCGCCGTGATCGAGCGCCTGCGCGAGTACGTGCTATCGATCGTCGAGCGCATCGTCGTGTTCTTCGTCGAGCGCGGGCGCGCGCTGCTGGCGCGGATGGGCCTGGGCGGCGAGGAGGATCAGGAGGGCGACGCGGGCGCGGAGAACGACGATGACGAACTCGGCACCACGGTCCGCTTCTCCGCCGCAGGCGAAGCCCACCGGCTGTACTTCGCCGTCGCGGGCGACGACGCGACGCTGATGGTCGCCTCGGTGCCGACCGCGATCGAGGACAAGCTCGCCGAGTGGCGCGATCGCCTGGACCACGACGACCCGCCGGACGAGGCGCTCCGTGCGGAGGCCCGGACCACGCTCGGGAACCTGGAGACGGTGGCCGACGAGGCGAACGCTGACGGCGACCGCCTCGCGGCCCTCTTCCTCGCCGCCAACGCGAATCCCGAGGACGACGTCGAGCCACCCTCGGACGACGCGCTCGAGAGTCGCCAGCGCGCCATCGCGGGAATGCTCGATCGGCTCTTCACGATCTTCGAAGGCACCGACGCGACTGACCAATGGCTCGCCGACATGGCCGACTTCCTGCCCGGCGAGGGCGACACCGCGATGGACCAGCCGTACCGCGACTGGGCACTGAGGATTCCCACGTTCACCATCGGCAACGAACCCGGGGACGAGCGGCTGTGGCCCGTCGGAACCCTCGACGGGACGCGGTCTTCGGCGGAGACGTACATCGCCGAGGAGGCGACGCATCGGCTCCTTCTGCCGTACTTCCAGAGCGCCCCAGGCGAGCGGACCGTGAGCACAGGAGCGTTCTCGTCGTACGTCTTCGTGCAGGGCAACGCGCCGCACCCGGTGCGGCGCCAGTTCCGCAGCCACTACGGCGACGCGGCAGTGACACAACTGCAAGCGACGGCCCGCACCTCGCTGGCCGCGTCGAGCGCCGTCGATGACACATACAAGGAGAGGCTGCAGCAGCGCATCGATCGGATGGCCTTCCACTGGGACTCACCGGGCGGAGGTCGGATCGAGTTCCCCACCGAGCGCGTGCCCGACCACACTCGCTACCGACCTCTCAACGTCCAGACAGTCGAGGCCAACGGCGTCCGCACAGTCACGTATCACACAGTGACCGGCCAGACCTTCACATCGACCACCGACTCCACCAATGGACTGAGCATCTCCGTCACCGGACGCAACCTGCGCTTCATGTCCGGCCGCGGCGTCACCGAGGACTCGCCGGCCTTCCGCAGCAACAACGGCTTCGACCGCTCGCACATCATCGCCAACGAGTTCGGCGGCACCGGCTTCGCCGTCGGCGGCAACCTCGTGACCGCAAGCTCGCAGTACAACCAGGGCACCATGCGCGACGCTGAGCGCTCCGTAGGCGACGCCATCGGGGTCTTCGCCAGGACCAAGGGGCTTGACGCCACCACCGTGTCATTCGAGATGACCGTGACAGTGAGTTTCGGCGCGCTGCGCGACCCGGCGGCGCTTGCGCAGGTCAAGCAGCAGTCCTGGTTCCCCGCCGACCGCGCGGGCGCCGACCTCGACGCCGAGATCACGGCGATGATCAACGCGGGCGAGGTCCACCCCGACCTCATGCGCATCACCTCGGTGGTCTACACGTGGACCTTCACAGATCCGTCGGGTGGCGGCGGAACCGTATCGATTGGACCGGACCTATGGCTGCTGACGAACGGCTGAGCGAGGTGGAGGCGTTTGTGCGCCGCCACCTCGACGCGGAGGCGGCGCTCGCCGTCGCGGCACTCACCGAGCCCGACGACGACACCTACTTGGTGGTGGAACGCGAAGCGCGCGGCTTCTTCGCTTCCGGCACCGACTCTCCGCTGGACCCCCACGAGGGGCGCTGGGCAGTGCCGGGCGGCGTCACTGATACGGCGCGCGCGGAGCTCGCCGGCTCGATTGCCCCCGCTCCCCTGTACGGCCTAGGCGAGCTGGAAGGCGACCGGTGGCTCGCCTTCGTCGGTTCGAAGCGCGACGCGGGCGGGAGCACGATCAGCCACGCGCTGCTGGTCGAGCGCCGCGACGGCGACCTGGTAGTGGCGGGCCGCGCCGCCGTGAACCCGTTCGAACAGACGCTGACCTGGGAGGACAACGGGGGCGATCCCGTACCGCTCCTTGAGCCAATGCGAGTCTTCCAGATGCTGGCGATGCCCTCTGAGGGCGAGCACGCGACATTCCTACGGATCAAGGAGCTCCCATGACAGACCACGGACCAGGCATGACATGGCTCGCCGAGCATGCGGGCACCACACCGGAGAATCTGCTGCGCGACCGGGGCGCGCTGGTGCGCGCGCTCACCGAAGCAGGACGCGACGCTGCGGGCCTCGCAGCCGCGCTCGGCAGCGGTGACGCGCACGAGCGCGCACGGGCGGAGGTGAGGGCGCGCGCGGTGAGGGCGCGGTTGGCCGACGACGGCGGGTTCACCCCTGGCCAGCGGTTCGCATCACGGGTCGCCGCTGCGCTGCGTCAAGAGGCGCAGCGCCAACGCGAGGCTCAGGACCCCGGCGCTCAGCGGGAGCGCTGAGACCGTCAGCCGACGAGGCCGTCGACCGTCTCGCGCGCGAAGGTCAGCAGCGCGTCCCAGTCCATCCCGGGAGCGCGCACGTGAAGGCGGTCGCCTCCCTGCCAGCCCCAGGAATGCACGGCGCGGTGGGCGCCGATCGCATCGCCGAGCACCTCGGCGACGTCCGGCCCGAGCAGCGACGTCGCGCTCGGCGAGATCCACAGGACGTGGGTGAACGAGTCCCGCCGCGAGATGCCGCAGTCGAGCACCACGGCCTCGCCCGCACTCGCCGGCGTCGACGCCGCGTGAGACACCGAGGCAAGGCCTTCTCCCCGGCGGCGGCCCGGCAGGCCCGCGCCATGATTGGGCACCCCGGTCGAAGGCTGCTCGGGCGCGAAGGAACCGGCGCCGCGCTGCAGACCCTTCGCGAGGGTCGCGAGCACGCCGCCTTCGCGCCGGGCGTCGCCTGAGTGTGCCATCACTGTTCCTATCGGCAGGACTGTCCACCTCCATGACAACGCGAAACGCGCCACAACGGAACCGAACGTGACAAACCAGACACCCCGACACCTCGTGCCGCGACCGGGCATACTTGCGGTCATGACTGACGAGCGCGAAATCCTCACCTGGCAGGGCTACGGAGAGGCATCGCGTGAGATCGCGCAGATGGTGGTCGACTCCGGGTACGAGCCGGAGGTGGTCGTGGCGGTCGCGCGCGGCGGCCTTCCCGTAGGCGGTGCGCTCGCCTACGCGCTCGGCACCAAGGGAGTCGGCACCCTGAATGTCGAGTTCTATACCGGCATCGACGAGCGCCTTCCGGCGCCCGTGCTGCTCCCGCCGCTGCTCGACACCGACGCGATGGCCGGCCTACGAGTCCTCATCGCGGACGATGTCGCGGACACCGGCGAAACCCTCGCGCTCGTGAAGCAGCTGATGGAGCAGCACGCCGGGGAGGTCCGCACGGCGGTGCTGTACGCCAAGTCGCGCTCGGTGATCGACCCCGACTACGTGTGGAAGCGCACCGACCAGTGGATCACCTTCCCCTGGTCCGCGCTGCCGCCCGTGACACCCGGCGGCGCCCACCCCGAGACGGGCGCCGCATCCTAGTGACGGCTCACGCGTTCATCTGCGCGAGCTGAACGAGGTTGCCGCAGGAGTCATCGAGGACCGCGGTAGTGGCCGGGCCCATGACCGTGGGCGGCTGAACGAACGTGACACCGAGCGCAGTGAGTCGCGCGTGCTCGGCCTCGACGTCCTCGACCGCGAACGAGGTGGCCGGGATGCCATCGGCGACGAGTGCCTCTCGGAACGGCGCTACGGCAGGGTGGCCGGCGGGCTCGAGGAGCAGTTCGACTGCCGGAATGCCCGCATCGGACACCTGCCCCGGGTTGCCGACCGTGAGCCAGCGGCCGCCGGGGCCGAGGTCGAGGTCGTTGCGGAGCTCGAAGCCGAGCACGCGGGTGTAGAAGTCCTTGGCGCGCTCCTGGTCGGTGACGAAGACGGACGCGAGGTGGATGCTGATCATGACTGCTCCTGAGAGTCGGGAAGCCAGCGACGCGAGATGTCGCGCAGTGGCTCGGGGGTGAGGGTGTGCAGGACGTAGCGTCCTTGCCGCCGACGTTCGACAAGGCCCGCATCCTCGAGCACCTGAAGGTGCTGAGAAACGGCCTGGCGCGTGAGCGCCGTGGCGGGATCGCTGCTCAGGCGGTTGACGAGCTCAAACAGCGTCTGTTCTGCGCGCTCCGCGAGTGCGTCGAGGATCGCGCGCCGGGCCGGCGCTGCGAGGGCGTCGTAGATGTCGGGCACGCCACCAGCATAGGCAAGCAGTGGCTTGCATGCAAGTCAGGACTTGCCTCTTGAGGCGCCTGCACACCCCTCCCCTAAACTGAGCGGGCACCGCTGAACTCGCGCCCGCATCGGCCGCTACTCAAGGGACCCCACACATGACCAACTACGCCGGAGACATCACGCCCCAGGAGGCCTGGGACATCCTGACCTCGAACCCGGACGCGCGCCTCGTGGACGTGCGGACCGAGGCCGAGTGGCGGTTCGTGGGCGTTCCGGACACCTCGAGCACGGACAACGAGACCGTCTTCGTGGAGTGGGTCAGCTACCCCGACGGCGCTCGCAACTTCCAGTTCGTGCAGCAGCTCAAGGAAGCGGGCATCGAGGCCGACGTCGAGGCTCCCGTGATCTTCCTGTGCCGCTCGGGCCAGCGCTCGATCGGCGCGGCGGTGGCGGCGACCGATGCGGGCATCGGCCCGTCGTACAACGTCCTCGAGGGCTTCGAGGGCGCGACGAACAACGAGGGCCACCGCGGCTGGCAGGGCTGGCGAGCGGCCGGGCTTCCCTGGCGTCAGGGCTGACGCCCCCACAAAGATCACAAATAGGTAACGCGACTTGATTCGTTCGCGGTGACAACTTATCGTCGGGAATCACGGCGCTTCGAAGCGCTTCGAAACCTAGCAGCAATCGGGGCTGGGCCCCAGACGACGAGGTCGACGATGGCAACCATCGAGGATGTAGCCCGCGAGGCGGGCGTCAGCATCTCGACGGTCTCGTACG
This sequence comes from uncultured Demequina sp., assembly GCF_913055775.1. Taxonomy (GTDB): domain Bacteria; phylum Actinomycetota; class Actinomycetes; order Actinomycetales; family Demequinaceae; genus Demequina. The sequence continues at coordinate 8,861 of NZ_CAJXJX010000046.1, read as the reverse complement.
CCCTCAGCGGCAAGCGATCCATCAAGGAGACCACCCGGGACCGGGTGCTGGAGGCCGCCGCCAAGCTGGGCTACCTCCCCAACGCCAGTGCCCGCACCCTCGCGGCCAACCGCTCGCAGATCTTCGCCGTCACCGCTCCCCTGCACCCCGACACCGACCACAGCGCACACATGACGTTCGCGATGGAGGTCACCAAGGCCGCCCGCGACCTCGACTACGACACCTTGCTGCTGGTGCACAACGACGCCCTCGAGGGCATGAAGCGCTCCGCAGCCACCAGCCTCGCGGACGGCATCGTCGTCCTCGACGTCGACGCCCACGACCCGCGCGCGACACTCGCCCGCCAGCTCGCGTGCCCCGTGGTCTTCATCGGCATCCCCGACGACACCGCGGGCCTGGTGTGCGTGGACCTCGACTTCGAGGCAGCTGCCGCGATGGCGATCGACCGCCTCATGGCGGCCGGCCGCACGCGCATCGGTCTCATCTCGCACCCCGAGGAGACGCTCCAGCGCGAGTCCAACTTCCCTCTGCGCTTCCTCCACGGCTTCGAGCGCCGCGTCGCGGAGCTGGGTATCGAGCACGTCGAGATCACTCCTCCCACGCACCGTGGACTCGAGGCCGTCGAGCAGCTCCTTGAGACCATGCCGGATGTCGACGGGCTCGTCCTCAACACCAACATGGACGTCGCGTCCAGCGTGACCGCAGCGCTGGCGCTCCACGGGCGCTCGGTGCCCACGGACGTCTCGGTAATCGCCGCCGGCGTCACCTTCTCCACTCTTCGCTTCCCCGTGCCGCTCGACACCATCCCGCTCGACGCGCACGCCTCCTGCTCCGCCGCGGTCGAGATGCTCGCCCGCATGGTGGAGACGGGCGCCACCCTGCCCGAGACCACCCTGATCACCCCTGCCTACAACGACCACGGCTCGGTCGCACCTGCGTACGGCCACGCCACCATCCAGGCTCGGTAATCCTCATGACTGCCGAGTCGCATCCCGTCCATCGTCGAAGCGCTTCGAAGAATTTCGAAACCACCCCCGGCGAGGACACCCCCACCCCGGCCCGCGAGGCCGCTACAAGGAGGTAGAACCACCATGAAGAACCGCACTCGGATCATCGGCGCGGCCGCCACGGCCGGCGCCCTGACCTTGGGCCTGACCGCGTGCTCGTCGGACGGCGGCGACAGCGACTCCGGCGCGCCGGCAGACGGCGACTGGAGCGGCGAGACGCTCACGGTCCTCCACTACGAGGGCGAGGACTCCGCGATGGGTATCGCGTGGGACCGCGCCATCGAGATCTTCGAGGAGGAGACGGGCGCGGAGGTCGACCTGCAGATCACCGCATTCGAGGACCTCCGCACCTCGGCCGAGCAGCTCTTCGACTCGTCGGACGCCCCCGACGTGTCCGAGTACAACAAGGGCAACGCGACGGCCGGACAGCTGGCCGCGATCGGGGTCATCCAGAACCTGGACGACGCCTACGAGACCTACGGCTGGGGCGAGCTGCTTGCAGACTCGGTTGCGACCACGGCTCAGTACAACGAGGACGGCGTGATGGGCTCCGGCTCGTACTACGGCGTTCCCAACTACGGCGAGTTCGTGTTCCTCTACTACAACGCGGACATGTTCGCGGAGGCCGGCATCGAGGTGCCGCAGTCCATGGAGGACGTCGAGGCGGCTGCGGCCGCTTTCGCGGAGCAGGGCATCACCCCGTTCGCGGAGTCCGCTCAGGAGTACCCGCTGGGCCAGCTCTGGTACCAGCTCGCGCTGAGCCAGGCCGACCGCGACTGGGTCAACGCGTACCAGCTCTACACCGAGCCGGTGGACTGGACCGGACCCGAGGTCACCTTCGCCACCGAGACCATCGCTGAGTGGGTCGACAGCGGCTACATCGCGAGTGCCGTCACCGGCATGACGGCCGAGGACGCGGGCCTGCAGTTCATCAACGGCGAGACCCCCATGTTCTACTCGGGCTCGTGGTGGTACGGCCGCTTCCTGTCCGACATCTCCGGCTTCGAGCTGGGCGTGACGAACTGGCCCGGCACCGAGCTGACCCCCGGCTCCGGCGGCAACATGTGGGTCGTTCCCGTCGAGTCCAAGCAGCCCGAGCTCGCGGAGATCTTCATCGACATCACGATGCGTCCCGAGGTCCAGGCGCTCCTGGGCGAGTCCGGCGGTCTGCCCGTTGCGGCCAACACCGACGACATCGCCGACGAGGACGCCCAGGCGCTCATCGGCCTGTTCAACGAGGTCAACGACCGCGACGGCCTGTCGTTCTACCCCGACTGGCCCACGCCTGACTTCTACGGCGACCTCAACGCCGTGCTGCAGGGTCTCGTGAACGGCGACTACACGCCGGACGAGGCGAACGCTCAGCTCGAGGAGTACTACGAGAGCTACGTCGCGGACGTCCGCGGCTAGTCCACCCCGTTCACCGGGAGCCCGGGCCGTCAGGCCCGGGCTCCCCCGGACAAGGACGTCACATGTCTTCCACCAAGGTCCCTTGGGTGCGGTCGACCCGACCGGTTGAGCCCGCGCGCATCCCGCAGCGCGGCGCCGGCAAACTCGGCTACTGGCTCTACATCATCCCCGGCATCATCCTGGTCGGGATCATCATCTTCTACCCGATCGTCCGCAACTTCCGGCTCAGCTTCTTCCACTGGCGAGGCGGCCGCGCGGAGGAGCAGTGGGCCGGCCTCGAGAACTGGGCCGCACTGTTTCAGGACCAGGAGTACATCCAGTCCTTCCAGAACATCATCCTCGTCATCGTCGCGATGGTGATCGTGCCCACGCTGCTGGGCCTCGTCATCGCCGCGCTGCTCTTCGACGTCGTGGGGCGCCGCTTCGGCAACAGGCTGTCGAGCTTCCTCCGCGCCACGTACTACCTCCCGCAGATCCTCCCGATCGCGGTCGCCGGTGTCCTGTTCGGGTGGCTTCTCAAGCCCGACAGCTCCGGCGTGTTCAACCAGTTCCTCAGCACCATCACCGGCAACTCCGTCGAGATCAACTGGCTGGGCGGTAGCTACGGCACCGCCATGGCTTCGGTGATGATCCTCATGATCTGGATCCAGATCGGCTACCCCGTCGTGATCTTCATGGCCGCGCTCCAGCGCGTGGACCCGGAGCTGTATGAGGCCGCCGAGCTGGACAACGCCAACTGGTTCCAGCGCTTCCGCGCCATCACGCTGCCGATGATCCGTCCCGAGGTCTTCGTGGTCGCACTCACGACCACGATCGCTGCCCTCAAGGTGTTCGCGCCGGTCTTCATCCTCACCCAGGGCGGACCCAACAAGTCCACCTACGTGCCCTCGTTCTACGCGTACAACGAGTTCATCAACGGCACAGACAAGGGCTACGCCGCAGCGATCGCCTCCTCCATCACCATCGTCGTCTTCATCGTCGCGGTGATCTTCATCCGCGTGCAGACCCGCGCCGAGCGAAAGGACGCGTGACATGACCACCGTGCCCGCCGCCAAGGCGACACCCGAGACCGAGCCGGCCACCGCATCGGCCGGAAGCAAGCCGCCCCGCACCCCGGAGACGTCCCAGCGCAACAAGTCGCGACCGCGGACCCCGGCGGAGTGGATCCTCATGATCGTCGCCGTGCTCGGCGCCGTCGTGATCTTCTTCCCGATCATGCTGCTGCTGATCAACGCCTTCAAGTCGCCTGCGGACTACGCGACGTCGAGCCCGCTCGAGCTGCCCGAGGCGTTCGACTTCACCGGCATCCAGACCTTCTGGGAGGGCAGCAACTTCCCGCGCGCGCTGTGGAACTCGATCTTCATCTCCACCATGGTCGCGGTGCTCGCCGTGATCATCTCCGTGCTGAACTCGTTCGCGATCGGCATCGGCCGGGTGCGCGGGCGCACCTGGATCGTGCTCGTGTTCCTCATGGCGAACCTCATCCCGCAGGAGATGCTGTTCGATCCGCTGTTCCGGCTCTATGACAGCTGGGGCATCCTGTCGAACCCCTGGTCCGTGATTCTCACCTTCACGGTGATTCAGGCCGCGTTCGGCACGTACCTGCTGTCGAGCCTCCTGGGCACGTTCCCCAAGGAGATCCTCGAGGCCGCGGCCGTCGACGGCGCCACCCGCTGGCGCTCGCTGCGGTCCATCATCGTGCCGGTCATCCGGCCCACCCTGTCCGTCCTCATGGTCTTCTTCTTCATCTGGACCTGGAACGAGTTCCTGCTGCCGCTGGCATTCCTGAACTCGCCCGACTCCCTCACCGTGCCGCTCGTGCTCGAGCAGCTCAACGGCGAGCGTCAGACGGACACCACCACGCTGATCGCGGGAACGCTGATCAGCATCATCCCGACCATCATCTTCTTCCTCATCTTCCAGCGCACGCTGACCCGAGGCATCACGGCAGGAGCAGTGAAGTGAAGTTCACCGACGGATTCTGGCAGCGGCGCCCCGGCGTCGACGCCCTCTACGCCCGCGAGGCCTACCGGCTGACCGAGCGCGACGGCACGCTGGAGGTCACCGCACCCACCCGCGAGATCCGCGAGCGCGGCAACGTCCTCAACCTGCCGGTGCTGACGGTGACCGTCGCGCCGGTCGCCGAGGGCGTGATCCGCGTCCGCATCGACAACCACACCGGCACCCGGCGCTCGCCGGGCTTCGAGTGGAGCGCCGATGCGGGCTCGGGTTCCGTAGCGATCTCGCCCGAGGAGGGGGTCGTCACGGCCGGTCGCCTGCGCGCGGTCGTGCGGCAGGGAGCGCCCTGGGACCTCGCGTTCTACGACGGCGACACGCGCCTCACCGGCTCGGGCGACAAGGGGCCGGCGCGCATCTCGCTCGCCCCCGGCGCTGCGGTCGCAGCGGAGCCCACCGGCTCCGCGGGCGTCACCTCCGATGCCCTAGCTCCTGCCTCGACCTACATCCACGAGCAGCTGGACCTGGGCGTGGGAGAGCTGGTCTACGGCCTGGGCGAGCGGTTCGGACCGCTGGTCAAGAACGGCCAGACGGTCGACATCTGGAACGCGGACGGCGGCACCAGCTCCGAGCAGTCGTACAAGAACATCCCGTTCTACCTGACCAATCGCGGTTACGGCGTGCTGGTCAACCACCCGGAGCACGTGAGCTTCGAAGTCGGTTCCGAGTCCGTCGAGCGCGTGCAGTTCTCGGTGCCCGGGCAGTCGCTCGAGTACCTGGTGTTCGCGGGCCCCACGCCCAAGGACGTGATCGACCGCTACACGAAGCTGACGGGCCGCCCGGCCTCGGTGCCGGCGTGGTCGTACGGCCTGTGGCTGTCGACGTCCTTCACCACGGACTACGACGAGGCCACCGTCAACCAGTTCGTCGACGGCATGCGCGAGCGGGACATCCCGCTGAGCGTCTTCCACTTCGACTGCTTCTGGATGCCGGAGTTCGAGTGGACGTCACTGGCCTGGGACGAGCGCACGTTCCCCGACCCCGAGGGCATGCTGCGCCGCCTTCACGAGGACAAGGACCTCAAGGTCTGCGCGTGGATCAACCCCTACATCGCGCAGCGGTCCCCGCTGTTCGCCGAGGGGCTTGAGCACGGCTACTTCGTCAAGCGGGCCGACGGCTCGGTGTGGCAGTGGGACCTGTGGGTCGCGGGCATGGCGCTGGTGGACTTCACCAACCCCGAGGCCACTGCCTGGTTCCAGGGGCACCTGCGCACGCTGCTGCGCCAGGGCGTGGATGCGCTCAAGACCGACTTCGGCGAGCGCATCCCCACGGACGTAGTGTGGCACGACGGGGAGGACCCCGGCGTGATGCACAACCTCTACACGCAGCTGTACAACGCAGCGGTGTTCGACGTCCTGAAGGAGGAGCGCGGCGAGGGGGAGGCGGTGCTGTTCGCCCGCTCCGCGACCGCTGGCGGCCAGCAGTTCCCGGTGCACTGGGGCGGCGACAACACCTCGACCTACCCGTCGATGGCGGAGACGCTGCGCGGCGGGCTGTCGCTCGCGGCCTCGGGATTCGGGTACTGGAGCCACGACATCGGCGGCTTCGAGGGCACTCCCGATCCTGCGGTGTTCAAGCGCTGGCTCGCGTTCGGCCTGCTGTCCTCCCACTCCCGCCTGCACGGTTCGGAGAGCTACCGGGTGCCGTGGGCCTTCGACGACGAGGCGGTGGCGATCACGCAGCAGTTCGCGGAGCTCAAGAACACGCTGATGCCGTACCTGTACACGGCGGGCGCCGATGCGGCGGCCACCGGGGTCTCGATCGCGCGGCCGATGCTGTTCGAGTTCCCGGACGACCCGGCGGTCGCATACCTCGAGCGCCAGTACATGCTGGGCTCGGACATCCTGGTCGCCCCGGTGATGTCCGCGGACGGCACCGTCGACTTCTACCTGCCTGCCGGCACGTGGACCTCGCTGCTCACCGGCGACACCGTGGAGGGCGGCCGCTGGGTGCGTGAGACCCACGCCTTCGACTCGCTGCCGGTGTACGTGCGGCCCGGCGCGGTGATCCCGCGCGGCGCACGCTCCGACCGCCCAGACTACGACTGGATGGACGGCCTGACCCTCGAGGTCTACGGCGCGGGCGACACCGTTGACTCTGCCGTCCATGTGGTGGCCCCTGACGGCACCCGTGTCGAGTTCACGGTGACAGGGTCTCGCGAGGCGGCCACCGCGTCGGCTGCCGACGGCACGACCGCCGAGGTCCGCACGCGCTGACCTCGACACCACAGGCGCGCGTCCGTGACGCGCAGGGCGAGCGAAACGCCATCGACGCTCACCCGACGCGGCCCCGTGAGCTCAGCTCCGGGGTCGCGTCCTGTGCGGCGGCGGGCGACGCCGCAGCAACGAAACCCACGACCGCCGAAGGTTAAGTTTGGGTGAACAACCCCTCTGGGCTTGACTTGCTCTTGACGTTCGCCCAGGTAGTGAGGCCGCCCGCGGTGCGACGCGGCGCACCCTTCGCGCACGCCGGTTTCGACAGGCAGGCATTGTTGGCAATTCCGTAGACGAAACGTTGCGACATTGCGCCATTTCACGCCATTTCCTGAAGTCCGTCACCACCACAGCTTCGTGCGCGAGACGTCGTCCCCGCCCACGGCCCCGGCCCAGGTGCAGGTGAAGCCGAGCGGCTCCCAGGTCCACGCGTAGGACACAGTCTCGGGAACGCCGCCCTCGGGCACCGCGGCCTCCGTCGAGCAGGTCTGATCCATGCGGTACCACCCCGCAGCGAGATAGCTGAGCCCGAGCGAGATGGGCACCACCAGGGCGACAACGAGAACGAGCAGGCGCACGGACCAGACGGCCCGGCGCTCGTGACGATCGTCGGCACGCATGTGCGCCATCGTGCCCAAGTTCCCCGCGCGGCGCCACCGTGCCTCGTAACGCGCCTACGCAGCACAAACTGCGCATCGGCTCCTCATCCGGGCGCCTCCGTCCGCCGGTACGCTGGCTGCATGAACGAGGAACTCCCCCGCGACCTGCGCCCCGACACTCTCGCGGTGCACACTGGCATCCATCGCTCGGAGGCGAATGAGATGTCCGAGGGGATGTTCCTCACCCAGGGCTACGCGTACGACAGTGCGGAGCAGGCCCGCGACGCGTTCGCAGGCGAGATCGACATCTACATGTACTCCCGATACGCGAACCCCACGGTCACCGCGTTCGAGGAGCGGCTCGCGGCGATCGAGGGTGCCGAGAGCTGCTTCGCCACGTCCACGGGCATGGCGGCGGTGTTCGTGTCGCTCGCGTCGATCCTGGGTCAGGGCGACCGGCTGGTGGCCTCGAAGTCGCTCTTCGGCTCGACGCTCCAGACCTTCGCGAACTTCTTCGACAAGTGGGGCATCGAGATCGACTACGTCGACGCGACGGACCCCGCAGCGTGGGAGAGCGCACTCGCGACGCCCGCCAAGGCCGTGTTCATCGAATCGCCCACTAACCCCATGCAGGACGTGCTCGACATCCCGCGCATCGCGGATCTCTCGCACGCCGCCGGGGCGCTGCTGATCGTGGACAACGTCTTCGCGACGGCGATCGGTCAGAAGCCGGCGCAGCTGGGAGCGGACGCCGTCGTGTACTCCGCGACCAAGCACATCGACGGGCAGGGCCGGGTGCTCGGCGGAGCCATCGTCGGGTCCTCCGAGTACGTGGACGGCCCGGTGAAGCTGATGATCCGCAACATGGGCGCGACCATCTCGCCGTTCAACGCGTGGGTGCTGCTCAAGGGGCTCGAGACGCTGTCGGTGCGCGTGCGCCACCAGGCGGCGAGCGCGCTGAGTCTTGCGCAGTGGCTCGAGGCTCACCCCAAGGTGTCGGTCGCGCGCTACCCGCTGCTGCCGTCGCATCCCCAGCACGAGCTCGCGGCCGCGCAGATGACGCTCGGCGGCACGCTCGTCACGCTGGACCTGGCGGTGGGCGACGGCGTCGACGTGGCTGGGCCCGAGGCGCAGGCCGCCGCGTTCCGCTTCATGAACGCGCTGCGCCTGTTCACGTGCTCGAACAACCTGGGCGACGCCAAGTCGATCTCGACGCACCCGGCGACCACGACGCACAACAAGATGAGCCCCGAGGGTCGCGCCGAGGTGGGCATCTCCGAGACGACAGTGCGCCTGTCGATCGGGCTCGAGGATGTCGAGGACCTGCGCGCCGACCTGGATCAGGCGCTCGCGCTGGTGTGATGCCGTCGGAAGGTGACGCGGGCGCGCCGGGCGAGCGCGCATCGGCGCAACCGGACCGTACCGAGGAGATCCAGCTGCCCACGTCGGGCACCCTGCGCGTGGCGCCCCGGCTGCCCCTGTCCGTGCGCCTGATCGGCCGCAGCTCGCTGCCGGGTGCCGGAATCGTGCTTGGCCTGGCGCTGCTGCTCGTCGTCGGCGTGCCGTGGCTCGTGGATCGCACCGCTGACGCGGAGGTGTCGGAGGGCGACTCGCTG
>NZ_CAJXJX010000045.1 GCF_913055775.1 uncultured Demequina sp. | reverse complement strand
GCTCGAGCGTGGCCGTGAGCGTCGATGCCGGCCGCGCCTCGGGAGGCGCCCACGCGCTGTCGTCGAACCCGGGCCGGTCCCACCCAGCCGGCACGCGGCGTGCGTCGTAGGTCTCGCCCTCGTACAGTCCCGCGCGCACCGCCGGGCCCAGCGTCGTGCGCCACGCATCGCCGAGCGGGACGATGCGGGTGTCGCCGGCCGCGTCCGTCACCTCAAGCTGGGCCAGCAGGCCCACGTGCTCGCCGTACACGTTCCACCGACCGCCATCGAAGCCGATGTTGCCGCGGAACCAGCCGTCCGCGACCTCCGCGCCCAGGACGTTCTCGCCCGCGCGCAGCAGCGCGGTGACGTCGTGCACGCGGTACCGCAGGCGCGTGTCGTAGCTGGTCCACCCGGGCGCCAGGTGCTCGTCGGACACGGCGCTGCCGTTGAGTCCGGCGACCACGAGGCCCTGGGCAGTGAGATACAGACGGGCCGATGCGGGGGCCGCCTCGAGCTCGAAGGCGGCACGGAGGAGAAACGAGGGTCGCGTCTGCGTGGTTGCGGACGCCGAAGGCACCACCAGAGGTTCGCTCCAGTCGTCGCGCTCGTAGAGCGCTCCCTCCAGCGCGAGGGGCGCGGACCAGTCGGACCACTCCCCTGAAATCTGCGCTCGCACGGCGACCTGCACCCGCTCACGCGACTCGAGCGGCGAGAACGGCCACGCGACGAGCACCTGCTCGTCCCCGCCGACCGACGCGACCTCGGCGTCTCCACGGCCGGTGAGCCGCACTTCGGCGCGTTCGGGCGCATCGGCCGACTCGACCGTCCAGCTGAGGCGAGGCGCACGGGTCGAGGCGCCCAGCGCATCGGCCCTGTACTCGGCCCGGAGCCCCGAGATGGCGGTCATCCCTTCACCGCGCCCGAGGTCAGTCCGGTCATCACCTTCTTGTTGAGGAAGATGTACAGCGCGAGCGTCCCGAACACCGTCACCGAGATGCCGGCGAACAGCGGGCCGTAATTCACGGCGCCGTACTGACCCGTGAAGTTCAACAGACCCACCTGGATGGTGCGAAGGTCAGCGCTCGTCACGAACGTCAGGGCGATCAGCAGGTCGTTCCACAGGAAGAAGAACTGCACGAGTGCCACAGTGAAGATCGCGTTGCGCACCAGGGGCAGCGTGACGTTCGCGAAGATGCGCCAGATGCTTGCTCCGTCGAGCGTGGCGGCCTCGAAGACCTCTCGCGGAATGCCGCGCATGAAGGTCGCCAGCATGAACACAGTGAGCGGCAGCCCGATCGCCGTGTAGGTGATGATGAGCGGCCAGATCGTGCTGGTGATGCCGATCTGGTAGTACACCGTGAACAGCGGCAGCAGGATCATCTGCGTGGGCACCATGATCCCGGCCAGGAACAGGATGAGCACGACGGACCGGCCCTTCCACACCAGCACCTGCAGGGCGAATGCCGCAGCGGAGCCGAAGATCAGCACCAGCGCCAGCGCGGGGAACACCGCGATGATCGAGTTCCTGATGTAGGTGCCGAGTCCGCCGTCGACGAACGCGGAGACATAGTTGTCGAAGTTCCACTGCTGCGGCAGCGCCCAGAACGGCTCGGACAGGAACTCGGGCTGGGTCTTGAAGGAGCCCATCAGGATCCACAGCATCGGATACACGACGGTCAGAAGCACCAGGCCGATGCCGATCCACCCGGGCACCCGGCGCAGACGGTTCTTGAGCGGGCGGCGGCTACGACGGCCGCGAGCCCTGGGCTCGGCGGCGGTCGTGGTGGGCGCGGAGGTCATTCGGTCACGTCCCTTCGCAACGAACGGAAGATGAACACGGTGACGATCAGGCACAGGATCGTCAGCACGAAGGCCACGGTGCTGCCGTAGCCGTACTCGCCGTAGGCGAAGGACGTCCGGAACATGTAGAGGGTCAGGGGCGTCGTCGCGGTCCCCGGGCCGCCGTTGGTCAGCGCCACGATCGAGTCGAAGACCTTGAGCGTGCCGTTGATGGAGAAGATCAAGGCTGAGAGCAGCACGGGCAGCGACAGCGGCACCACGATGCGGCGCACCAGCTTCCAGCCGCTCGCCCCGTCGATGCGGGCGGACTCCATGACGTCCTGGGGGATCTCGACCAGCCCTGCGTAGAGCAGCACCGCGTAGAAGCCCATGGAGCGCCACACGTCCATGGCGATCACGATCCAGAAAGCCGTGGTCGGGGTGCCGAGGAAGTCGGTGAGGTCTCCACCGAGCCACTGCAGGATCGTATTGACGGGACCCTCGGTGGGTGCGGCCTCGAACATGCGCGAGAACATCAGCGCGACCGCGACCGTCGGGAGGATCACCGGGAAGAAGATCGTCGTGCGGACCAGCGACGACTTGTTCTGCAGGAAGAAGATGTAGAAGAGAGCGAGCCCGTAGCCGGCGGCGACCTGCAGCACCGTCATGACCACGGCATAGCGCAGCGTGAAGAGCAGGGCGTCGATCGCCGTGTCGTCCTGGAAGAACTCGATCCAGTTCGAGAATCCGACGAACTCGAAGCCGGAGATCGCATTGCCTGACTGGAACGTGTAGGTGACCGACCACATGATCGGGATCACCATCACGAAGGTGTAGACCGCGAGCGCCGGCGTGAGCATCACGGCGGTGGCCATGCGGTTGCGGAAGAGCTTCTCCACAGTGCGTCCTTGCGTAGTGAGGGGGGAGATCGGGTTGCGGGAGTCGTGCCCCGGGCCGTGGCCCGGGGCACGACTCCGGAGGGTCAGCCGTTCGCGGCCTGGACCAGCTCCATGAACTCTGCACCCGAGAGCGAGCCGTTGGCGAGTCCACCACCGTTGGTCTGCGACACCGTGGTGCCCTCAGCCGAGAACGCGGCCTCGAACCACAGCACCGAGCCGGCTGCGTTCGCGATCTGGTCCTGCACCATGGTGGTCAGCTCAGACTGGTCGGCGGGGGTCTCGCTCAGCGAGAAGCCCGTCACCTGGCCCGACTCCGCGAGCGCCACGTCGCCGTAGTTCTCGGCGATGCACGCCAGCCACTCGCCGATGTCATCGGTGTAGTGCGAGGCGCTGAACATGACGGGGATGCCGGCGTTCGCGGGCGTCTCGTCGATGCTGCCGGCGCCGCCCTCGACCTCGGGGAACGGGAAGTAGCCGATGTTCTCGGCACCGATCTGGTTCTGCTCGGGGTCGTTGAAGTTGCCGAGCGCCCAGCTGCCCATGTAGAACATGGCACCGCCGCCGGTGAGGAACTGGTTCATCGCCGTGTTGTAGTCGACCGAACCGGGAGCGGCACCGAAGTAGCCGGCGTCGCCCAGAGCCGAGATCGCGTCGGCAGACTCGACGTACTCGGGGTCGGTCAAACTCGCCGCGCCATCGGCGACCTGCTGCAGCGCGTCCGCGCCCAGCGAGCGGAAGATGTGGTTGCCCACGAGGCGCGTGACGGGCCAGCCGTCCGAGCCCGCGGCGATGAACGGCTGAATTCCGGCGTCGTTCAGCGTGGCGGCGACGTCGACGAGCTCCGTCCACGTCGAGGGAACGTCGACTCCGGCCTCGTCGAAGAGGGTCTCGTTGAACCAGAAGCCCTCGATGTTGTACTCGGTGGGAAGCGCGTAGAGGTCGTCGGTCTGGTGCAGCTGCTTCAACGTCGCCTCAGCGGCCGGGAGGACGGCACCCTCGACGCCGAGCTCGGCGAACGCCTCCGAGAGGTTGAGCACCAGGCCGGCGTCGACGAACTCCTTCATGAGCGACGGCGTGCCTGCCGCCATCGACATGTTGGAGAGGGCGTCGTTGCCCGCGAGGACCTGGAGCTGCTGGTCCCACGTGGTGCCGTCGATCGCGTCGGTGGACAGCGGGGTCCCGTCGGCCGCCGCCGAGCAAGCGCCGACCTCGAGCGACTCGAGCGTCGCGGCGATGGTCGTGTTCTGGGTCTGGCCCAGGTAGGTGAACTCCTCGCTGGTGGTGCCGGCGGGCTCCTCCGAGCCCGTGTCACCCGATGCGGTGGGGTCCGCGTCGCCGTCGTCGCCTCCTGAGCATGCGGCGAGGGTCAGGATTCCCGCGCCGGCGAGCGCAACTGCGCTGAGCGCCCGGCGACCGGTACGTCGGTTGCTGATCACGATTCCTCCTTGAAAGGTGAGAGGCGCCACTGCTTTGAAGCGCTTCAACCGTCACTGTAGACATGCGACCACGCCCCGTCAAACCCCGGCACCCCGTTCGTAACTGAAACGTGACACTGGCGAGGCTTCCTGCTCAACGTCGCATCGATTCGACTGGCGAGCAGGGCGACCGGCCGACCAATAAAACGCTTCACACGTGCCGCCTCCCGTCCCTGCCGGCTCGAGCAGCAGGTCAGGGCCGAACGGTGCTGTTCCTCACGACGAGAGATGGCTCGAGGTCGATGGCGCTGTGGTCGTGATCGTCGTTCGCGAGCTCGTCAAGGACGAGTCCTGCACCGGCGTAGCCCATCGCCTCGCCCGGCTGAGCCACCGTGGTGAGGGGTGTGGGACTGTCCCAGGACGCCTGGTTGTCGTCGTAGCCCACGATCGCGAAGTCCTCGGGGATGCGCAGGGAGGTCCGGGAGCGCACTGCTTGGGCGATGCCGGCCGCCACGAGGTCTGCCATCGCGAACACGGAATCGATCTCCCCTGCCTCGATGCGAGGCACCAGAGCGAGGCCCGCGGCGAATCCGTGCGCACGCGTGAGCCCCTCGACGGCGTGCACAGCCGCCGCGCTCGCCTGATGGCTCGCGAGAACAGCGTCGAAGCCGCGCCGACGTTCGATGATGGGCTGAAGGGTCGCCGGCACATCGATGACGGCGATCCGGCGCCGCCCGATGTCCCACAGGTGCTCCGCCGCGATAGCGCCGCCACGGACGTTGTCGACGTGCACAGAACAGTGAGCATCGTCCTCAGCCGCGTAGTTCAGCAGCACCAACGGCGCCTCGCCGCGGTCCGCCGCCACCACCCGCCGATAATGGCGGGTGTCGTTGAGCGTCAAGAGGGTGCCCATGACGCGCGTCTCCGCGAGCATCCGCAACGCGCGCTGCTCTCGCTCAAGGTCCGCGTCCGTGTTCGCCAGCAGTACGACGGCGCCAGCCTCCGCCGCCCGCTGCTCGACCCCCCGAGCAATGTCGACGAAGAGCGAGTTGCCGAGGTCTGTCAGAACGAGCCCGAGTGCTCGCGTCGAGCCCACCGCCAGCGAGCGAGCGGGGCCATGCGGCGTGTACTGCAGCATCTCGATCGCACGCTCGACTTTGTCGCGTGTGGACTGGGTGACGCGTTCCGGGTGGTTGAGCACGTTGGACACCGTGCCCTGGGACACGCCCGCCAGTGCCGCGACATCCGCGATGCCACTGCGCTCCCGAGTCCCGGGCCTGGTTCGGCGCGGCTGCGCGCCGTTCGCATCGGTGCTCACGAGCCGCACCCTACACCGCGCTCGTCGTCTTGAACCAGGTTCAAAGCATTGCTCCTGGTAGGTCACTAACCAGGGCTTTCGGACATTTGAAGCGTCGCGAAAGCGAGAGCACCCTCGGGACCGCATGACCCTTGGCCTCGGTCAGTCAGCACGCCCCGCCGTCCGTGCAGCAGACGCCCGTCGCAGGCAGGAGCAGCTCGACTCGCGCCGCCGCGGTCGAGTCTCCGGCGATCGCCGCCGCGACCGACCGCACCTGCTCGTAGCCGGTGGCAAGCAGGAAGGTCGGCGCGCGGCCGTAGCTCTTCATCCCGACCACGTAGAGCCACTCCTCGGGATGCGAGAGCACCTCGGCGCCGTGAGGCTCCACAGTGCCGCAGCTGTGGATCGTCGGGTCAATCAGCGGTGCGAGACGCACCGGGCACTCGAGCGCAGCGTCGAGCTCTAGTCGCACTTCGCGCAGCATGTCCAGATCGGGTCGGAAGCCTGTGGCGCCGGCCACCGCGTCGACTGTGAGCCGCCGCTCCCCCGTCTCGTCCGCGGCGATCACGTCAAGCCGCCCATCATCGGCGGGCTCGACACGCGACACCTCGAAGGCGCGCTCGAAGCGCACCAGCCCCGCGTCGACGGCCTCGCGCAGTCGCGTGCCCAGCGCCCCGCGCTCGGGGAGCTCATCTGCATCCTCGCCGCCGAACAGCCGACGTGCGGATCGCCCGCGGATAGCCCAGATCACCTCCGTGCCGGGCTCGTCTCGCGCGAGCTCGACCAGCGAGAGCAGCGTGTTCGCCGCGGAGTGGCCCATGCCGATCACGAGCGTCGTCCTGCCTGCGACACGCGCGCGGTCCGCTCCCAGCACATCGGGCAGAGGCCCGAGCATCCATGGCGCAGCCTCCGCCTCACCCGGCGCCGCCAGCCCGGATGCGCCGATCGGATTGGGCGTGGTCCACGTGCCCGAGGCGTCGATCACGGCGGCCACACGCACGTCGCTCACGCCACTCTCAGTCTCGACGCGCACCACCAGCGGCCGCCGTTCGCGTCCGAGAGTCCTGGTCTTGTCGACGCCCTCGCGCATCACCG
Source organism: uncultured Demequina sp. (assembly GCF_913055775.1). Classification (GTDB taxonomy): domain Bacteria; phylum Actinomycetota; class Actinomycetes; order Actinomycetales; family Demequinaceae; genus Demequina. The sequence continues at coordinate 12,543 of NZ_CAJXJX010000045.1, read as the reverse complement.
CCGTGACGCGTGCGCCGTAGCGGATGCGCGGCGCGAGACGAGGCGTCGCGGCAAGCGGCTCGAGGTACTCGCGCACCAGTTCCGCGCCGGTGGGGCTGCGGTCGAGGTCCGGCTCCGTCCATCCCGACTCCTCGAGCAGGCGACGCGCGGCGGCATCGATGTCGTAGCGCCACGGCGAGAACAGGCTGACATGGCCCCACTCGCGGATCGAGGCGCCAGCCGCGGGGCCAGCCTCGAGCACGAGCGGACGCTTGCCGCGCTCGAGCAGATGCGCCGCGGCCGCGAGCCCCACGGGGCCCGCGCCGATGACGGCCACGGGAAGGGAATCATCAAGAAGAGAGATCACAACCAGCATTATTAACAGCCGATGCTGTTAATAGCAACCGCATGTGTCACACTGAGGGCATGGCCACCTCGATCGACGTCGCCCTGCTCCCAACCTCCGGCGCCGAACGCGCCCGCGCGGATGCAGAGCAGCTCGCTCCGCTGCTCAAGGCGCTCGCCGACCCCACGCGCCTGCACCTCGTCATGCTGCTGGCGCAGGAGCCACGTACGGTACGAGAGCTCACCGACGCGACCGGACTGACGCAGACGCTCGTCAGCCACCACCTCGCACCGCTGCGAGATCAGGGCCTGGTCACCATTACCCCGCGGGGTCGCGCGAATGTGTACTCGCTGTGCTGCGAGGCGCTTGGCGCTCCGGTGCGGGCACTCGCCACCGTCGCCAGCACTACCCCGGCCGGCCAGCAGGCCTGCTGCACGCCGTAGCGGGACTCAGCCCGCGCATCGGCCGAACGTGGGCGGCCGCCCCGCCCGCGCATCGGCCGTCAACCAGGCAGGCGCCTCAGCGCCGCAGCATTCGCGGCACTACCAGCACCAACGCTGCCCCAGCGATGACCTCCGCGAGAGCGAAGCCTGGCGTGTCGACCACGTCTCCCAGGACGCGGCGCGCGCTCTTGTGAACGATCCCGCCCTTCACGCGACCGTCCTCAGTCCGCGGCATCGCGAGCGAGACCACGCCGTGGTTGAGCAACGTGAGCCCCGCAGTGCGGGAGACGGTGATGGTGATCTTTGATCCGGCCATGTCTCAGTCTCCCAGAACGATCGCGAGCGACGCGAGCTCGTCCTCGGTGAGGTCGATCTCGGCGGCACCGGCGGAGTCCAAGATCGAGCTCGGACGTGACGCGCCGGGGATCGGGATGACGACGTCGGAGAGCGACAGCTCCCACGCCAGCACGGCCTGCTGGGGCGAGATCCCGCGCGCGTCCGCGACGTCCTGGAAGGGCTTGTGCAGCGTGCCCACGTCCGCGGCCGAGCGGATCCCTCCCAGGGGACTCCACGGCAGGAAGGCAACGTCCAGCTCCGCGCACAGCTCGAACTCGGGGTAGCTGGAGACGAACTTGGGCGAGAACTGGTTCTGAACGCTCGCGAGACGCCCGCCCAGCACCTCGTTGGCCTCGCGGATCTGCGCAGGGTTCGCGTTGGAGATACCGGCCATTTGGATCACGCCCTCGTCGAGCAGCTCTGCGAGCGCGCCGATCGAGTCCGCGTAGGGCACGTTGGGGTCCGGGCGGTGGTGCTGGTGCAGACCGATGGCCTCGACACCCAGCCGCTGCGCCGAAGCCTTCGCCGCCTGCTTGAGGTAGGCAGGGTCGCCGTTCTGGTACCACGAGCCGTCGCCTGGCCGCAGGGAACCCGCCTTGGTGGCGATCAGCACCTGGTCACGCACGGCGGCATCCGGGTAGGCCGCGACGGCGCGCGCGATGAGGGACTCGTTGTGCCCCACCTCGCCCGGGTCGCGGTGGTACGCGTCCGCGGTGTCGATCAGGGCGACGCCCGCATCGAGTGCGGCGTGGATGGTCGCGACGGCGCGGGCCTCGTCCGGGCGGCCCTCGATCGACATGGGCATGCCGCCCAGTCCGATCGCACTGACGGTGCGGTCGCCGATCCGGCGCTGCTGCATGGGAACTCCTCGTGGGTGGGGTGGTCCACGATCGAAGGTAGCGGGTGGGCTCCGGGGAGCCAAGCCGGGCCGCGTGGTGCCGCGGCGCAGACGGCGCGCGTACCGCAGGCACCGCCGCGCCTACTCGGCGACCGCGACCTCCAGGGGCCCCACGGTCGGCGTCCCGATGACCGCGCCCTCGCTCAGCCGCACCAGACAGTGCGCGTAGGTGTCGTCGTCGAGGCGCCACACCACCGCGGCAGAGCCTGACCCCGACTCCGAATAATCCGCGCCGAAGCCGCGAAGCCCGTCCTGCTGCTCATCGGTGAGCTCGTCGAACGGCACCGCCTCGCCATGGGTCTCGGCGACGGCGTAGTAGTCGAGCATCTCGTCGGGCTCGTAGATCTCGCCGCTGACGATCGCGGGTCCGTCGGTCTCGGCGTATACCGTCTCGCACGCCTCGACCATGGCGCCCTCGACCTCGCTCGGGCCGTCGGTGAACAGCGTCCAGCCGAACGCGAGCCCAAGTACCAGGACCGCAACTCCACCCGCAGCCGCTACCGGCACCCAGGTGCGCGGACGCTCGGGCCTCTCCTCAGACATGCGACCAGCCTACGATGGCGTCATGGACGCCTGGGACGACCTGCGCACGAGCAAGAAACTGGGCCTCGCGCTCGGCGGTGGCGGCGTGCTCGGAGCCGCCCACGTGGGCGTCCTGCAGGTCCTGAAGGAGCGCGGGCTGCGGCCCACCGTCATCGCCGGCACCTCGGCGGGCTCGGTCATCGGCGCCGCGCACGTGATCGGCATCGATCCGTACGACCTCGAGGAGCGGGTGTGCCGGTCCTCCTGGGGGACCTTCGGCAGCTTCACCGCCAAGCCCGGGCTGGGCCTGATGACGGCCGATGCGCTGCGCGAGACCGTTCGCCGCGTCGCCGGGGAGATACGGATCGAGGACATGCCGATGCGCTTCGCGGCGGTAGCCGCGGACGCCGACGCTCACGAGGCCGTGGTGCTCGATCACGGACCGCTGCAGGAGGCTCTCGCGGCATCGATCGCGGTGCCCGGGGTCTTCCGGCCCGTGCACATTGACGGGCGCACACTCATCGACGGCGGCGTGGTGCAGAATCTCCCCATCGAGGCCGCGTTCGGCCTGGGCGCGGATCACGTGATCGCGGTGCGGCTCGCGCCGGAGTGGGACGGGGTGGGCGGAGTCGACACGTCGCTGCAGGTCCACGAGTGGGTGATCCATCCCGACGTCACCCTGATCCGCCCGATCCTCGAGCACCGGTCCCAGTGGCTGCCGCGAGACCTGCCGGGTCTCATCGCGTTGGGCCGCGAGGCGGCCGAGCGCGCACTCGCCGACTATCCCGTCGTCAACGAGCCTCCACTGCGCGACGAGCCCATCATGCCGCCGGAAGATGAGGGAACGCCTGGGCAACCGCGGGGTATCGCACGGTTCCTGCATCGACATTGAGACCTCGCGCGAGCGCCGGGTCTGCGACGAGCGCCTGGGCGGCGCCGGCCGCGAGCGCCTCGACGTAGGGAAAGGTCACGTGCGTCAGTGCCGCCGTCGAGGTGGCGCCGACCGCGCCAGGCATGTTCGCCACGCAGTAAAACGTCGAGTTCGCCACCCGATAGACAGGGTCGTCGTGCGTGGTGGGGCGGGAGTCCTCGAAGCATCCCCCCTGGTCGATCGCGATATCAACCAGAACGGAGCCGGGCCTCATGCGCGCGACGGTCGCATGGCTGACCACCTTGGGCGCCGGGCGACCGGGCACGAGCACCGCGCCCACGATGAGGTCCGCCTCGAGCGCCTCGCGCTCGACCGCCTCCGGGGTCGACACGACCGTACGGACGCGCTCCCCGTGCTGTGCCTTGACCGCGGCGAGGCGACGTTCGTCGAGGTCCAGCACCACAGCATCGGCCCCCATGGCGACCACCTGCGCGAGTGCCGCGGAGCCCGCGACTCCCCCGCCGATCACCACGACGCGAGCGCCGGGCACCCCCGGCGCACCCGGCAGCAGCACTCCCCTGCCGCCCTGCGGGCTGAGCAGGTGGTGGGCACCTTCGGTCGCGGCCAGCCGGCCTGCAATGACACTCATGGGGGTGAGCAGCGGCAGCGAGCCGTCCTCGAGCTGGACGGTGTCGTACGAGAACGCCGTGGTGCCGGCATCGACGAGGGCTCGCGCGAGTGGCTCGTTCGCGGCGAGGTGCAGGAACGTGAACAGGACGTTGTCGCGCAGCAGCCGGTACTCGGCGGGGACGGGCTCCTTGACCTTGAGCACCAGGTCGCGATCCCAGGCGCCCTCGGTGCCGACGATGGTCGCGCCGGCCGCGCGATAGTCATCGTCAGGGAGGAATGCCGCGGCGCCCGCGCCCGCCTCGATCGCGACCTCGTGGCCCTGGGCAGTCAGGAGCGCCGCCCCCTCCGGGGTGAGCGCCACGCGCGTCTCGCGGTTCTTGGTCTCCTTCGGCACGCCGATGCGCATGTCGCCTCCTGTCTCGCGCCGCATGAGGGATCGCCCCATGAGCCGCTCGTCACGGCTCCGGGTCGCGGTGCCGTGTTCCCTGGTTCCAGCCTGCTACTCGCGGGCTCTCTTGCCAACAGGTGCGTACGGCGCGCCTGGTGGCCGCACGGCCTGTTCGCCGCGCCGCCTGCGCCCGCGCCACCGGTGCGCCGCGCCACCCCTTCTACACACACCTGGGACGGAAGTGAGCGTTGTGACGCAGGTGCACACCCACGGGCCCCATGAGTCACATGCGCACCAGGCGTGTGTAGAACGGGTCGGCACCCTCCCGCCGGCAGGTGTGACGACCGTGCGCGCCCCATCGGCGCAGCAGCCATGACGGATCGGGATCGGCGCCTGGGACCTTGTGCCCGCGTATGCCGCGCGTGCGTGTGATTGAATCGTTTCATACGCCGGCGATGACGCCGCGCCGACACCCAAGGAGACCGACATGACCGACCCGAAGCCCACCCTCGACGAGCTCATCGAGCAGATCGGCGAGTCCGGAGCCCGCATCTGCGACATCGACGCCTCGGAGGCCGGCGCCGGCAACATCTCCGTCTACATGGGCTGGGACGTCGAGGTGCGCCGCCATTTCCCCAACGCCGAGGAGATCGAGCTGCCCGTCCCCGCGCCGTCGCTCGCCGGTGGAACGGTGCTCGCGACCGGCTCGGGGCGCCGTCTGCGCCAGATCGAGCGCGAGCCGCTCGCGTCGATCGGCGCTGTGAAGGTGCACGAGGGCGGCCTCACCGGCACGCTCTACACCTCGAACACCCGTCGCTTCCAGCGCCTGACGTCCGAGTTCAACTCGCACCTGGCTGTGCACGAGGACCAGGTGGCCGCCCGCGGCATCGACTTCCAGGCCGTGGTGCACGCCCAGCCCCCGCACCTCACCTACCTGAGCCACATCCCCGCCTACCGCGACACCGAGCGCATGAACCGCGCGATCCTGCGCTGGGAGCCGGAGACCATCGTGTCGCTGTCCGACGGCATCGGCGTGCTGGAGTTCATGATCCCCGGGTCGCAGGAGATGGGTGACGCGAACGTCGCCGGCCTGCGCGAGCACGAGATCACGCTGTGGTCCAAGCACGGCACGATGTCCCGCTCGGACATCTCGGTCTACCGGGCCGTGGACCGCGTCGAGTACGCGGAGACGGGCGCCAAGTACGAGTACATGGACCTCGTGGCCGGCAGCCGCGCCGAGGGCTTGTCCCGCGAGGACATCGCGACAGTCGCGAACACGTTCGGCATCACGTCACGCTGGCTCTGAGCTTCCCCAGGAGGGGACATCCCGGACCCCATCCCCCGCACGGGTGAGGGATGTCCCCCTCCGCAGGCCGCCACGAAGCACCCGTGCGGCCGATGCGCGCGCACCCTTGCGCTTCATACGCTTCCAGGCATGACGTCCACCGCGGACGTCGGGAAGCACTGAAGCCAAGGAGAAGCCATGACCTCGACCACGCGCCACCGCATCCTCGGAGCGGCAGCCCTCGGAGCGGCAGTCGCAACACTTGCCGGCTGCTCGTTCGTCGGCACCGACCTCGACGGGGTCACAGACACCGAGAGCCGCGCCGTCGACGCGTTCGACCGCGTGGAGGTCAACGGCTCGAGCGACGTCGACATCGTCGTGGGCAAGGAGCGCTCGGTCATGGTGACCGGGGACACCGCGCTGCTCGACCGCGTCCTGACCCTGGACGGCCCGGACGGCATCTGGGGCTGGACCGCCAGTGACGTGCACTACGCGATCACGGTGCCGGCCCTGACCGACCTCGAACTGTCCGGCTCCGGCGACATCTCGGTCACCGGGGTGGACTCCAGCGCGCTCGGCGTCGAGCTCAGCGGCTCGGGCGATATCCAGCTCGCGGGCACGACCGACGAGCTGCGGCTCGAGATCGACGGCTCCGGCCGCATCGAGGCCGCGCGCCTCGCCGCCCACGACGCGACGGTCGACCTGTCGGGGTCGGGAGACGTCACCGTGAACGCGGACACCACCCTCGACGTCGAGGTCTCGGGCTCCGGCGAGGTCACATACCTCGGCACCGCATCGGTGTCCACGGAGATGAGCGGGTCGGGCGAGGTGCGCGCCGGGGAGTAACCAGGGCTGACCGGCCGTACGCTGGCGCTCATGAACGACCTCATTCACCTGCGCGACGCGGGCGTCTCCCTGATCGTCGACCTACGCGACGGCCGCCTTCCCCGCATCCTCCACTGGGGTGAGGACCTGGGCGATATCGATGGACGCGCGCTCGAGCAGCTCGCGATCGCATCCGTCGAGCCCGTCGTGATCGGCGAGTTGGACACCCGGCACGCGGTGTCGATCCTCCCTGAACCGTCGTGGGGCTGGCGGGGGACGCCCGGCCTCGAGGGGCATCGCGACGGCCGCGACCACTCGACGCGCTTCGCCGTCACCGAGACGTCGCACAGCGACGTGGGCACGGCCGATGCGCGGGTCCAGCGGGTCACGGCCACTGCGGCCGATGCGGTGGCCGAGCTGGAGCTCGGCGTCACCGTCGAACTGCTGGGCACGGGCCTGGTGCGCGCACGCGCCACGGTGCGCTCGACCGGCCACGGCAGCTCCGACACGGGCGCGCCGTACACCGTCGACGCACTGAATCTGCTCCTGCCCGTACCGCGCGAGGCGGACGAGATCCTGGACTTCGCCGGCCGCTGGATCCGCGAGCGCACGCCGCAGCGTCTCGCGTTCGTCCACGGCACCCACCTGCGCGAGGGCAGGCGCGGCAAGCCCGGCCACGACACTCCCTTCGTGACCTCCGCGGGCGCCGCAGGCTTCGGGTTCCGCTCCGGGGAGATCTGGGCCACGCACGTCGCGTGGTCCGGTAACACCCGCTGGATCGCCGAACGCGGGATGCACGGCCTGGGACTGATCGGCGGCGGTGAGCTGCCCATGCCGGGAGAGATCCGGCTCGAGCCCGGCGACGAGTACACGACGCCGTGGCTCTACGGCGCGCACTCGACGGAAGGCCTGGACGGCATCTCCGCACGCTTCCACCGCCACCTGCGCTCGCTCCCGTCGCACCCGAGCGGCCCTCGGCCGGTCACTGTCAACACCTGGGAGGCCGTGTACTTCGACCACGACCACGCGAAGCTCTATGCTCTCGCGGACGCTGCCGCCGAGGTGGGCGCCGAGAGGTTCGTGCTCGACGACGGCTGGTTCCGTCACCGCCGCGCGGACAATGCCGGACTGGGCGACTGGTACGTCGATGAGGACCTCTACCCCGAGGGCCTGCGGCCGCTCGCGGACTACGTGCGCTCGAAGGGACTGGAGTTCGGGCTGTGGTTCGAGCCGGAGATGGTCAATCCGGACTCGGACCTCGCCCGCGCGCACCCGGAGTGGATCGCGCAGCCGGAGCTGGCCGCTCGGCGGGACTCCCTAGGACGGGATGCGCGTCTACCGCTCGAGGCGCGACGCCAGCAGGTTCTCGACCTCACCCACCCTGAGGCGTACGCATACATCGAAGAGCGCCTGCACGCGCTGGTCGTGGAACTCGAGCCCGCGTATCTGAAGTGGGACCACAACCGAGATCTGCTCGAGGCCGGGTCGAGCGCCACCGGGCGTGCGATCGTCCACGGACAGACCCTCGCGTTCTACCGATTGCTGGACGGGCTCCACACGGCGTTCCCCGGACTCGAGATCGAGACGTGCGCCGGTGGCGGCGGGCGCGTGGACCTCGAGGTGCTGTCGCGCACGCAGCGCATCTGGGCCTCGGACTGCAACGATCCCCTCGAGCGTCAGCGCATCCAGCGCTGGACCGCCATGCTGGTGCCGCCGGAGATGATGGGCGCCCACATCGGCCCGCCGGCAGCGCACTCGACGGGACGCTCTGCGGGGCTCGACCTGCGCGCCGGCACCGCCCTCTGGGGTCACCTGGGCATCGAATGGGACGTCTCCGGGGCCGATGCGGCCGCGCCTGAGGTGCGAGCGGCACTCCAGCAGTGGGTCGCCCTGCACCAGGAGCACCGGGACCTGCTGCACTCGGGGACCGTGGTCCGCTCGGACCTGCCGGAGCCTGGTCGGTTCCTCCACGGCATCGTCGCGCACGACGGATCCGAGGCCCTCTACGGCTTCGTGGCCACGGACTCCGTGGTCGACAACCCGGTGGGGCTCCTGCGCCTGCCGGGGCTCGACCCCGTGCGGACCTACCGGGTCGAGGGCCTGGGGCCGTTCCAGCCATCCGGGGCCGCGATGCGCGCGCCGACCGTGTGGTGGAGGGACGGTGTTGAACTCTCGGGTCAAGTGCTGGCGGCCCACGGCGTCCAGGCGCCCGGGCTCAACCCGGAGGAGATGCTGCTAATCCGCGTCCGCGCGGTGAACTGAGCAAGGAGACTGCCCACCCCCACACGAGCGAAATGGGCCCGAATCGCTCACCTAGGGGCCAAGGCGAGCGAAATGGGCCCATTTCGCTCGCGCAAGAGGGGTCGGGGGAGGCGCGTCAGCCGCGTGAACTGCGGTACACGTCGCCCGTGGACCAGTAGCCGGCGCTGTAGACACCGAGGGCATCCGTGCCCGGAAGATACTCCCAGTGCCACGGCTCCCACTTGGACGACTTCGCCCAACCGGGGTTGACCCATCCCCACGTGCGGCCGTTCTCCTCGAGCCACGACTTGGTGTAGCCGCTGGCATCGGAGCGGCACAGGTCGATCGCCAGCCCCCAGCCGTGGACGGACTTGCCCGGCGTGGCCGCGAGCCACCCCTGGGAGGCCTTGGTCGCGTACTGACCCGACAGCGTGCGGTACGAGTCCGACAGGCAGATGTCGCGCCCGAACTCCTGCTTGAAGCGGTGATTGAGCTCGGCGAAAGCCACCGCGGCGTCGTTGCGCAGCGTCTCGCCGCCGCCGATGCTGCACAGCGAGTCCTGCGTGAGGCGGCCGTTGCGCCCCTCCCAACCGACGGTCGGGTCGCAGCCCGGCAGGTACTGGCTGATGTCATACTGCGCTGCGGACGCGAGCGCGACCGCGCCATCGTAGGCATCAGGAAGAGGCAACTCAGAGGTCACCAGCTGCGGGCCGTCGCCCAAGAGGGCACGAGCGGTCGAGGGCGCCTCGCCAGCGACGACGCCGGGGACGGACTCTGCCGCACCGGCGTTGGGCGTGATGGTCCCGACCATGGGGTAGACCACCATGGCGAGGATGAATCCAGCGAGAACGCCTCCGCGGGTGAGGACCTTGCGGCGCCGGTGGGTGGAACGCACCTGGATCTCCTGCGTGCGCTCGATGCGACGGACCTTGCGCGAGCGGTGCCCCGGGACGGGCGCAAGCGCGTCGGCGTCCGTGCTCACACGAGCCTCCTGGGTCCATCGTTGCCATCGTCGCGCCGGAGGATTCTCCGGAACGTTGCGTGCGATTGTAACCAAACGGTAACGGTGCTGGCCAGCCGCAGACGAAACGATGTGTCCCACACCACATGACACGGTGCGAAAGTTTCGCGTTCAGCCCCCGGATTCGCGGGCCATCTCGTCGCGAACCTCGCCCACCAGCTCCTCGAGGATGTCCTCGAGGAACACCAGTCCCTCCGAGGTGCCGTCGCTCTCGACGCTCGCCAGATGGGCGCCCGAGCTGCGCATCAGCGCGAGGATCGTCTCGACGTCCTCGTCCCGGCCCACGACCGGCAGGTCGCGCACGCGCCAGTCCTGAATGGGCTCCTCCCTCTCGCCAGGGCGCGCGAAGAGCGCATCCTTGAGGTGGAGATAGCCCACGAAGCGCCCCTGCGCGGTCACGGGCAGGCGCGAGTAGCCCGACTCCGCGACCGCCTGCTCGAACTCGTCGACGCTCACTCCGTGCGCCACCGCCGTCACCTTCGCCGCCGGCACCATCACGTCCGCCGCCTTGTGGTCGGAGAACTCGATCGCCCCCGTGAGCAGACCCGTGGGATCCGACAGCGTGCCCTCCTGATTCGAACGCTCGACGATCGAGTGCACCTCGTCCGCGGTGAACGCGCTGGTGACCTCGTCGCGCGGCTCGACGCCGACCATCCGCAGCAGGCAGTTCGCGATCCAGTTCAGGGCGCCGACCACGGGTCGCAGCACGCGCGAGATCCACACCAGCGGCGGGCCGAAGACCAGGGCGGCGCGGTCGGGGCGGGAGACGGCCGCGTTCTTGGGCACCATCTCGCCCACCACCACGTGCAGACCCACCACGATCACCAGCGCCACCGCGACGGCCACCGCATGGGCCGCGCCCTCGGGGAGCCCCCACTCGTGGAATGGCCCTTCGAGGGCGTGCGCGATCGCGGGCTCGGCCACGACTCCCAGAGACACCGAGCACACGGTGATGCCCAACTGTGCGCACGCCAGCATCAGGGACACGTTCTCCATCGCCCACAGCACGGAGCGGGCGGCGCGGGACCCTTCCTCCGCGAGAGGCTCGATCGAGCTGCGACGCGCGGAGATGACGGCGAACTCGGCGCCGACGAAGAAGGCATTCGCGAGCAGCAGTCCGACGACCGCGGCGACCATCCCCAGGCTCATGACTCGTCACCGGCCTCGGACACGACCGGCGTGAGCCGCACGCGGTCGATGCGCCGCCCGTCCATCCGCTCGACGCGGATCAACGCGTCGTCGCACGCGACCTCGTCGCCCACCTCCGCGACGCGTCCGAGCCGCGCCATCACGAAGCCCGCGACCGTCTCGTACGCAGGCGACTCGGGCACGCACAGCGCGGTCGCTTCCTCCACCTCGTCGGGCCTCAGGTCGCCGGGCACCACCCACGCGCCCCCGGGCGTGCGGTGGGCCGCCACGCGGCGGCGATCGTGCTCGTCCGCGACCTCGCCCACCAGCTCCTCGACCACGTCCTCGAGCGTCACCAGCCCCGCCGTGCCCCCGTACTCGTCCACCACGACGGCGCATTGCGGCCCGGCCTCGCGCAGCTCGACCAGCAGCGGCCGCATGGACATCGTCTCGGGCACGGTGGGCGCTTCGACCATGAGCTCGGCGACAGGCGTGCTCTCGCGCTCGTGGAAGGGCACCGCGATCGCAGCACGCAGGTGCACCATGCCGAGGACGTCGTCGATCCCGTAGCCGAGCACCGGAAACCGCGAGTGACCGCTCGCCCGCGCCAGGGCCAGGACGTCCGCGGCGCTGGCGTCACGCGCGAGCGTCTGCATGCGGGTGCGGTCGGTCATGACGTCGATCGCGGTGAGGTCGTCGAGCTCGATGGTGTTCTTGAGGAGCAGAGCCGTCGACGGCGCGAGGGTGCCGGCCTCGGCGGAGCGCCGCACCAGCGCGGCGAGCTCCTGCGGCGACCGCCCTCCGGACAGCTCCTCGCGCGGCTCGATCCCCATGAGCCGCAGGATCCCGTTCGCACTGCGGTTGAGCAGGGAGATCAGCGGGCGCAGCGAAGCGGTGAACGCCAGCATCCACGGCGCGACCACGCGCGCAGTGCGACCGGGGTCCGCGAGCGCCGCGTTCTTGGGCACCAGTTCGCCCACGATCATCGAGAAGGCGTTCACGAGCACGAGCGACACGGCGCCCGCGATGCCGGCGACGGCTCCGCGCGCGAGAGGCGTGGTCGACAGCGGCACCTCCAGGAGCGAGACCAGCGCCGGCTGGGCGGTGTAGCCCAGCAGAACCGTCGTGAGCGTGATGCCCACCTGCGCGCCGGACAGCTGCGTCGACAGCCGCTTGAGCGCGCGCCGGACGCGACGGCCAGCCCGGTCGGAGTCGTCGACGTGCGCGGGGTCGAGCGCGACCAGGGAGAACTCCGCGGCGACGAAGACCGCAGTGCCGACGGTGAGCAGGACGCCGAGTCCCACCAGCAGCCACGCCGTGGTCATGACGTATGACTGTCAGAGTCCATAGTGAGGACCAGCATAGCCACGCCTGCGCGCGCGTCGAAGGTCCCGCTACCATCGGCACGGAGTCGAGCACCCCCGGAGGATCATGGAACCGCGATCGGTCGAGGTCGCGTCGTTGACGAAGCGCTACGGCGCCGTCACCGCCGTCGACGATCTCAGCTTCGAGGCGCGGCCGGGGCGCGTGACCGGGTTCCTGGGGCCCAACGGCGCCGGAAAGTCGACCACGCTGCGCATCCTGGTGGGCCTCGTCGCGGCGAACCATGGCTCGGCGACCATCGGCGGCG
>NZ_CAJXJX010000044.1 GCF_913055775.1 uncultured Demequina sp. | reverse complement strand
AAGGTCGGGCCGTGATGGTTCACCGTATGCGGCGCCGTGTAACGGTGATGCGTACTCTCGGCCATAATCGCGAATTCGCAAAAGCCCGAAATATCAGCGATTTGGTTTGAGCCTGCAGCCTGTATGTGCAACTTACCGCGGAAGCGAATTTCCGATGAGACTTTGAAGCCGTGATTGAGGCAGCGATCGATTATCACCAGCGGGGTTACATTCCGGTTCCGCTGCGGCAAGGCGGCAAGCACCTCGATATCGCGGCCCTCCATGAGCTGCACGAACTCGGCGTGGTCGCGGCGGGCGTTCTCCACCCACATGACGTCGTCGAACAGCAGAGCCTCCGCGTTGGACGGGGTGAGGCGGTTGTGAGCAAGGCCGGGGGAGCACACCAGCACCTTGCGCAGGCGGCCCACCTCGGAGTACGCACCGAACGAACTCGGCACCGTGTCGATGAGCGTCTCGTCCATGCGTCACTCCCTGTCAGCGGCCCTGGTCTGAACCTACCAACGCGACCCGCGCATCGGCGCCTCCCGGGCCCCTTCCTCGATGTCCGCACAGCGGCGGCCCTAGCCGCGAGAGAGGACCGTGCTTACAGTGACGTCATGAGAGCCCTCGTGGTGGGCAGCGGATTCGGTGGCCTCGCCGCGGCAATTCGCCTTGCCGCAGCGGGGCACGACGTGACGGTCCTGGAGAAACGCGACCGCATCGGCGGCAGGGCCTACCAGTACGAGCTCGACGGATTCCGCTTCGACGGCGGTCCCACCGTCCTCACGGCGCCGTTCATGCTCGAAGAGTTGTTCGCGCTCGCGGGTGAGAGCCTCGAGGATCACGTCACGCTGGTCCCGATCGACCCGTTCTACCGGGCGTTCGACGAGCACGGCGACACCTTCGACTTCCACGCGGATCATGCGGCGTTCGCGGACGAGGTCGCACGCCGCAGCCCTGCGGACCGCGACGGCTTCGAGCGACTGCACCACCGCATCGGCCGCATCTTCGATGCTTTCTATCCCTATACCGAGCGGCCGATGATGCGGCTGTCCGTCATGCTGCGGATGCTGCCGTACCTGGTTCAGCATCGCGCGATGCTGGGGGTCCAGCACCTCGTCAATTCCTCGGTCCGCGACGGGTTCCTGCGCGACGCGCTCGCGTTTCACCCGCTGCTCATCGGCGGGCATCCGTCGCACACGCCGTCGCTGTACGCGCTGATCGTGGAGTTCGAGCGCCGGTGGGGCGTGCACTACGCGATCGGCGGCACCGGCGCGCTCGTCACGGCGCTGGGAGCCCTGCTGGGCCGGCTGGGAGGGACCATTCGCTGCGACGCAGACGTCGAGCGCGTGCTGGTCGAGCACGGTCGCGCTCGCGGGGTGCGACTCGCGGGCGGCGAGGAGATCGCGGCGGACGTGGTGGTGTCCAACGCGGACCCCGGCTACACCTACGGCACCCTGCTCGCGGATGCCCCGCAGGCTGCCGCGGGGCGGCTGCAGGCGGCGTTCGCCAAGCCCAGCATGTCGCTGCACGTCCTCTACATGGGCGCCGATCGCATCTGGCCGGACACGCAGCTGGCGCACCACAACATGCTTCTCGCACGTGACTCGCGGCGTGCGCTGGGGCGGGTGTTCCGCTTCCCGCGCACGCGCCGGCGAACCCTGGGGGGAGTGGACGGCGCGCGGCCCGAGGATCTGTTCCTGTATGTGCACGTGCCCACGCGGACTGACCCGACGGTCGCGCCCCCGGGATGCGAGGGGCTCTACGTCCTCGTGGCGGTGCCACCTGCAGGCCGGGGCGTCGACTCGTCCGCGGAGGCGAGCGTGGTGCGCGAGGCGGTGCTGGATGCACTGGACCGCGAGGGGCGCTTGCCGGGCCTCCGCGAGCACCTGGTGGTCGAGCATGCGATCGGGCCCGACCACTTCCGCGACACCCTCAACACTCCGTACGGCGCCGCGTTCTCGTCGCAGCCAACCCTGCTGCAGTCGGGATGGTTCCGCCCGCACAACCAGGTGCGCGGAGTGTCGGGGGTCTATCTGGTGGGCGCCGGCACCCATCCGGGCGCCGGGGTGCCAGCCGTGCTCGCCTCCGGCAAGATCGCGGCAGAGCTCATCGAGAAGCGGGCCGCAGCGCATCGCGGGGAGACGGTGCCCGCGTGACAGTTCCCGACTACGTGCGCCACGGGCTGGCGGACTCTCCCGAGACCGCGATCGAGGACGTCCCCGTGACGGGAGTTCTGCCAGAGTGGCTCGAGGGCTCACTGCTGCGCAACGGGCCCGGAAGCTTCCAGGTGGGCGAGCAGCGCTATCGCCACTGGTTCGACGGTCTGGCGATGCTGCACCGCTTCACGTTCGCCGGCGGCAAGGTCTCCTACGCCAATCGTTTCCTCGAGACTCGCGCCTATGCGGCCGCACGCGACGAGGGCCGGATCGCGTACTCCGAGTTCGCGACGGATCCTTGCCGGTCGCTCTTTGCGCGGGCCATGGCCGTCTTCGACCCGCAGGTCACGGACAGCGCCAAGGTGAACATCGCGCGCATCGCGGACCGGTTCCTGGCGCTCGCGGAGACTCCCATTCAGGTGCGCTTCGATCCGGAGACACTCGAGACGGTGGGCGTCACGCGGTGGGACCGGTCGGACTTTGGTCGCATGACCACGGTGCACCCGCAGATCGACGATTCGCGCCAGGAGGCGATCAACCTGGTCACACGGTTCGGGGCCTCGTCGACTTACGTGCTCCGGCACGTGGACACGTCGGATCCGGACCATCCACGCGCGCGCGACCTCGCCACCAAGCGGGTGGGCGAACCCAGCTACATCCACTCGTTCGGGATGTCCGAGCGCTACCTCATCGTGGTCGAGTACCCGCTCGTCGTGAACCCGCTGTCGCTCCTGCTGTGGCTGAAGCCGTACATCGAGAACTTCCGCTGGAAGCCGGAGCTCGGAGCGCGGTTCCACGTGTTCGACCGCGAGACCGGTGCGCGGGTCCGGTCGGTGACGACCGAGGCGTTCTTCGGGTTCCATCACGTCAACGCCTTCGACGACGGCGGGGACGTGGTCGTGGACATCGTGGGCTACGACGACGCGTCCGTGATCGAGGCGTTCTACCTGCATCGACTCGAGGAGCCGGACTCCTCCATCCCCGCGGGCACCCTGCGGCGGTTTCGCGTGCCGCTGGTGGACTCCGGCGATTCGCCCGTGGAGGTGGAGACGCTGTCCGAGACCCCCATCGAACTGCCCAGCCTGGACTACGCCCGCATGAACACGCGGCCGGACCACCACTGCGTCTACGGGGTGTCGCTCACGGGCGAGCGCGGGTTCTACGACCAGCTCGTGAAGATCGACACGCGCTCGCGGGAGACGTCCATGTGGAAGGAGGGCGGCTGCTACCCGGGCGAGGGCGTCTTCGTGGGAAGGCCCGGTCGCGACGCCGAGGATGACGGCGTGGTGCTGTCCGTGGTGCTCGAAGGCGCCCGCGGCACATCCTTCCTGCTCGTGCTCGACGCACAGACGTTCACCGAGGTCGCGCGTGCGCAGCTGCCGCATCCGGTGCTGCTGGGCTATCACGGGCAGTTCTTCGGGGATGTCGGGACCTCCGCGGCATCCGTGCCGCCAGATCAGGTTTAGCGTTGCCTCATGGGTCTTCTCGACAAGCTCACCGGCGGCAAGCGCAAGCGCGTCGAGCCTCACGACCTGTGGGCTGCCGACGCCGAGCAGCTTTCCGCCTTCATCGAGCGCGGAGGTGCGGCCGATGCGCCTCGCGACTCCGAGTTCTCGATCTCGTTCGCGAAGGAGGACCCGGCGCGCGCGGCGGCGAAGGCGCTGGGAGAGGCGCGCGTCCGCGGCGAGCTGGTCGCTCCCAGCCACGGCGTGGACGAGTGGTCGATCCTCATCTACGGCCGCGGTGAGCCGCTGGTGCCGGACTTCCTGCGCGAGACCGTCGACCTCGCCGAGCGCATCGCCGCCGAGCACGGAGGCGAGTACGAGGGTTGGATCGCGATGTTCACGCCCGAGGAGAAGGAGGAGTGGGGTGTCGAGCCACTCTTCGAGGACTGACCCGAGGTTTCAGGACGCGGCTCCCGACGTGCGGCTGCGCCGCTGGACCGACGTCGACCTCGCGCTGCTGCATGCGATCAACACGCCGGAGATGACGGAGTACCTGGTCGCTGCTGAGACCGGTGCGCAGCTCGCCCATCGCCACGAGCGCTACCTGCGCGGCTGGGACGTGGGGATGCCGCGGATGTTCGCGGTGGTCGACGCCGCGGGACGATCCCTGGGCTCCATCGGGTGGTGGGAGTCCTCGTGGGAGAGCGGCGAGTGCTACGAGCTGGGATGGTCCGTGCTGCCCGAGGCTCAGGGCCGCGGCGTGGCGACCCGGGCGGTCGCGTTGGTTCTATCTGACATCGCCGCGTGCGGCGACGGGCGCGACGTCATGGCGTGCCCGTCAGTCGACAACGAGGCCTCGAACGCGCTGTGCCGGACTGCGGGCTTCTCGCTCGCCACGACGCTCGAGGAGGAGTTCCGGGGCGAGCGTCTCACGCTCAATGTGTGGGTGCTGCCGCGTTCGTGAGCTGCGGCTCCGTCAACGGATGCCGACGGCGCGCTGCGCATTCACCTGGCGCACCTGCGCGGGCAGCGTGAAGAGGTCCACCCACCAGCCGATGGTGAGGATTCCGCCGGTCAGCAGGTAGAGGATGCCGCGGCCGATCTTGCCGAGGTAGAAGTGCTGGACGCCGAAGAGGCCCAGGAAGAACCACAGCACGTAGGCGAGCGCCAGCGACTTGGGCGGGTAGGCCGCGTAGACCGGCTGGGGCGGGACGGCGTAGGTGCTCATGGGTTCAGCGTACGTCTGGGCGCGCGCGGTTGGCGTCGCTCGGGAGGGGGATCCCGACCCTGATTCGCGTCGGGGTCAGTGTCAATGCGATGGGTGGGTCGGGTCAGCCGATGCGGGCTGAGCTCGACCACTGGCGCCCGGCTTCACGGGTGGCCAGGTAAGCGTCGATATCGGCGTCGGGGATGGTGTGGTTGTCGATGCCGTCAGCATCGGGGTCCGTCACTGTGAAGGGGTGCGCGGGCGCGCTGTTGCCGTCTGCGCAGTTGCCGTCGAGATCGCAGTTGACGAGGTGCGCGCGCGGGTTGAATACGTGGAGCGACTGCGTCGTCGTGGTCGTGGCGGTGCCGGGCGCGGGCGTCCAGGTTGCGCCGCCGTCGAGGCTGTAGTGGCCGTTCCAGGTCGTGGTGACCGAGAGCTGCGCGCGGTGCTCGCGCCGGGCGAACGTGATGGTCTCGCCGGCGGGTCCGTCGGTGGTGGGGGCGGTCGTGGGGCCGGTGCCGTCGTCGGTGGTCCAGGCGAACTCGGCCGGGGTGGCACGCAGGATGACGTCGAAGCCCAGGATGACGACGTCCTGCTGCTGGGTGGATTCGTCGATGCTGGGCGCGACGCCCCAACTGGCGATCGCCCAACCCTGGTCGGGGGCGAGAGTGAACGTCGAGGGGTCGATGGTCATCTGCTGCCAGGCGGCCGCGATGGCTGCCGGGAGCGGGCTGGCGGTGCACTCGTAGCCGGTGAGTTGTTGCCAAGGCCCGTAGGTGCCGTCGGCGTTGGCTCGCGAGACCCACAGGGGGTCAATGGTCGACGACGCCGGCGGGCACATGGTGTCGGCAACGATCAGTTCGGCGACGCAATCGGGGATGTCGCCTGGCCACTCCTGTGACAACTGGCTCTCGGAGCCTGCGTCGCCGAACCACTCGGCGCAGATCGGGTGGCGCTGATATCGGTCAGCGGGTTCCGACGAGGCAGGCTCAGCCAGACCGCCATCTTCTGGGTTGGCGAATGCGTTTCCCCCGACCTCGACTTGCGATGCGCACGTTGCCGCAAACAGGTCTTGCTCGGCGCCGTCGACGCACGCGTCGGCGGCCCAAACGGCAGGCGAAACGCTCATGGCTGCAAGCAAGGCCATGGCTGCACAGAGCACCCGCATCACTTTCACGAAGTCGCGGCCTCGGAACCTACGTCGACCACGCTCCAGTGCTCGTCAAAGACGAGTTCGAGGGTCGAACGACCGGGTCCACCGTCGCTTGTACCGACCTCCTCGCCATCGGCCGTGTAGCGCGCAAGCGGTGCGACCTCCACATCAACGGTCACGGTCCATCGCCCAGTGGCTTGGTCCAGGCCTCCGGATGCTTGCTCGCTGACGACGCTGACGCTTCCGCCCTCAACGACTTCACCCGCTTTCGATGCGTCCCGGTAGTACCTTTCAACGGATTCGCAGAACGTGCAGCCGACAACAGTCAGCCCGGTGAATACAGTCGGTTGGTCCTCGAGGAGAACGATGTAGTTCTCAAGGAAGTAGGTGGCAAACGCCTGTGCGCCGCCGAAGTTCTCCGCACGCGCGTCTGGCGGCAGCGCCGCGATGATCTCCTCGTCGGTCAGCGCCGTAGTGGACGGGCTGGGAGTGGGTGTGGGAGTCGGTGACGGTTCGACGGTCTCGGCGGGCGTGGGCGTCGCAGGCGTGGGCTCCGGCTCGGGGTCGCCGGTGCACCCCGCGAACACCAGGGTCGATGCGACGACCATGGCTCCCACGCCCCACCCGCGTCGAGTAATGCGGCGACCCTAGCGGGCAAACAGGAAACCGGCCAGACCCCTCGGGGGGACCTGTGGAGAGGGGTCAGTCCCGCGCCGGCGCCGGATTGCGGATGCCCACCCAGGCCACAATGCCGCCAGCTGCCATCAGCGCTGCGGTCGCGACCATCGCCCGGTGGAATCCGTTCAGATCCAGCGTGCCGCCCACGATCGCACCGATCGACGCCACCGCCACGAGCCCCGCGATGCGGGAGATCGCGTTGTTCGTTGCGGAGGTGATGCCCGCGCGTGCAGGATCGACCGCGCCCAGGATCGCCGCTGTGAGCGGCGACACCATGAGCGTCAGCCCGATGCCGAACACGACCACCCCGGGAAGCAGTTGCGTCCAATACGAGTAGTCCTCACCGACCCACAGCATCATCAGCGCACCGGCCGCCATGATGAGCGGCCCCACGGTCATGAAGATTCGCGGCCCGAAGCGACCGGCCAGCGCTCCCACCTTCGACGACCCCAGGATCATGATGATCGTGATGGGCAGGATCGCGATCCCGGCCGCCGTCGCGGTCTGCCCCGCCTGCTCCTGCAGGTACACGGCGATCACGAATCCGTTCAGCGCGAGGGCCCCGTAGATCAGCCAGGTCGCCAGGTTGCCCCAGCCGAAGTTGCGGATGCGGAACAGACTGAGCGGCAGCATCGGCGCCCTGGCCGTCGCCTGCCGCCCCAGGAAACCCGCCAATGCGAGAACTCCCACAGTGCCGGGAACCCAGACCATCGCATCGGCCCAGCCCAGGTTGGGCTGCTCGATCAGGCCGAACACCGTGCCGCCGAGCCCCACCACGCACAGCAGCGCACCCAGGTAGTCCACGCTCGCGTCGGGGTGGCGCACGTCGCGCTGCTCGAGGCGCATGAGGAGCCACAGCGTGACGGCGATGGGCAGCACGTTGATGAGGAACACGAGCCGCCAGGACGCGAGGTCCACGAACAGCCCGCCGATGATCGGCCCGGCGACCATCGCGCCCGACGTCAGGCCGGTCCACGTCCCGATCGCCTTCGCCTGCGCGCGACCCGAGAAGTTTGACGTGATCAGGGCGAGCGAGCTCGGCACGAGCAGCGCTCCGGCGACTCCCTGCAGCAGCCGGGCCCCGATGAGGAAGCCAGCGGTTGGCGCCAGCGCGATCGCCACCGACGTCACCCCGAACGCGATCAGACCCCACCGGATCACCCGGATGCGCCCGTAGGTGTCGGAGACGTTGCCCGCGACCAGGATGAAGGCGCCCAGCGTGATGAGGTACGCGTCGACGGTCCACTGCTGGGTCGTGATGCCGCCGCCGAGTTCGTCGACGATCGCCGGCAGCGCGACGTTCACTACCGTGCCGTCGAGGAACGACACGAAGGACGCGAGGATCGCGATCCACAGGATCAGCCGCTGCTCGCGCGGAACGTCGGTGACTCCGGGCGGGCCGCTCGGGGACGATGCGGGGGAGGACACCCCTTCAGGCTAGGGCCGATGCGCGGGCTGGGTCCGGCTGGAGCGCGCCACGAGCAGCTCAGTGTCGGTCTCGCGGGCCGAGCGTCTCCCATGAGTCGCTGAGTGTCGTGCGCGCGCTGGCATGATGGCCGCGTGATCGGGTTCGACGAGGCAGTGGAGCGCGCTCGTGCGCTCGCGGATGCGGGTGGACGGCGGATCCTCGGCATCGCCGGTGCGCCGGGGGCGGGGAAATCGACGCTCGCATCGGCGCTGGCGACGGCCCTGGGTCCCGACCGGGCGGTGGTGGTGCCGATGGACGGCTTCCACCTCGCTCAGGCCGAACTCGAACGGCTCGGCCGCGCTAGCCGCAAGGGCGCCATCGACACGTTCGACGGCGCGGGGTTCGTGGCGTTGCTCGCGCGGCTGCGCGCGGCGCAGGAGCCCGTGACCTACGCGCCTGCGTTTGATCGCGACCTCGAGGAGCCCATCGCCGGCGCGATTCCGGTACCGCGCGAGGCGCCGCTCGTGATCGTCGAGGGCAACTACCTGCTGGTCGACTCCGAGCCGTGGTCTCAGGTGAAGCCTCTGCTGGACGAGGCCTGGTACGTGGAGGTTCCCGAGTCACTCAGACTCGAGCGTCTGATCGCTAGGCATGAGCGCCACGGGCGGTCGCCGGAGGATGCGCGGGCCTTTGCGCTGGGGTCGGATCAGGTCAACGCGGACCTCATCGCCGCCACGCGCGCCCGCGCCGACGTGCTCGTGTCGTCCGGCACTCAGTGACCCCTCGGAGACGCGCTAGCCTCCTGTCCGGCACTGAGCGACTCATGGCGCGCTCAGGTACCGGGGGAGCTGCGCGCGGGGGTCAGTCGAGCGGCAGTGTGCGGCCCGTGCGGGCTCCGGCGACGGAGCGCAGGTAGGCCTGCCCCACGGCTTCGTCCGCGACTGGGGTGAAGCCGGGGAACGCCGCGTGGTGCCGGGTCGAGGACTCGAGCACCGAGGGGCTCACCACGTTGATGCGGATGCCGCGCGGCAGCTCGGGCGCAGCAGCCATCACGTAGGACTCGAGGGCGCCGTTGGCCATCGCGGCGGCCGCGCTCGCGGCGATGGGCTCACGGCTGAGGATGCCCGACGTCAGCGTGAAGGAGCCGCCGTCAGTGACGTACGGGAGTCCGATGCGCACCACGTTGAGCTGCGACAGCACCTTGCCGGTGAACGCGGACGTGTAGTCCTCGGACGTGAGTGCCGTGAGCCGCTTGAAGGGCACCGCGCCGGCCGCGACCACCACGGCGTCCACCTCGCCCACGGTCTCGAACAGCGCCTCGATCGAGGCCTCGTCGGTGATGTCGACGGACGGGTCCGTGGAGCGTGACGCGACGACGGTCTCGTAGGTGGGCTCGAGCGCGGCCTGCGCGGCCGTGCCGAGCGTTCCGGTGCCGCCGATGATCAGTGCGCGCATGCGTCTCTCCCTGAGGTGGTGGTGCTGCGACCGGGGTGACGCTCGCGCGCCGTGATTCATTCCCGGGTCAGGACTCGGTCAGGAATCCGTCAGTGCGGCTCCCACCGCATCGAGCCAGGCAGCCCAGAAGTCCTTCCACGGCTCGGTCGCCCCAAAGCTCGGGAGCTTCTCGTGCGTGACGGTGAGCTTCGCACCCTTCGGGGCCGGATCGAACCCCAGCTGGAGCGTGCCGAGAGAGGTGCCCGCCGCATCGGCCGCATCCTCGAGCGCGTAGCGCGGAGCCTTCACGCCTGCCTTGGAGGTCCGGGTCACCTGTGCGGCGGGAAGGAGAGCCGTGAGCGAGCCCTCGTCCTCGAGCAGTGCGCGCAGGTGGTCCGGCGCCACGGCGAAGGTGCGTGTCCGGGAGAGGGTGAAGGTGCCGTCGGGCCTCTGGCCGGGCAGGCGCATGCCGGTGATGCGCTCGTATCCCACGGTGACGCCCTGGGACCACCACCCGCCGATGTCCGAATTCGCGTTCACCCACGCAGCGATCTCGGTGTGGGTGGCGGCGCGGCCGGGACCCGCGTCGATGCGCGCGACCCACTCGTCCCAGCCGGCGCCGGTGGCCTTGCGGATCGCCTCGTCGGAGTGCTCCGGTGCCGCGGCCCAGGTTGCGGTGGCGGGAGCGGGCTCGGCGTCCAGCGCGGCGCGGGCGGTGGACCACGACTCGGCGGTCGCGGCGACGTGCTCGCGGGCGCGTTCGGTGAAGGACGGTGAGTCGGTCACGGGTTCTCCCAGGGCAGTTTCCGTCAGGCTACTCCCGGCCGCTTCTGCGCGCCGTAGCGCGAGGTGCGAGGCACAATCGAGGCAGACACCGGAGGAGCGATCGTGAACGCACAGCAGTGGCGCATGTTCTGGACCCGTCTGCGCGAGCAGATCTGGCTGCGGCTCGCGCTGTTCACCGCGGGGGCGCTGCTGCTGGTGGTGCTGGCGTGGGTGGTGGGTCCCGCCTTCGGCGACTCGCTCACGTTCGACTTCGGGCAGGAATCCGTCAGCAGCATTCTGAGCATTTTGGGTACGAGCATGCTGGCGGTGACCACGTTCTCGCTGACCGCGATGATCTCCGCGTATGCGGCGGCCGCGCGCGGCACGACGCCCCGCGCGACGCAACTGCTCATCGCGGATCCGACGTCCCAGAACGCGCTGTCCACGTTCCTGGGGTCGTTCGTGTTCGCGATCGTCGGGATCATCGCGCTGTCCGTCGGGGCGATCACCGAGCAGGCGAAGTCGATCCTGTTCCTGGGCACGATTGTGGTGATCGCGGTGGTGGTCGTGACGCTGCTGCGCTGGATCCACCACCTCACGGGCTTCGGGCGGGTGCCCGACGTCCTCGACCGCGTCGAGAGTGCCGCCACCGAAGCGGGCTGTGAGGCGGCGCGACGGCCCCACCTGGGCGGAGTCGCGCCCGTCGAGTTGCCCGCCGGCGCGCGCGAGGTGGCCGCGGAGAAGCCGGGCGCGGTGACGGGCATCATCATGGATGAGCTGCAGCAGGTAGCCGATGCGGCCGATGCGGTGGTCCACGTAGTCGCCACGCCTGGTGTCACGGTGGGGCAGGGCGGGGTGCTGGCGTGGGTTGAGGGTGGCGGCACGGGTGACGAGGCGCTCGATGACGTCGCGGCCTGCTTCCGCGTCGAGAAGCACCGGACCTACGAGCAGGACCCGCGTCTGGGGTTCGTCGCGCTCGCCGAGATCGGTTCGCGGGCGCTGTCGCCGTCGACCAACGACCCGGGCACGGCCATCGAGGCGCTCAACGCGATCGAGCGCGTCATGTCCGCGATGATGACGGCCGAGCGCGACGAGGATGTCGAGTTCTCGCGGGTGCACGTGCCTGCCGTGGCCTTCGCCGACCTCATCGAGGACGGGCTCCGGCCGGTCGCGCGCGACGGGGCGGGTCTGGTGGAGATCGGGAGGCGGGTGCAGCGGGTCATCGGTCACCTGCTCGCCCTGGCGAGCTGCGAGGAGGCTGTCGAGCTGCGCTCGGCCTCGGAGCGCGCGGAGCGGCGTGCGATCGCCGGGCTGGACGATGCGGGGGATCAGGAACTGGTGCGCGAGGCCGCCGCGTCGGCGCGGAAGGTGCGCGCGGGGGAGTGAGGCGTAGCGTCAGCCGGTTGAGGCGATGACATCCGGGGCTGCCCGGTCCAGCAGGGAGCGCAGGCGCACGCGCGCGTTGCGGCGCTGAGCGTACGACGTGCCCTCCTCGAGCGCCTCGAGCGTCTCGTGGATCGCCGCGCGGATCGCGGTCTCGTCGTCGACGCCCAGGCGCAGCGCGAGATCGTGGACCGCCTTCTCGGTGTCCTCGTTCTCGATGTGCAGCGTCATGCCTCGATTCTACGTCCGCGAGTGCGCCGGGGCGATGCTTCCCGAGGATGATTCGGGTCGCGCGGCCTACTCGACGAGTTCGCCGTCCTCCGTCACAAGGCCGCGGTCGCGCAGCTCGCGGATGTACTTGGCCTGGCCGCGCTCGCCCTTGCCGCGGAACAGCGGCATGACCCGCGGCAGGATGTTCGGCGAGACCATCACGGTCCGCACCAGCCAGGACTCGGAGGGCTTGGGGTAGGCCTCGAGCCGGGGCTTGTCGAGCAGCTTCACCATGCACCGGGCGACGCGCTCGGGGGTCTGCGGCGGGTCCTGGAACTGGAACGCGTTGCCGCCGTCGAGGGCCTCCTGCCGCAGCATGCGGGTGTCGGTCGCGGACGGCAGCACCGAGCTCACCGTGATGCCCTTGTCGCGCAGATCCAGCGCGATCGACAGCATCGCGCCGCGCAGGCCGTACTTGGATGCCGTGTAGATGGGGGTCTCGCCGAGGGGGAAGATCGCGCCCAGCGAGACCACGGTGATGACGCGCGGGTCCGGCGCGGCGCGCAGCAGCGGGATCGCGAGGCGCGTGAGCATCAGGGGAGCGTTGAGGTTCACGGTGAGCTCGCGGTCGATGGACTCGACGGAGCGCTCGTCGAACCGCTCGGCGCTGGTCATGCCCATCGAGTTGACCAGCACGTCGATGCGCCCGTGGGCGGCCTGGATCTCGTCCAGCACGCGCTCGACGTCCGCGCGTGAGGTCAGGTCGCCCGTCACCACGCTGTGCCCCTCGCCCGGGAGTTCGGCGACGGTAGCCGCGGCCGCATCGGTCCTCAGGTCTACCAGGACCAGCGTCGCGCCCCGCGCGGCGACCTGGTGCGCGAACTCGCCGCCGATGCCCCCGCCGCCTCCGGTGACGACCACGACCTTGCCTGCAGCCTCGTACCCCACGGGACCTCCTCAGCGGTGAGCGGATGGGACCGATGCTAGAGGTGGGCGCGTGTGAGCGGAATGAGCACCCGCCGCCGGCGCGTTAGCCTGCAAGGAGTCCCCCCAGAACAAAGGAGTTGCGCATGCCCACCATGGCGATCGTCGGAGCCGGCCCCAATCTGGGCGGAGCCGTCGCGCGGAGGTTCGCGCGCGAGGGCTTTGACATCGCGCTGATCGCGCGGGATCAGGCCAAGTTGGATGCGCTCGCCGCGGAGTTGGGCGAGGACGGCATCACGGCGCAGGGCTTTGCGGCCGATGTGCGCGACGGCCAGTCGCTCGAGTCCGCGCTGGCTAGCGCGGCAGAAGCGCTGGGACACATCACCGCGCTGCAGTACTCGCCGCTGCCGTCGCGCGACTACCTCAAGCCTGTGCTGGACCTGACGCCGGAGCTCGCACTCGAGTCGCTGCGCTTCTCCGCGCTGGGGCTCATCCACGCTGTGCGCGCCGTGTTGCCGGGCATGCGCGAGGCGGGCGGCGGGTCGATCATCCTCATCAACGGCGGCACCTCGGTGAAGGCGCGGCACGGCTTCGCCGGCACCTCGGTTGCGTTCCCGGCCGAGTCCGCGTACGGCGAGATGCTCCATGAGGCGCTCGCGGACGAGCCCATCCGGGTGAGCCAGATGGTCATCCCTGGCGCGATCCCCAAGCTGCAGATCGAGGGCGGCGTCGTGGGTGTCGCGGACCGCATCTGGGATCTGCAGGCCAGCGACGGCGACTTCCGCGAGATGCTGATCCCGCTGGATGAGGGGCGCGAGTAGTTCGGCTCGGCGTCAGGCGGGAGACGCCTCCAGCGGTACCACCTGACTGAGATCGATGGTCTGACGGGCCGTCCACAGGTCGTGGGCGTCCTGAAGCGCGAGCCAACTCTCGGCGCTGCCTCCGAGCACCTTGGACAGTCGCAAGGCCATCTCAGGGCTGACCCGACTCGAGCCGTTGGTCACGCGCGCCAGAGTCGACGCCGCGACCCCCAAGCGCTGAGCGAGCCCGCGCCCGCTCATCCCGAGCTCGGCGAGGTAGATCTCCGTGATGATCTCTCCCGGGTGAGGCGGGTTGTGCATCCGCATCGGTGTGTCCATCAGTGGTAGTCCTCGTAGTCCACGACGTACGCGTCTCCGGCGGTGAACTCGAACGTCATTCTCCAGTTGCCGCTCACGGTGATCGACCAGCGGCGGGCCTGCTTTCCCTTGAGTCGGTGCAGTCGGAAGCCGGGCTTGTCCATGTCACTGACCTCCTTGGCGGCATCCAGCAGACCGAGTTGCAGCCGTAGGCGCTTCGCGTGCTGCGGCTGGATGCCCGCGGTGCGGCCCGATTCGTACAGCGTGCGCAGGCCCTTGTGACGGAAGGACCTGATCACGCCACTAGCGTAGCGTGTTGCGCAACGCGCAACAAGTACGCACGCGGCAACTCTGTCGCGGGCGGGGCCAGGTCTGGGGGACTCATGGCGTCATGATCGCGGAAGCGTCTGACACCGTGCATGGGCCGTGGGTCGGACACCGAACTACGGCAGCTCCCAGCCCATGCGTCCGGCGACCATGTGGCAGTACCGGTGAAGCGTCGCAGAGTCGACGTAGCCCTCGTGGCGCGGCGAGTCGACGAAGGTGATGCCGCCCGTGAGGTCCGGCCGGTCGCGCTCGATGTGCCGCTCGAAGCGCTCCCATTGCGCGGGCCGGTGCTCGCGGTCCCAGATGTGCGAGGCGACCATCGCGGCGAGCTCTTCCATGTGCCGGTATGCGCCCGCGTTGGTCTCCACGAAGCCCACGCCGTAGAGCCCGGGCGTGCGCGCGAAGGCGGTCAGGTACAGGTCGGGGTGCTGCTCGGCGCCGAACAGTTGCTGTGCGTACGGCACCGTGTGGTGGTAGCCGGTCGCCAGGATGATCAGGTCGTAGTCGCCGGAGGTGCCGTCGGTGAAGGTGACGGTAGTGCCGTCGGCCGATGCGACGGCTGGCTTCGCGGCGATGTCGCCATGGCGCAGGTGGTGGAGCAACTGGTCGTTGAGGATCGGGTGGGTCTCGAAGACCTTGTGGTCGGGCGCCTGGAGGCCCAGGCGGGTGAGGTCGCCGACGATCAAGCGCAGCAGGCGGCCGAACACCGCCTGCTCGACGGGCATCGGCATGGACGGGCCGTTGTCCGCGAAGACGTCCGAGGGCATCCCGAACACGTGCTTGGGGATGAACCAGTAGCCGCGGCGCAGGGAGATCGCCGCCTCGTCAGCGGCGATGGCGGCGTCGCACGCGATGTCGCAGCCCGAGTTGCCCGCGCCGATCACCAGCACTCGCCGCCCCTCGAACTCGCTCGCGTCGCGGTAGGTCACACTGTGGCGCACCTTGCCGGTGTAGCCGGGGATCTCGATGACGTTGGGGTCCCACTGGACGCCGGTGGCGGCGATCACGTGCGCGTGGGTGGAGGTGTTGCCGTCGGCGTAGGTGGCGGTGAAGGTGCCGTCCTCGGCTCGGGTGACGGACTCGACGGCGGTGTCGAAGCCGATGCGCTCGGTGAGTTCGTAGTGGTCCGCGAAGCTGCGCAGGTAGGCGAGGACCTGGTCATGGCGCGGATAGTCGGGGTAGTCGTCCGGCATGGGAAAGCCCGTGAACCCGGACAGGGTCTTCGAACTGATGAAGTGCGCGGACTCGTACATCGGTGAGCCGGGGTTGTCGATGTCCCACAGACCTCCGGCGCCGCTGTGGCGCTCGACGTGGGTGTAGGGGAGGTCGTGGTCGCGCAGGGCGCGGGCGGCGGCCAGGCCGGCCGGTCCGGCGCCGACGATCAGCGTGTCGGGGGCGGGCGTCGCGGGCATGCGGCTCCTTGTCTCAGCGGTGAGAGTGGTGCCCATCGTAGGGGAGGGCCGATCTCTTGACACTGAATCGTGCAAATGGTACTTTCGTGAAAGCGGTTTCTCACCGACGATCTCGGCATGGCCGCTCTCGGGTGTGCACCCTGACTTCGTTGTGTACGAAGTGTCCATTGTGCAGGTCAGACGCAGTGTCGCGTCGCTGTGATCTGCCCGCAATTCGCGCTCTTTGGTGACCGCTTTGCGGCCCCTCCACCCACTATTGAAACGAACACGATGCGACGTGTTCGCGACCGCTGACTCCGTTGCGAGACCGGAGTCGCACTGCCGCGCGTTCATGGGCGGGACGTGACGCGCTCTACTCTGCCCACGCATCCCTGCGCCCGCGCCCCGCTGCTGTGGTGTGCGCTGGCGTTGACGACCCCCAACGGGGGTCAGACACGGAGTATTCAATGACGAACTCAGTGCGCCTTACTACAGCGCTCGTATCGCTTTCCCTCGTCGGGGTCCTAGTCGCGCCCGCGGCCATGGCCGACGATGCCGACACCTATCCCTACGACCAACCGGGTGACAAGTCTGATGTGAACAACACCAACGTGCTCGAGAGGTTCACCCCCGACGGCGCCGGCGACAACCGAAGCTACAAGGTCGAAGCGACGCGCGCTCAGGCCGACGCGACATTCACCTCGGAGACTCTCGAGGTCGATGGCATCCGCGACGCGGCCTGGGACCAGGCGGAGGAGTACCCCGTCGCGAACAGTTTCGCGGCCAATATGACCGGCGACGCGCCCGATGCCACGGCCGGCGGCTCCATGCGTCTGCTGTGGGACGGCCCGATGCTGTACGTGCTGGTGGAGGTCACCGGGGACGCGACGCAGTCCGACTCGGCGGCTCCTACCTGGAACAGCGCCAGCTACACCCCGCAGTCCGACGGGCTCTTCTTGTTCATGGACGTCTTCAACGACCAGTGGGGCCTCGAGACAGACACGCAGGGCGTGCTCTTCCTGGGCGCTAACCCTGAAGTCGAGAGCGTCGCCACTTTCACCAACACAGGCATCCCATCGCTCGGGTCCTTCTTCGACCCCCGCAACCAGGACTACTCGACCCGTCTGAGCGACTTCGCGTCGTCCGGCTACGTCGAGGGCGACGGCGTGAACTACACCTACGAGATCGCGCTCCAGATGGAAGGCTGGGGCGACGAGGGTGACCGGGTGCTCGACAACGGCACCCAGGTGGGCCTGGAGCTTGGCGTCTTCGACCAGGACCACTCCTTCTCGTATTGGAGCAAGACCGAGGCGTTCGCTGGTCGCGAAGGCAGCTCGAACCTGCCCAACGGCGAGCGGGTGCGCAATCGCGACTGGGGCGTCGTGACGCTCGCTGGAAAGGGAGCATCCGACACGGCCGCCTACAGCGGGTGGCGTGCGGACGAGACCATCCGCTATTGGGACTCGGCGTCCAACCCCGGCGGTTCCGGAAACGGCACCGGCCCGGACGACGACGGCGACGACAGCGCGGTCTGGACGCCCGCATCGGCTTCCCGCATGGTGGCCGCGAAGGCCGCCTACGAGACCATCCGCGACGACGAGTCCGCGACTCGAGCCCAGAAGGAGGCTGCGGTGCAGGAGGTCGTGGACGCGTACCAGGCGCTGCGCTGGGGCGACACCACGTTCCCCGATCCTGCAGACCTGCCGCAGGAGCAGACGCTCCCGAACGTTCTGGAGTTCTTCGACTCCTCGAAGGGGACCGACGGGATGGTGACGACGCTCGCCGAGTGGGAG
This sequence comes from uncultured Demequina sp., assembly GCF_913055775.1. Taxonomy (GTDB): domain Bacteria; phylum Actinomycetota; class Actinomycetes; order Actinomycetales; family Demequinaceae; genus Demequina. Next base: position 2,053 of record NZ_CAJXJX010000044.1, on the reverse strand, counting down.
CAGCGACGTCAGGAGATCCTCGACCTCGCACAGTTCTATGAGTACGGGTACAAGCCGCAGCTGGGCGAGGACTACACCATCGAGCTGCTGTCGAACTCCTACGACGGCACGGGCAATGCATCGGTGACCGCTCGGGTGATTCCGACGAACACGAACTACACCGGCGGCGAGCCTGTCGACGTGGACATCAATGTCACCCTGCCCGCCTCCGTTCCAGGCGACCAGAAGGCCGCGATCGGGTTCGGCACCAACTTCACGGGCGACGGCATCGCATCCGTGGGGTTCCCGACGTGGGCGTTCGACGTTCGATCGAACCCCTACGTGTGGGGCACGGACCGGTCCGTCCTGGCGTTCGGCCCGTTCCAGTTCCCGATCACGTTCTACACGCTGTTCCCGTACGAGCGGAACAGCACGTCGGGCGACACGAGCATCCTCATGGCGAATGCGACGGCTGTCTCGGTCTACCTCGATGCCCTGCAGATGGCAGTCGAGGAGAACGCGGCTCTCGACGCGAAGATCGATCCTCAGCGCGCCGTCACCAAGGGATTCTCGATCGGCGGCAAGAACGCGTTCGTGGCTGCGGTGTATGACGACCGGGTCAAGGCCGTGATCGCCGGCGGCGCCGGCGCGACCGGGCCCGCCAACTGGCGCTACAACGCCCAGGGGCAGGAGTACGACTTCTCCGGCACCGACTACTACAACCCGGGTGCCGAGGACATCGTCGCTCACGGCACGGAGGGTCCGGGCAACAGCTACCGCCACAACCGCGTCCGCGAGACTGAGCTGTTCCGTCACTTCATGGACGACGGACACATGTACAGCCACGAGGACGGGTCCTACGGGTACGGGAACTACTCGCGCCTGCCCTTCGACCAATCGTCGCTGGTGGCGACGCTCGCTCCCGACCGGGCGATCATCATCGACACCAACCTCAACGACTACAACGACGGCTCGACCACGGACAACATGAGCCTGCAGATCGCCAAGAGCGTCTACGACAACCTTGGTGTGGACGGCAGTGACTTCGTGAAGTTCAACAGCGGCGACTACGTGTCGTCGGGAGATCCGCACGGCGCGGCCGGCTCCGCGGTGGAGGGCAAGTACCTCAGTGACTTCCTCTACGGCACGAGCACGCTGTCTGACTCCGAGGCCGCTCATCTCGCGACCGATCCCTACGCCCTCGAGGTGTCCAACGGTCAGACCCAGTCGCCGTACGACTACTACTGGGGTGGCTACAACGGCATCACCGGTGGCGACCAGGGCATTGGCGGCTTCGACGGCTGGTACTTCGCCGGTTTCGATGCCGAGCTCGCCGGGCTGCGCGACAGTGTCGACGGTTCGGCCCTCAACAAGGGCCAGACCAACGCACTGAACAAGAAACTCGACTCGGTGGTGAGGCTGGTCAGCAAGGGCAAGGCCACCGAGGCGGCCGCGGTGCTCACAGAGGACTTCGTGGGCCAAGTCGAGGGCTTCGCCAGCTCGGGGAAGATCTCGGCGCACCAGGCTGATGCCATGGTCGCGGCGGCGCTGCAGCTGGCGCTCGCGATCACGACCACGGAGGGGCTGCGTCCTGCATGGACGGGCGCCGTCCAGTTCGGCAAGGACGATGAGGTGATCTTCGAGGGCTCGCTCTACCGGGCCGCCTGGACCACCTCGGGCCAAGAGCCCGGCGACCCCAACGGGGCCTGGCAAGAGATCGCCGTCGGCGAGGATGGGACAGCCGTGTGGACGGCGTCTCGCATCTTCCGTGCAGGCGACGTGGTCACGTTCGACGGCGCGACCTGGGAGGCGCAGTGGTACAGCCGCAACCAGGAGCCCGGAGACCCGAACGGCCCCTGGGAGCAGGTGGCCGAGCCCGGTGCCGACGGTGCACCGGGGGCGTGGACGTCCACGACCGTCTACAACACGGGTGATCAGGTCACCTATGACGGTCATGTATACGAGGCCAAGTGGTGGACCCGCAACAACGCCCCGGGTGCGCAGTACGGGCCGTGGGAGCTCGTGGAGTAGCGCCCCCTCGACGTGAGTCGGGCGGCGCCCTCCTTGTCAAAGG
>NZ_CAJXJX010000043.1 GCF_913055775.1 uncultured Demequina sp. | reverse complement strand
CGGCGGCTCGCTCAGCGGCGAGCACGGCGACGGCCGCGCCCGCGGCGAGCTGCTGAGCGCCATGTACTCACCGGAGGCGATCGCACTGTTCGGCCAGGTGAAGCGACTGTTCGACCCGGCGGGCGCGCTCAATCCAGGCGTCATCGTGGACCCGGCGCCGCTCGACGCGGACCTGCGCCGCCCGGCCGCCCCCCGCACGCCCCGCTCCACAGGCGGCTTCGCGTGGGCGCACGACCATGGCGACCTCACCGAGGCCGTCCACCGCTGCACCGGCGTGGGCAAATGCCGCGCGGACGCGATCGGCGGCGGCAGCGGCTTCATGTGCCCCAGCTACACTGCCACGAAGGACGAGAAGGACGTGACCCGCGGCCGCGCCCGCGTGCTGCAGGACGCCATCAACGGCACGCTCGTGGGCGGGCTCACCGCGCCCGAGGTGCGCGAGAGCCTGGACCTGTGCCTCAGTTGCAAGGCGTGCAGCTCGGACTGTCCCAGCGGCGTCGACATGGCGGCCTACAAGTCCGAGGTCCTCCACCGCACCTACCGCGGCAAAGTGAGGCCGATCACTCACTACAGCATCGGCTGGCTGCCGCGGTGGCTGAAGCTCGTGGGCATCGCCCCTCGCCTCATCAACGCCGTCCTGAGCCCGGCCTGGATCCAGCGCCTCGCGGTGGGCGCGGCAGGCATGGACACGCGACGCCGTCTGCCGGAGTTCGCGGCCACGCCGTTCAGGCGCAGCGCCGATGCGCGGGCTCGGCGGGCATCCAGGCTCGGCCTGGGTAAGGGGAAGCAGGGCGCAGGGAACGGCGTCGCCAAGACTCGCAATCGCGTAGTCCTGTGGGCGGACAGCTTCACCGACGGCCTGGACCCGGAGATCCCCGCGGCGATCCTGCGGGTCCTGGAGGCGGCCGGTCTCGAGGTGATCGTGCCCGACGCGCAGGCCTGCTGCGGCGTCACGTGGATCAGCACCGGCCAGCTGGACGGCGCCCGCCGCCGCATGGAGGAACTGCTGACGATCCTGGGGCCGTTCGCCGTGAACGGCATCCCGATCATCGGCGTCGAGCCCTCGTGCACCGCGACCCTGCGCAGCGATCTCACCGAGCTGCTGCCGGAAGACCCCCGCGCGCACGCCGTCGCGAACGGCACCTTCACGCTCGCCGAGGTCCTCGCCGGCCGTGCCCCCGTCCAGCCCACCAAGGACTGGGAGCCCCCGCGCCTCGACGACGTCACCGCGGTGGTCCAGCCGCACTGCCACCAGTACTCGGTCGTGGGCTTCGAGGCGGACCGCCAGCTGTTGAGCGACCTGGGCGCGACGGTCACCGAGACCAGCGGCTGCTGCGGACTCGCCGGCAACTGGGGCACGGAGAAGGGCCACTACGACACCTCGGTGCAGGTGGCCGAGAACTCGCTGCTGCCCGCACTGCGCGGCGCGCCCGAGGGGTCCGTCTACCTCGCGGACGGCGTCAGCTGCCGCACGCAGGCCGACGACCTCGCCGGCGTCCAGGGCCGCCACCTCGCCCAGCTGCTGGCGGACAGGCTCTAGGGGCGTGAAGGCCTGGATCCTGGGCGCCGTCGCTGCGGTCGCCGTGATCGCGATCGCCGGGCTGCCCTTCTACGTGCTGCCCGCGACGGACCAGCCGAGCGGCGTGGACGTGGTCTACGTGATCGGCCCGCCCACGGATGAGCGCATCGACACCGCGCTCGAGCTGACCGACGGCCACGGCGCCCGGGCGCTGATGGTGAGCCTGGACCCGCTCGCGGCACACGCGTTCGACGACGCCGCGGTGCTGTGCGACGCCGGCGCCACGCCCGCGGGGGTCGAGGTGATCTGCGCGCGCCCGGAGCCGTTCACGACCAGGGGAGAGGCCCGCGAGCTCGAGGCGGAGATGGCCGAGCACGGCTGGGAGACCTCCGCGGTCATCACGTTCACGCCGCACATCTCGCGCACCCGCATGATCATGGAGCGCTGCGACGTGGGCGAGCTGAGCATGATCGCCTCGGACGAGTCGCTCGAGCCGTGGCTCTGGGCGTACCAGTACGCGTATCAGACGGCGGGGTTTGCGAAGGCGTTCGTTCTGCAGGGCTGCTGAGGCGGTGGCATGGTGGAACGATGCGCTCTCGCCGCGCGCGCACAGGTGCGCTCGCCATCGCCCTCACCCTGGGCGCGAGCGCGTGCGCCTCGACGCCGCCGGTCGAGGCGGATCCGTCGCCCAGCCTGACCATCGAGGTGCATGACCGGCACTTCCCGGCCGCGGCGCCGTCGGCCAGCCCCAGCGCGTCAGACGCGGACGGGGACGCGGACGCCAGCGCCAGCCCCACGCCCGTGCCGCAGGAGGACGAGGCCCAGGCCACCGCGAGCGAGGAGAAGGCCGACGGCCGCAGCCTCAAGGAGCGCGCCGAGGACCTCGCGCAGGACCTCTTCGCGCTCGCGAACAAGGCCCGCGAGGCGGACGGCGAGGACGCGCTCGAGTGGTCGGACTGCGCCGAGGAGCAGGCCCTCGACCGCGCGAAGACCGCCCGCGGCAAGGACGAGCTCGCCCACGAGGACCTGACCTTCGAGTGCACAGCGCAGACGGTGGGCGAGAACCTCGTCCGCGGCGACGGCCCGGCGGGGGCGCTGCATCAGCTGTGGATGGACTCGGAGGACCACCGCGAGAACATCCTGCGCTCGAGCTTCGACGAGGTGGGCGTCGCGTGCGTCGCCCACGCGGTGGGCGATCGGACCAAGGCGGCGTCGGACAGGGAGGACATCGGCGGCTGGGTCTGCTCGCAGATGTTCTACGGCTGACGCTCGCAGCGGCTCACGCGCCGCGGCGACCGCGCCTCAGTCCATCACGGCGACCAGGCACGCGTGGCGGTTCGAGACGAACGAGTCCCTCGCCCCCACGACGGCATCGACGCTGACGCTGTCCTCGGCCTCGTTCATGCGCGCCACGGCGTCATCGAAGGCGACGGTGCGGTTGTCGAGCCCAGCCCGGATCGCCTCTTTCGCGGCGTCGAGCGCGGCGGCCTGCGCCTCGAAGGCCTCGAGATCGAGGGCCAGCGTCGACTGCGCGACGTCGAGCGCGTCGAGGCATTCCTGCGGGATCTCGAGCACCACCTCGGGCGGCGGCGTGGCCGTGGCGGTGACCTGCACGGGTTCCGGCGTCATGGTCACGAACGGTCCCGGCGTCCCGGAACTCGCGCACCCCGACAGCACCCCGACAGCGGCAACGGCGACAACAACAAGCGATCGCATGGTTTCCCCCCTCTGCTGGCCAGCACACTACTCCACCCCCCACCTCGCCAACCAGACCCTGGGGCCATGCACCGTGCCCGCCCAGCGACCGTCTACCCTGGCCGGGTGACCCGCCCCCGCCGCACCTTCCGCACACTCGTCGCCGCCGCATCGGCCCTCCTGACGGCCGCCGCCGTCGCGGGCTGCTCCAACGCTGTGGACCCGGTCGAGCTGCCCAGCACCGAGCAGTTCGAGCAGGAGCTGCTGGACCAGATCAACGCGCTGCGGGTGACCGAGGGCCTCGCCGGCCTGGACGCAAGCGAGTGCATGGCCCAGCACGCCCGTGAGCGCGCGACCCAGCTCCCGGGCGCGGTCGACGTGCCGCGCGACGAGTTGCCTGCGGACTGCGGCGACTTCGACTACGCGGGCGAGAACGTGTCGCGCTCGGACCAGAGCGCCGCGGAGGTCGTGGACGCGTGGGCCGCCCAGGAGACTCAGCGCCCCAACCTCGTGGACCCGCTGTTCGTCGAGGCCGGCGTGGGCTGCGTGGGCGTCGCGGCGGCGGACACCACGCGCGTGGCCGAGGAGGGCGAGGACGTCGCAGGCATGGCCTGCTCGGTGATCTTCCAGGGCACTGCTGAGTAGGGCCGATGCGGTGGCTAGCTGAGCAGGCTCCGCAGGTAGTCGCCGTACCCCGACTTGGCGAGGGAATCGGCGCGGGCGAGCAGCTCGCTGTCCGACAGCCAGCCGTTGCGCCAGGCGACCTCCTCGGGTGACCCGATCGACAGGCCCTGGCGGTGCTGCACCGACTGCACGAAGCTGCCCGCCTGGATGAGCGAGTCGAACGTGCCGGTGTCGAGCCACGCGGTGCCGCGCGGCAGCACCTCGACCTGCAGCGTCCCGCGTGACAGGTACTCGCGGTTGACGTCCGTGATCTCGTACTCGCCGCGCGCGGACGGCTCGAGTCCGGCGGCGATCTCGAGCACGTCGTTGTCGTAGAAGTACAGGCCCGGGATCGCGTACTCGGAGCGCGGGTGGGTGGGCTTCTCCTCGAGGCTGAGCGCACGTCCCTCGGCGTCGAACTCCACCACGCCGTACGCCGTCGGGTCCGCCACCCGGTACGCGAACACCGCCGCGCCCTCCAGCCCGGCGAAGCGCGTGAGCTGCGTGCCCAGCCCGGGGCCGTAGAAGATGTTGTCGCCCAGGACCAGCGCCACAGCATCGTCCCCAATGAAGTCTGCGCCAATGACGAAGGCCTGCGCCAGGCCGTCGGGCGAGGGCTGCTGCGCCCACTCGATCGACATCCCGAACTGGCTGCCGTCGCCCAGCAGCCGCTCGAAGTGCGGGGCGTCGTGCGGGGTGGTGATGACCAGCACGTCGCGGATGCCCGCGAGCATGAGCGTGGACAGCGGGTAGTAGATCATCGGCTTGTCGTAGACCGGCACCAGCTGCTTGGACACGCCCATGGTGATGGGGTGCAGCCGAGTGCCGGATCCGCCGGCGAGGATGATGCCCTTCATGTCTCTCCCTAGCGTCCGATCCGCTGGTACTTGAGCTCGGTCTCGTGCTTGCGCGCCCGCCACCACGGCTCGTTGTCGCGGTACCAGGCGATGGTGGCGCGCAGCCCGGACGCGAAGTCCGTGTAGGCCGGCTCCCAGCCCAGCTCCTCGCGGGTGCGGGTCGCGTCGATCGCGTAGCGCAGGTCGTGGCCGGGGCGGTCGCTCACATGGTCGTACGCGTCCGCGTCCTGACCCATCTCCGTGAGGATGGTCTCGATGACGGTCTTGTTGTCGAGCTCGCCGTCCGCGCCGATGAGGTAGGTCTCGCCCATGCGGCCGCGGTCGACGATCGCCCAGACCGCCGCGTTGTGGTCGTCCACGTGGATCCAGTCGCGCACGTTCAGCCCCGCGCCGTAGAGCTTGGGGCGCTCGCCGTCGATGATGTTGGTGATCTGGCGCGGGATGAACTTCTCGACGTGCTGGAACGGGCCGTAGTTGTTCGAGCAGTTGGAGATGGTCGCCTCGAGCCCGAAGGACCGCACCCACGCGCGCACCAGCAGGTCCGAGGACGCCTTGGTGGACGAGTACGGCGAGGACGGGTTGTATGGCGTCTCGGGCGTGAACTTCGCGGGGTCGTCCAGCTCGAGGTCGCCGTAGACCTCGTCCGTGGAGATGTGATGCAGGCGGGTGCCGTGGCGGCGGCAGGCTTCGAGGAGCGCGTAGGTGCCAAGGACGTTGGTCTGCACGAAGGGCCAGGGGTCGTGCAGCGAGTTGTCGTTGTGGGACTCGGCCGCGAAGTGGACCACCAGATCCGCGTCGCCCACCAGGTCGTCCACCAGTTCGCGGTCGGCGATGTCGCCCTTGACCAGCGTCACCCGCTCGTCGGTGGGGAGCGACTCGGTGTTGCCCGCATAGGTGAGCGCGTCGACCACCGTCACGGTCGCGTCGGGGCGCGTGCGCAGGGTGAGGTGCACAAAGTTGGCGCCAATGAATCCGGCGCCGCCGGTGACGAGGACCTTCACTGGGCCGCCCCTCCTGACGGCGTGGAGGCCCACGCGTCGACCTGCGCCATGGTGGGCAGCAGCCCTTGCTCGGTGGCCTGCGCGAGCGTGGGCGCCGCCTGGTCCTTGGGCGACAGCCGGTACTCGAGCGGCTGCCCGTCGCGGCCGTGCGTGGGCCAGTCGATCCCGATCGCCGGGTCGAGCGGCGAGACCTCATGCTCGCGTCCGGGCGCGTACGGCGTCGAGCACAGGTACATGACCGTGGAGGCGTCCTCGAGCGACAGGAACGCGTGGCCCAGCCCCTCGGGCAGGTAGATCGCGCGGCGGTCGACGTCGTCGAGCAGCACCGAGTCCCAGTGGCCAAAGGTCGCCGACCCCACCCGCAGGTCCACGACCACGTCCAGCACCGCGCCGCGCGCGCACGTTACGTACTTGGCCTGCCCGGGCGGGACGTCCGCGAAGTGGATGCCGCGCAGCACGCCGGCGTCAGAGACCGAGCAGTTGGCCTGCTGCACGCTCAGCGGCGCCCCGGCGGCGGCCGTGAACGGCGCGTCCTTGAACCACTCGAGGAAGACGCCGCGGTCGTCCGCGAAGTGCTGCGTGTCTACGCGATAAGCCCCCGGCACCGCGAGTTCGGTGAACTCCATGCTGTCTCCCCCCAGTCGACGCGCCCAGCCTAGCGAGCGCCTCTAGGGTTGCACCATGGTGAATGACCAGGGGCAATGGCTGGTGCTCGGCGCGGGAGGGATGCTCGGCCGCGATCTGGTCGAGGTGCTCGAGCAGCATGGCAGGGCCGTGACGGCGGCCACGCGCGCCGATGTCGACGTCACCGACCCGGCCGCCCTCGCCCGAGCGGTCGCGGGAGCGGACGTGGTGGTCAACTGCGCCGCGTACACCGCGGTCGACGCCGCGGAGAGCGACGCCGAGGCCGCCGAGCTCCTCAACGCCACCGTGCCCGGGCACGTCGCGCGCGCGTGCCGCGACGCCGGAGCACGGCTCGTGCACATCTCCACGGACTACGTCTTCTCCGGCACCGCGACGGAGCCGTACGCCGAGGACACCCCGGTCGAGCCCGCGAGCGTCTACGGCGCGACCAAGGCCCGGGGCGAGCGGGCGGTGCGCGACAGCGGGGCGGACGCGTTGATCGTGCGGACGGCGTGGCTCTACGGCGAGCACGGCCCGTGCTTCCCCTCCACGATCGCGCGCCTCGCAGGCGAGCGCGACAGCCTCGCCGTGGTCGACGACCAACTCGGCCAGCCCACCTGGACCCGCGACCTCGCAGAGTTCATCGTGCGGCTCGTGGACGCGGACGTCCCGGCTGGGACTTATCACGGCACGTCTTCGGGACAGTGCTCGTGGTTCGAATTCGCGCAGCACATCGTGGGCTCCAGTGGGGCCGATGCGGTGGTGGGGCCAACGACGACCGCGGACTTCCCGCGGCCTGCGCCGCGCCCCGCCTGGTCGGTGCTGGGGCACGGCTCTCACGAGGCGCTCGGGGTCGAATCGATTGGTGCCTGGGGTGACCGCTGGGAGGCCGCGGCGGGCCGCGTGCTCGGGTCCGCCTAGGGCCTCACGAGGGCCTTCTCACCGTCGTCGGGGGACAAATCGGACACACCCCATTTCTGACTAGTGTGATCGAAGTCACACTGTTACTCTCCACGGTAGGGCCCGACTCCGGGGGGAGTTTGGACAAGGCATTCGCTCCACGAAGCGCATGCGGGGGAAGAGGTTTCGCCGAACGGGTCCGTGCAGGGGGTAATGAGGGACCGAACGCCCGAGGGGGGCCGGTTCGGAGAGTCATGGCGACGGCGCCGCTGATGCGGGTTGTCGTGACCTTCGAAGCAGCAGCGGGTCGACGGTGCCGTGCATCTTGGGGGGATAGCACGATGAGGGGTTCAACAGCAGGCGGTTTCGAGTTCCGCGGCAGGTGGTCCGCGTGAGCGAGGACATCAAGCACGCTCCGTCCAGCGCTCCCGCGGCGCAGCAGGTCCGCAGGACCTCCACTCAGCGCATGGCCGGCCCGAACGGATGGGCCCACAAGTACACGGCCCGCTTGCTCGTGCTCGACGCCATCCTCATCGTGGTCGTGACCGCCCTGGCGCACACGCTGCGCTTTGGGCCCGACCCGTCGGCGCAGTTGGTAGGCCAGCCGGCGCCCGGCTACATCTGGTTCTCGGTGGGCGTCGTCACCCTCTGGATGGTGCTGCTGTCGGTGGCACGCTCGCGTGAGGCGCGCATCCTCGGGCACGGTCCCCAGGAGTTCCAGCGCGTGGTCACCGCCAGCTGGCAGACCCTCGCGGTGGTCGCGATTGTGGCGCTTGTCACGCAGTGGCAGATCAGCCGCGTGTACCTGGTGCTCGCGATCCCGCTGGGCACGCTCGCGCTGCTGGGCGGCCGCGCGATCAGCCGCAAGTTCATCGTCGCCCAGCGCGACCACGGGGAGCTGCAGGCGCAGGTCGTGATCGTGGGTCCGCGCCGCACCGCCGAGCAGATGATCCGCCGCCTGCGCTCGTCGCGTCGCGCCGGTTACAACGTCATCGGCGTGTGCCTGCCCAGCCACGAGGAGAAGACCCTCGCGAACGACCTCTCCGACGTGCCGGTGCTCGGCCCGCTGGAGGACGCCGCCAACGAGGCCAAGACCGTCGGAGCCGAGTACCTGCTCCTGTCCGGCACGGACGAGCTCTCGCTGCGCGAGGCCCGCCGCCTGGGCTGGCAGCTCGAGGGCAGCGGCGTGGGCCTCATCGTCCTGCCCGCAATGGTGGACGTCGCCGGGCCGCGCATGCGCATGAGCCCGGTCGAGGGGCTGCCGCTGCTCCACGTCGAGACCGCCGGCTACACGGGCAGCAAGTACATCCTGAAGTCGGTGATCGACCGCATGGGCGCCGCGGCGCTGCTGCTGTTCCTGTCCGTGCCCATGCTGCTGATCGCGACCGCGATCCGCGTCACGAGCAAGGGCCCGGTGCTGTTCCGCCAGACCCGCGTGGGCCGCGACCACCAGCCGTTCACCATGTACAAGTTCCGCTCGATGTACCAGGACGCGGAGTCGCGCCGCGACGAGCTCGCGGGCCTCAGCCGCATGGACGTGGGCAACAAGGTGCTCTTCAAGATGAAGGACGACCCTCGCGTCACGCCGGTGGGCAGGTTCCTGCGCCGCTACTCGCTGGACGAGCTGCCGCAGCTGCTCAACGCGTTCAAGGGCGACATGTCGCTCGTGGGCCCGCGGCCGCCGCTGCCGGTGGAGGTCGCGGACTGGGACGAGGACGTGTCGCGTCGCCAGCTGGTCAAGCCCGGCATCACCGGCCTGTGGCAGGTGAGCGGCCGCTCGGACCTCACGTGGGAGCAGAGCGTCCAGCTGGACCTCTACTACGCGGAGAACTGGAACCTGGGCGGCGACCTCGTGATCATGCTGCGCACCATGTGGGCGGTCGTGGCGGCCAGGGGAGCCTACTGAGGCGAGTCGGCCGCATCGTGAGCCGCCGGCGCGTCGCGTCGTGGGTCAGATGATGTAGGCAGCCTCGCTGCTGCCGACGATCGTCGCCACCACCGCCGCAGCGCTCGACTCTGCTGACTCGCCGCTTGCTCCCACCCGGACGTCAGCGTCGAGGGGCTCTTCGTAGGGATCCGAGATTCCCGTGAACTCGGCGATCTGCCCAGCACGAGCCTTGGCGTAGAGGCCCTTGCGATCGCGCGCCTCGCACTCCTCGAGCGAGGTGGCGACGTGGACCAGGATGAAGCGGCCCGCGCGCTCGGCCATCTCGCGGACCTCCTGCCGCATCGACTCATACGGTGCGATGGGCGCGCAGATGGCGATGCCGCCGTGAGCGCTGATCTGCGAAGCGACCCATCCAATGCGCCGCACGTTCAGCTCGCGATCCTCGCGCGAGAAACCGAGTCCGCTCGAGAGCATCGCGCGGACCTCGTCGCCATCGAGCAGTGTGACGCGTTGGTTGGTCTCGGCGCGCAGCTGGCGCGTGACTTGGCGAGCGATGGTGGATTTGCCGGATCCCGACAGCCCCGTGAACAGCACGACTACGCCGTCGCCCGGCGCCTTCTGCTCACCGCGGATGACGCGCACGTTCGAGGCGAACACGACGGAGGCGAGGTGCTCGAGGAGCTCCGTGCGGTCGGCGCCGGACACGTGCAGGGCGGCGGGCTCAGGAAGCACACGCAGGTCGAGTCCGTCGGTGCGCAGGCCTCGCACTGTCTGCGCGAGCGCGTGAGCGTCTCCCGAGTCGATCGCGATAACAGTTCCGTCGAGTTTGCCGCTGCGCCGTCCGAGCAGGAGCGTGGCATCGCTCACGGGAGCCATGGTGCTCGAGGGCCTCAGCTCGGGGAACGTGGGCCGTGCGGGCTCGCGCGTGACCTCGACGAGCCCGCCCAACCAGGTGCCTCGCGCATCGGCGTGCCGCTCCAGCACACGCACGCGCGCCACGGGCGTCGCCTCGGTGTCGAGGAGCGTCAGGGACACGTCCTCGAATGCCCCGGGGAACAGCAGCGTCGCGTGGTGGGGGCCCTTGTCCGGAAGCTCGTAGCGCAGAGCGTGGCCGTACGCGCCGGCGCGCATGAGCTCGAGCTCGTTCAGCTGCAGCGCGGTGAGCCGCATCTCGGTCATGACTTGCCCATCTTCTCAGCCCGCCGTTCCTGGAAAGTGAAGAACCGGTAGCCCATCGAGCGGCGCGCCACGCCCCAGGCCAGGGTGCCTCCCACGGCGATCACGGCGAGAGAGACGAACACCCACTGACCCGAGACGCCGAGGAGCGCGAGTCCGGCGACGAACAGGATGATCGCCAGCGCGCGGCGCACCATCCCACCGGCGATGCGCGAGGACAGCTGCGCGCCAAGGTACGCGCCGGGGACGGATCCGAGGATGATGGGCAGGGTCACCGACCAGTCGACGTCGCCGAAGATCAAGTGGGCAATCGCGGCTGCCACGACGAGCGGAACCGCCTGGACGAGGTCGGTGCCGACGAGCTGGTTCGCCTTGAGAGTCGGGTACAGCGCCATGAGGGCGATGATGATCAGCGAGCCCGAGCCCACCGAGGTGAGTCCCACCATGAGCCCGCCGACCACGCCCACGATGACCGTGGGGACGGGGCGCGCAACCACGTCCGGCCGGTCCTTGGGCAGAGGTGCCGCGCGTCCGTCACGCTGCATGGCGTACTCGCGCATGCGGAGGTAGGCGCGCACAAAGAGTCCGAGCGACGCGATGATCAGCACGACTCCGAGCGCGTGCTTCACGAAGGCCTGGACCTCCGGCCCGGGCCCCATCAGATGGGCTATCAGCACTCCGCCGAACGCGGCGGGCACGGAGCCGTAGACCAGCAGCCGGACCAGCTGCCAGTTCACGGTGCCGTTGCGCATATGGACCCACGAGCCGGCGGGCTTCATCGCCGCAGACGCCACGACGTCCGAGGACACCGCAGTGAGCGGCGGGATACCGAAGAACAGCACCAGCGTGGGCGTCATGAGGGCGCCACCGCCCATGCCGGTCAGGCCGACCACCACACCGATGCCGACCGCAGCGGCCAGCAGCGCGAAGTCCACGTCAGCGCCGCATCACGAGTCGCGGATCACGCCCGCACCCACGGTGCGGTTGGTGGCCTCGTCGATCAGGATGAAGGATCCGGTGGTGCGGTTGTGGTCGTAGTCGTCCACGAGCAGCGGCGTGGTGACACGCAGCTTGACGCGACCGATCGAGTTCAGGTTGAGCTGGTTGATCTCGGAGTCGCGGTGCAGCGTGTTGACGTTGAGCTCGTAGGGGATGTCCTTGACCATCGCCCGCGCCATGCGGCTGGTGTGGAAGATTCCCAGCTTGCGTCCCACGGTGAGCGCGTCCTGATCCATCCAGCACACCATCGCCTCGACGTCCTGCGTGGGCTCCGGGTGGTTGCCGACGCGGCAGATGATGTCGCCGCGCGAGATGTCGATCTCGTCCTCGAGGCGCACCGTGACCGACATCGCGGGGAAGGCCTCGTCGAGCGGGCCTGACGGTCCGTCGATGGCCGCGACCTTGGTGGTCAGGCCGCTGGGCAGCGCCAGAACCTCATCGCCCACCTTGAGGATGCCGGACGCGACCTGGCCGGCGAAGCCGCGGTAGTCGCGCGCGTTCGACTGCTGAGGCCGGATCACGAACTGCACCGGGAAGCGCACGTCCTGCAGGTTCTTGTCGGACGCGATGTGGACGTGCTCCAGGTGGTACAGCAGGCTGGAGCCGCCGTACCAGGGCATGTTCTCGCTGCGCTCGACCACGTTGTCGCCCTCGAGGGCGCTCAGGGGGATCGCCGTCAGGTCGGGGATGTCGAGCTTCGACGAGAACAAGGAGAACTCCTCGTAGATCTCGTTGAAGCGCTCCTCCGACCAGTCGACCAGGTCCATCTTGTTGACGGCGAGCACCACGTGCGGCACGCGCAGCAGGGACGCGATGGTGGCGTGGCGACGCGACTGCTCGGTCATGCCCTTGCGCGCGTCCACCAGGATGATCGCGAGGTCCGCAGTCGAGGCTCCGGTGACCATGTTGCGCGTGTACTGCTGGTGGCCGGGGGTGTCCGCGATGATGAACTTGCGGCGCGGCGTCGCGAAGTAGCGGTAGGCCACGTCGATCGTGATGCCCTGCTCGCGCTCGGCGCGCAGGCCGTCCGTGAGCAGCGACAGGTCGGTGTACTCGTTGCCTCGGCTCTTCGAGGCGAGCTCGACGGCCTCGAGCTGGTCCTCGAAGATGGTCTTCGAGTCGAACAGCAGGCGGCCGATCAGCGTGGACTTGCCGTCGTCAACGGATCCAGCGGTGGCGAAGCGCAGCAGGTCCATTAGAAGTACCCCTCCTTCTTCCGGTCCTCCATGGCAGCCTCGGACACGCGGTCGTCGCCGCGGGTCGCCCCGCGCTCCGTCAGGCGCGTCGCGGCCGTCTCTTCGATGATCTTGTCGATGGTGTCAGCCTCGGACTCCACCGCCGCGGTCAGGGTCGCGTCGCCCACGGTGCGGTAGCGCACCTTCTTGGTGACGACCTCGTCGCCGTCGCCCGGCACGGCGAACTCGTTCGCCGCCATCCACATGCCGTCGCGCAGGAAGACCTCGCGGTCGTGCGCGTAGTAGATGGAGGGGACCTCGATGTCGCGCGAGCGGATGTAGTCCCAGATGTCGAGTTCGGTCCAGTTGCTCAGCGGGAACACGCGGATGGACTCACCCGGGTGCACCTTGCCGTTGTAGAGGTTCCACAGCTCGGGGCGCTGGTTGCGGGGGTCCCACTGGCCAAAGTCGTCACGGAAGGAGAACACGCGCTCCTTGGCGCGTGCCTTCTCCTCATCGCGGCGGGCGCCGCCCATGCAGGCGTCGAACCTGTTCTTCTCGATCGTGTCGAGCAGCACGGGAGTCTGGATGCGGTTGCGCGAGCCGTTGGGCTCCTCGCGGACCGTGCCGGCGTCGATCGCGTCCTGAACCGAGCCGACCACGAGGTTCAGTCCGTACTTCTCCACGATCCGGTCGCGGTACTCGAGGACCTCGGGGAAGTTCTGGCCGGTGTCGATGTGCACCACGGGCATGGGCACGGCAGCGGGGGCGAAGGCCTTGATCGCGAGGTGCAGCAGGCAGATCGAGTCCTTGCCGCCGGAGAACAGCAGCGCCGGGCGCTCCATCTGCGCGACGACCTCGCGAACGATGTGGATGCCCTCCGCCTCGAGGGCGTCGAGCTGGCTCAGCATGTGAGCGGGCTGGGTCATGAATCGTCTCCGTGGTCGGCGTCCGCGATCGCCTTCAGGATGGCCGGGGCCAGGTCGGGGCGGCACACCACCAGATCGGGTAGATAGGGGTCGGCGTCATTGTAGACCAGCGGGGACCCGTCGATGCGTGACGTGTGCAACCCCGCTGCGCGCGCGACCGCGACCGGCGCGGCCGAATCCCACTGGTACTGGCCACCCGCGTGGACATAAGCGTCCACCTGACCGCGCACGACGGCGGCGATCTTCACGCCCGCCGAGCCCATGGGGATCAGCTCCGCGTCGAGCGCCTGCCGCACAGGTTCGGTGATGGCAGGCGGCCGCGAGCGGCTCACGGCCAGGCGTACTCTGCCGTCGGCCGATGCGGGCGCCGGGGGCACGCTGTCCGTGTCGAGCACGAGGTCCTCGCCCGGAATGGCGACGGCGGCCGCGCTCAGCTCTCCGCTCTCCCACAGCGCGACGTGCACGGCCCAGTCGGCGCGGCCCTCGGAGTACTCGCGCGTGCCGTCGAGGGGATCGATGATCCACACGCGGTCGGCACTGAGCCGCGCCTCCGAGTCGCGGGCCTCCTCGCTCAGGACGGCGTCGTCGGGGAAGCGCTCCGCGAGGAGTGCGGCGATGCGCGCCTGCGCGCCGGCGTCGCCGCGCTTGCCGCGCTCGCGACCCTCGACGTCGTCTCCGAAGGCGGCGCGCAGTCCCAGCAGGACGGTGCCCGCCTCGTGCGCGATGTCTGCTGCAGCCTGGGCATCCGTGGGTGGCATGCGACTCCTCGTGTGGTGCTGGGTGCGGGGCGACACTATCAGCGTTGCCTCACCAGCGGAGCCCGGTCGCTCGTCAGCAGGAGGCCTGCGCCCGGATTCTGCGCACCGTCGTCGACCCACGTGCCATCGACGTGTCTGAGAGCTCCTGAGTGTGATCTCCGCCATACTCTCTTCCAGCGCGAGTCTCAACGGTGAGACGATGGCCCGGCCCGGGCAGCTGGGCGAGGAGGATGACGATGGCGATCGACCTGAGCGTGCTGGTGGATCCGACCGCGCCTGTGGCGATACCCGTTCCCTCCAGGCCCCTTTCCGCGTCGGCAGCGGTGCTCGGTGTTGACGAGCCATCGGTGCGCATCTCCCGTGGCCTGTTCGTGAACCACGTCGAGGCGGCCGTACGGGTCGTCCTCTCGGGCGATGCCGGTGCCGCGGGGGTCACCGGCGTTCGCGTGCGCATCTCGCTCGACGCCAAGCGTGCATTCCCAGTTCCCCCTGCATTCGATGCCGGATCGTGGGGCTGGACCTTTCTTGGGGCCGGCCTCCATGGCGACCGACGCGTGTTCGACTTCGTGTACGCCGGCGCGCTCGTCGCGCCGGGCGGCCTCACCACGGAGCTCGGGATCCACTTCAGCGGGTGGTGGGCGCCGGGACGGCCACAGGACATGACCTTCCAGGCCTTCGGCGTCCGCGACGCAGCGACGGTGGAGTCCTCGCCCGTCACCGCCGGCGCGTAGGGGTCAGCGCCGCCTCGCGTGGCTACAGCGAGCGCTCGAACTCCGCCATGAACGCGTTGAGCTGGCCGGACTCGACCAGGAAGCCGTCGTGGCCCACGGGGGAGTGGACCACCTTGACGCCCTCGGAGCCGGACAGCGCGGCGTCGAGGCGCTGCGAGTTCTTGAGCGGGTACAGGCGGTCCGAGTCGACCGCGACCACCAGCGCAGCGTCCGTGTAGCGCGCGAGCGCGGTCTCGACGCCGCCGCGGTCGCGGCCCACGTCATGAGACTGAATCGACTGCGCGAGCCGCACGTAGGTGTTCGCGTCGAAGCGACGCGCGAGCTTGCGGGCGTGGTGCTGCAGATAGCTCTGGACCGCGAACAGGCCGCCCTTGCCCAGCGGGTCCGTCTCGCCCTGGTAGGAGCGCCCGAACCGCTCGGCGAGCTCCTTCTCGGAGCGGTACGTGGTGTGCGCGATCATGCGCGCGATGCCCAGGCCGGCGTGCGGGCCGTCGCCGTCCGCGGCGTCGTAGTAGTCGCCGCCGCGGAACTTGGGGTCGGCGGCGATGGCTGCGAGCTGCGTGGTGGACCACGCGATCTGGTCCGCGGTGACGGCGGCCGTCGAGCCCACGGGAGCGATCGCCCCCACGCGCCCCGGCGCCATGACCGTCCACTCGATCGCGCGCATGCCGCCCATCGACGGACCGGCGATCAGGCGCCAGCGGTCGATGCCCAGGCCGTCCGCGAGGCGGATCTCCGCGGCCACCATGTCGCGCATCGTCACGTACGGGAAGCGTGAGCCCCACGGCTCGCCGTCCTCGGGGTGCGGGGACGCCGGGCCGGTGGTGCCCTGGCAGCCGCCCACCACGTTCGCGGACACGATGAAATGGCGCTCCGGGTCGATGGGCTTGCCCGGGCCCACCATCGCGTTCCACCAGCCGCCGGTGTGGTGGCCGGGCTCGGCTGGGCCCCACACGTGCATGTCGCCCGTGAGCGCGTGCGCGATGTAGACGGCGTTGTCCTTGGCGGCGTTGAGCTCGCCCCACGTCTCGTACGCGAGGGTGACGTTCGGGAGGGTGCCCAGAGGGTCCGCCTCGAGCGGGAGATCGCCAATCGGCATGAACTGGCGGCGCCCCGGGTGGTCGCCCTCGCGCCAGGCGGCGCTCGCGGGGATGGGCGCGCCCGCGCCGGGTCCCTCGTCAGCGGCCCAGGCGTCAGTCTCGATGCCGTCGTCATCCATGCCGCCACCCTAGGGCAAGGCGTGCGGCCCCCGTCCAGGACGCGGGGCGGAGCACGGATGCGTCACACGGGGGTAGCCGATCTGTCCGAATGCGTTTACTATCTGACAGGTGAGTCGCATGTGACTCGTGTGACAAGTGTGACGAGAGGGAACGATGGCGCGGACCGCTGTGCAGGGACGCCTGCCCGTGCGCGCGCTCGCCCTCGCGCTGACCGGCATCCTCACCCTGACGGCGCTCGTCGCTTTCCCCACGTCGCCCGCCCGAGCCGCCGACTATCCCGGGCAGGACGAGATCTCCGCTGCCCGCGCCGCAGCGGATGACGCCGCCGCCGGCGTCGCGCAGCTCGACGCCGCTATCGCGCAGCTCGAGGACGCCCTCCACGAGGCCGACGTCGCCGCTCGCCTCGCGGACGCCGACTACCAGGACGCCCAGGACGCGAACATCGCGGCCCAGCGCAGCCTGTACTCCGCCAACCGACAGGCCGACGAGGCGGACGCCGCTCTCGCCGACGCGAAGACCGCGCTGGCCAACGTCGCCATGGCCTCCTACCGCAACGCCGGCGGGATGACCGAGCTCGAGGCGCTCGTGAAGTCGGATGGCTTCGACGAGGTCATCCAGCGCCACGAGGCCCTCGGCCGGGCGTCGAACGAGGCCGACGCGACGGTCCAGGCCGTGCGTGCCGCCGAGATTGTCGCGCAGACCATGCGCGAGTACGCCGAGAAGGCCGCAGTGACCGCCGCCGACGCGGAGGCCGCCGCGTCCGAGGCACTCGAGGTGGCGCAGACCGCGCGCGAGAACGCGGAGAAGGCGGTGGCCGATGCGGCCGATGCGCGCTCGGCTGCCGTCGCCCGCGTCGCCGAGCTGCGGGGCGTCACGGCCGAACTCGAGGCCGAGCGCCAGGCTGGCCTGGCCGCGGAGCGCCAGCGCCGCCTGCAGGCCGCGTTCGAGGAGGAGCAGCGCCGCCTCGAGGAGGCCGCGCAGGCCGAGAAGGAGCAGTCGCAGTCGTCCGGATCCGGCGGGACGCAGACCGGGAACCAGACGGGTGGCTCGAACTCCGGCGGATCGAACTCTGGAGGCTCGAACTCCGGCGGTTCCAGCTCGGGTGGCTCGAACTCCGGCGGTTCCAACTCGGGCGGTTCCAACTCGGGTGGGTCGAACTCCGGCGGCTCCAACTCCGGTGGTTCCAGCGGCGGCGGCTCGACGCCCGAGCCCACCGAGACCTCCACCCCCGAGCCCGAGCCCACCGAGACCTCCACCCCCGAGCCCGATCCGGAGCCGGAGCCTGAGCCGCAGAACTCGTGGAAGTCGTCGGCGTCGCAGGGGGCCACGGCAGCCGCCTACTCGCTCACCCTCAAGGGCGCGGCGTACGCCTACGGCGGCAATGGGCCCGCGTACGACTGCTCGGGCCTGACCTCCGCGTCGTGGCGTGCCGCCGGGCACTACATCCCGCGCTCGTCGCGCACCCAGTACGCCGGCGTCACGCTGCTGCCGTACAGCCAGATCCGCAAGGGCGACCTGGTGTTCTGGGGCTCGGGCAAGAACGCATCGGCGATCTATCACGTCGCGATGTACATCGGCAGCGGCCAGGTCATGGAGGCCACGACGCCGGGCAACACCGCCAAGGTGCGCTCGATGTACAACTGGGCCGTGGGCGACATGATGCCGTACATCGGCCGCCCGTAGCCTCAGCCGGCAGCGCCACCCGGCCCGCGCATCGGCCCTGTGCCAGCCCGCGCATCGGCCCGCCGAAAGCCCCCACGGGCGCAGAAACCCTGACTCCAGCACGCCCGCTGTCCCTGTTTGTCCCGTTCGCCCCTTCTGTGCGTCTGGACTGTCGGCGGCGACGTGCCTAAGGTCCAAAGGAGTCGGCGTCCAATGGCGGGCGCGGCACGATGAGGGGGACTGCCATGACGACGCTGCACGCACGAGAGATCTCACGCCGGATCAGCGCGGTACTGATCGCGCTCCTGGCGCTTGCCGGCCTGGGGGGAGTCGCGGCCAGCGCGCAGGCCGCGGACGGGGTGACCGTGTCCGGAACAGTCACGCTGCCGGTCGGCGCGGAGACGGACTGGTATCAGGCCGCTTCCGTCACGATCTACGGCGATGACCTCGTCTACGTCGACACGGCGGGTGTCGCGGCGGACGGCACCTACTCCATCGCGGACGTGCCCGCCGGGCAGCACTGGGTCGCGGTGGCGTGGGGCGAGTACTACGACGACGTTCTCGGCGAGACGGTCGCCCCCAACCTCATCGCCGAGTTCTACGGCGGGGGATGGATCGGCTCCGACACGAACCTGCTCACGGTCGACGCGACCGATGTCACCGGCGTGGACCTTGCCGCCGAGTTCGGGCGCACCATCTCGGGCACCATCAGCCTCGAGGAGGGCGCGAGCGAGGAGCTCGACGACGGCCCGGTCGCCGTGATCGCGCACTATCGGATCGGCAGCACCCACCACGAGACGAGCGTCACGGTCACCCCGGCCGAGGGCACCTACACCATCTCCCGGCTGCTGCCGCTCGAGCACGTCGTTCGGTTCGAGGGCGCGTTCGACGGTGACTGGTGGACCAACGTGGTCGACGAGTACTACGACGACGAGCTCTTCGAAGAGGACGCCACGGTCATCGACCTCTCCACGGGAAACGCGACCGGCATCGACGCGGAACTCACCGAGGGCCGGTCCCTGTCGGGCTCCCTCACGGGTGCGGAGGGCGCGCCCGAGTCGTGGCTGCGCAGCATCGTGGTCGAGCTGCACGACCTGGACGGCAACCGGATCGGCACGATGCGGCGCGACTACTCCACCGGCGCGTGGGAGATCAACGGCATTCCCGCGGGCGGTTACCTCATCGTCGCTCGCGGCGTCACCAACTCCTACGACGGCGACCCCACCGCCGTGCCGAGCGTCCTGACCGAGTACTACGGCGGCGGGCGCACCCTCGCCACCGCCACGCCGGTGGACGTGACCGAGGTCGAGTCCCTGTCCGGGCTCGACATCGAGATGGACCTGGCCAAGACCATCAGCGGCACCGTGACGCTTCCCGAGGGAGTGGACGTCGAGGCGCTGGATCTGCTGGACGTGACCGCGATCTCGGTCGACGACGACTCCGAGTACCCGGGCTTCGTCAACACGACCACCGGCGACTACGTGATCGCCCACCTGCCGGACGGCGAGTACGTGGTCGAGTTCTTCACGGACCTGTACTGGGACGAGGAGGCCGAGGAGTGGGTCGACACCGAGATCGAGCTCCAGTACTACGACGGCGCCGCGACCGTCGAGGAGGCGACGGCGGTGGACGTCACCAGCGCCTCTGCGACGGACATCGACGCGCAGCTCTGGCTCGAGGGGGCGGAGCCGGAGCCCGAGCCGACCGAGACGGAGGAGCCGGAGCCGGAGCCCACGGAGACCGAGGAGCCCGAGCCCGTCAACCTCGTGGACATCTCGAGCAACCCGAGCTCGAAGCACTACACGCCGTTCTACGCGCACATCCAGTGGCTC
>NZ_CAJXJX010000042.1 GCF_913055775.1 uncultured Demequina sp. | reverse complement strand
CCCTTCCAGAAACTGGACGCGATGGCTTACCGCGGGACGCAGCCGCTGCCAGTTCCGGAGACCGGCGGTAGCGTTGGCCCACGTGGCTGCGAACTCCACCTCCGCCTACGCCGACGCGCCGAAGTCCGGGACCGGACCGGGCGTGCTCGTGCTGCACTCGTGGTGGGGGCTCACCGATTCGCTGAAGGACCGGTGCAACCAGCTGGCCGACGCCGGCTTCACCGTCGTGGCCCCCGACCTGTTCGACGGCGAGGTGGCCCGCGACGACGCCCACGGCGAGCAGCTGCTGCTCGAGCCGCGGCAGGGCCGCGAAGTACGGCACGGTGAAGGCGCCCACGCTGGCCACCAGGCCCAGGTCCACGCGCCCCGCAGCGATGCCGATCAGGAGCGGGATGATCAGCGTGAGCGTGGTCTGGGTGGCAACGGGCCACCGTGGCGCGCTCGCCGGCGAGATGGTCCCCAGACTCGCGACGGCCCGCCGTGCCCCGGCACGCCACTGGTCTCGACGGCGGACCGCGCTCACGGTCTCAGCGACGCTCCTCGAAGAACGCGGTGAGCAGGCGCGCGCATTCGGCCTCCCGGACGCCGGAGACCACCTCGACCTTGGCGCCGATGCGCCCGTCGCGCACCACGTCCCACTGGGACCCGGTCGCGCCGGCCTTCGCATCCCAGGCACCGATCACGATGCGCGGGACCCGCGACTGGAGAATCGCGCCCGCGCACATGAGGCACGGCTCGAGGGTGACGACGAGCGTGCAGTCATCCAGGCGCCAGCTGTGCAGGGCCGATGCTGCCGCGCGCAGCGCGAGCACCTCGGCATGGGCGGTGGGGTCGTGGGCGACCTCGCGGCGGTTGAAGCCGCGGCCGAGGATCGCTCCCGTGGGGTCCACGACGACGGCTCCGACGGGCACATCGCCTGCCGCCGTCGCCTGCTCGGCGAGGGCGAGCGCCTCGCCCATCGCGTCGTCCCACGTGCCCACGCGGCCAGGCTACCCGCCGCCAAGTGAGCGAAATGGGCCCGAATCGCTCGCCTCAGGCCTGAGGCGAGCGATTCGGGCCCATTTCGCTCGTCTACGGGCCTACGTGAGAGAAAACGCACCGCGGGGGCCGGCCCGCGCATCGGCCCGCCGCCGTCGCCCGCCTCGCGCGGCGCGTGCCGGTAACGTGGGAGCCATGCAGCTGCACGTCGCGGACCACCCGCTCATTCGCCACAAGGTCACCGTCCTGCGCGACAAGGACACGCCGTCGCCCACGTTCCGCCTGCTGGTGGACGAGCTGGTGACGCTCCTCGCGTACGAGGCCACACGCGAGGTGCGCGTCGAGGAGTGCGAGGTGGAGACGCCGCTGACGACCGCCACCGGCACCAAGATCGCGGACCCGCCGCCCATCATCGTGCCGATCCTCCGCGCGGGCCTGGGCATGCTCGACGGCATGACCCGGCTCCTGCCGAGTGCCGAGGTGGGCTTCCTGGGCCTCAAGCGCGACGAGGAGACCCTCGAGGCGGTCACCTACGCGAACCGCCTGCCCGAGGACCTCACCGGCCGTCAGGTGTTCCTCATCGACCCGATGCTCGCGACTGGCGGATCGCTGGTCGCCGCGATCGAGTACGCGCTCGAGCGAGGCGCGACCGACGTGACGTGCGTGTGTCTGCTCGCGGCGCCCGAGGGCATCCAGCACGTGCAGGACGAGATCGGCGAGCGCGCCGAGGTCTCCGGGGGGGTCGCGCAGGTCGACGAGAAGCTCAACGAGGTGGGCTACATCGTGCCGGGCCTGGGTGATGCGGGCGACCGGCTGTACGGCGTGGTCGACCTGTAGTGCCGTAGCGCCCGCCGCTTCTGGAGCGCCGATGCGCGGGCTGAGTTCAGTGGCTTGCGTCCACTTGCGCAAGAGCGCAAGTTCTTGCATAGTCTGGAGCCATGTCCAAGCGTCTGGCAGAGGTGGCTCAGAAGGTCGGGGTGAGCGAGGCCACGGTCTCGCGCGTGCTCAACGACAAGCCGGGCGTGTCTGACGCGACCCGCAAGGCCGTGCTCACCGCGCTGGACGTGCTGGGCTACGAACGCCCCAGCAAGCTGCGCGGCGAGCGGGCTCGTTTGGTGGGCCTGGTGCTGCCCGAGCTGCAGAACCCGATCTTCCCCGCGCTCGCGGAGATCATCGGCGGGGCGCTGGCGCAGAACGGGTACACCCCGCTGCTGTGCACCCAGAATGCCGGGGGCATCACCGAGTCCGACTACGTGGACCTGCTGCTCGCCCAGCAGGTGAGCGGCGTCATCTTCCTGGGCGGCAACTACACCGAGGCCAACGCGGACCACGGCCACTACGAGCGCTTGCGCAGCGTGAAGCTGCCGACCGTGGTGGTGAGCGCTCCGGTTCCGGACCTGGGATTCGTCGCCGTCTCGACCGACGACATGTCCGCCGGCGAGCAGGCGGTGCTGCACCTGCGTCAGCTGGGCCACGAGAAGATCGGCCTGCTGTTGGGGCCCACCGCTCACCAGCCGTCGATGCGCAAGCTCGACGGCGCACGGCGCGCTCTCGAGAGGTCCGGCGCGGCCCTGGATCCGGCGCTGGTGGCACACGGGCTGTACTCGATCGAGTCCGGCCAGGCGGGCGCGCGCCACCTCCTCGACGCCGGTGCCACGGGCATCGTGTGCGCGTCCGATCCGCTCGCGCTCGGTGCGATCCGGGCTGCTCGTCGGGCGGAGCTGCGCGTGCCCGAGGACGTGTCGGTGATCGGCTTCGACGACTCCGCGCTCATGAGCTTCACGGAGCCGCCTCTCACCACGCTGCGTCAGCCCATCGACGCGATGGGCCGCACCGTCATTGACATGCTGCTCGGCCAGATCGCGGGGACGCTCGAGCCGCGCTCCGAGCTGCTCTTCGAGCCCGAGCTGGTGCTCCGCGGCTCAACGGGCCCCGCGCCCACTCGGTAGCCAGCGCCACAGTCGGGCCCTGACCTGGCCCGCCCCGCCCCGATCCCGGCTCCGGCGGCCTTGGCTGCGCGCAGTGCCCTGCCCGCCCGTCTTGGGCCGTGCGCCCTGGAAGGCAGTGAGTGCCGCTTTCGGGCCGGACTCTCGCACCGGTTGCCTTCCAGGGCGCTCCAGGAGCGTGGGACTCATGGGGCCACGGCCGTCACCAGTTCGCCGTAATCAGATCGTGATCTTGCTATGGAATGTCGAGAACTTGCGTGGATCTGATCCGGAAGTTACAGTCGCCTCATCAGTACTTCGACGATGAGGAGCGACGTGGACAGCGACGTCCTGAGCCCCGCGGCTGTGGCCGCGACGCCTGGAGCCGACCTTGACTGGTGGCGCACCGCCGTGATCTACCAGGTCTACGTCCGCTCGTTCGCTGACGGCGACGGCGACGGCACTGGGGACCTCGCCGGCGTCCGCTCCCGGCTCCCGTACCTTGCGAGCCTGGGAGTCGACGCGCTGTGGTTCAACCCCTGGTACCCGAGCCCGCTCGCGGACGGCGGCTACGACGTCTCCGACTACCGGGACATCCACCCGATGTTCGGCAGCCTCGCGGATGCGGAGGTGCTGATCGAGGAGGCCGCGGAGCTGGGGATCCGGACCATCATCGACATCGTCCCCAACCACGTCAGCGCGGACCATCCATGGTTCCGTGCGGCCCTCGAAGCCGGCCCCGGCAGCCCGGAACGCGAGCGCTTCTGGTTCCGCCCCGGAGGTGGCGAGGCCGGCGAGCAGATGCCCACCGACTGGGTGTCGAGCTTCCAGGGACCCACGTGGACCCGCACCTCGAACCCTGACGGCACTCCGGGGGAGTGGTACCTGCACCTGTTCACTCCCGAGCAGCCGGACCTCAACTGGAACCACCCAGACGTTCGCCGCGAGCACGAGGACGTGCTGCGCTTCTGGTTCGACCGCGGGGTCGCGGGTGTGCGCATCGACTCTGCGGCACTGCCCATCAAGGACGCGAGGTTCCCCGCGCTGCCGGACAGCCCTGGCCCGGGTGAGCACCCGCACGTGGACCGCGACGAGATCCACGACATCTACCGGGCGTGGCGCGCGGTCGCCGACACCTACGAGCAGCCGAGGGTGCTGGTGGGCGAGGTGTGGCTCGAGGACGCCGCCCGGTTCGCGCGCTACCTCCGGCCCGACGAGATGCACACGGCGTTCAACTTCGACTTCATGACTCAGCCGTGGGATGCCGCCGCGATGCGCGCCTCGATTTCCCGGACACTCGCGGAGCACGCGCCGGTGGGTGCGCCGGCCACGTGGGTGCTGAGCAACCACGACATCACCCGGCCCGTCACTCGCTATGGCCGCGAGGACTCCGGCTTCGCGTTCGACCGCAAGCGCTTCGGCATGCCGACCGACGTCGAGCGGGGGACCCGCCGGGCCCGCGCCGCCGCACTGCTCACTGCGGCCCTCCCGGGCTCGCTGTACATCTACCAGGGCGACGAGCTGGGCCTGCCCGAGGTCGAGCTGCCGGTCGAGCTCATCGAGGACCCGATGCACTTCCGCTCGGGCGGCGTGGACCCCGGCCGCGATGGCTGCCGCGTCCCGCTGCCGTGGGAGCGCGCCGGTGCGTCGCTGGGCTTCGGGACGGACGATGCGCGCTCGCCCTGGCTGCCGCAGCCCGGCACCTGGGCAGCGTTGTCGGTCGCGGCACAGGAGGCCGACCCGGCATCGATGCTGCACCTGTACCGCGCGGCCCTCGCGCACCGGCGCTCGGACGCCGACCTCCGCGCCGGCGCGCTCACCTGGCTCGACCTGGGCGATCACGCGATCGCCTTCCGTCGTGGCGATGCCTTCGCGTCGGTCACCAACCTCGGGGAGGGGCCCATCGCTCTCCCCGCTCACCACAGCGTCCACCTGACGAGCTCGCCGCTCGCGGACGGGATGCTGCCCCCGGATTCCACCGCGTGGCTCGCCATCGAGCCGCCCAGTGGCGAGAGCGCCACCCGGCGCACCACCAAATAAAGGAGAAGGACGATGATGTCTCTCAATCGCAGGACCACCGCGGCGGGCGTGGCGCTCGCGGCCGGTGCACTGCTGCTGACGGCCTGCTCGAGCGACCCCGAGGCCGAGACCGACGACGGCGACGGCAGCGCCACCCCCGACGCGACCGTCGAGCTGCGCGTCGCGACGTTCCCGCCCGGCGCGGACGCCGCCGCCTATGAGGCCTTCGCGGCCCAGGAGGCGCAGTTCGAGGCGGACAACCCCGGCATCGACGTGATCGGTGTCGAGTACGAGTGGACCGGACCCACCTTCGCGGTCCAGCTGGCCGGTGGCAGTCTGCCGGACGTCTTCACTGTGCCGTTCACGGACTCCAAGACGCTGCTCGAGAACGGCCAGCTGATGGACGTGACCGCTGAGGTCGAGGAGCTGGGCTACGCAGACTCGTTCAACCCGATCATCCTCGACGGAGTCCAGGACGCCGACGGCAGCATCTACGGCTTCCCGCGTCAGGCCTACGCCATGGGTCTGCACTACAACCGGTCACTGTTCGAGGAGGCCGGGCTGGACCCGGACAACCCGCCGGCCACCTGGGACGAGGTCCGCGAGGCGGCGGACGCGATCGCCGAGGCCACCGGCAAGGCCGGCTACGCGCAGATGGCCATCTACAACACCGGCGGGTGGCAGTTGACGGCCCAGACGGTGGCCCGAGGCGGGCGCACCCAGGTGGAGAACGGCGACGGCACCTACACGTCGACCATCAACAACCCGGGCACCAAGGCGACGCTCGAGTTCCTGCACGCGCTGCGCTTCGAGGACGACTCGTTCGGCTACAAGTACGACCTCGACTGGGGCACCATCAACCAGGAGTTCGCAGCCGGGAACATCGGCATGTACACCTCGGGCTCCGACGTCTACACCGCCCTGGTGCGCGACTTCGGCATGAACGCGGACGACTACGGCCTCACGGTGCTCCCGCTCGAGGGCGAGGACCCGGGCACGCTGGGCGGTGGTGACATCGCCGTGGTCAGCCCCACCGTCGACGACGCCACCAAGGCCGCGGCCGTGAAGTGGATCGATTGGTACTACATGCAGAAGCTCCTCAACGAGGACGCTGCGGTGGCGGACGCACAGGTCCTGGCGGAGTCCGATCAGGCCGTGGGAACCCCGGTGCTGCCGGTCCTGAGCCGCGAGCTGTACGAGGAGTCTCTCGTGTGGATCGAGGACTACGTCAACGTCCCGGTCGACCAGATGGCCCCCTTCACGGACCGCATCTGGGACCAGACGCCGGTGGGCGAGCCCAAGGGCAAGACGCAGGAGATCTACGCCCTGCTCGACCCGATCGTGCAGGCGGTGCTCACCGACGAGAACGCGGACATCGATGCCCTCCTCACCCAGGCGGACACCGAGGCCCAGGCGCTGCTGGACCAGTAGCTCGACCCGAGCAGCACGCCAGGCGCGGCCGGTGCGGATCCTTCCTCCGCATCGGCCGCGCGGGACCCCCTTCCAAGGAGACTCATGACGACCACCCCAGCCCGCGCATCGGCCCTGCAGAAGCCGGCGCCGCGCCGGCGCGGCCCCCGCACCTGGGTACGTGGCGGCGGGCTCACCACGCTGGCCTTCGCGCTGCCGATGATCCTCGTGTTCACCATCTTCAGCTGGTGGCCCATCGTGCGATCTGTGGTGATGAGCGTGCAGGAGACCAACCTCATCGATCCACCCACGTTCGTGGGCCTCGACAACTTCGTCGCGGTGCTCAACGATCCCCTGCTGGGCACCGCCGTCCTCAACACGCTGTACTTCGCGGCGCTCGCCCTTGTCCTGGGTTTCCCCATACCCATCCTGATGGCCGTGCTGATGAGCGAGGTGCGCCGTGGCAAGGGCATCTACTCGGCGCTGGCCTACCTGCCCGTGGTGGTGCCGCCCGTGGTCGCGGTGCTGCTGTGGAAGGTCTTCTACGACGCCTCGCCGGATGGAGTGTTCAACACGATGCTCGGCTGGGTGGGCATCGCGCCGCAGCCGTGGCTGCAGAGCCCGGACATGGCCATGCCGTCGCTGGTGATCGAGGCGACGTGGGCCGCCGCGGGCGGCTCGATCATCATCTATCTCGCGGCGCTGCTGTCCGTTCCCGCCGAGCTCTACGACGCCGCCGAGGTCGACGGCGCGAGCATCTGGCGCAAGGCCTGGCACGTGACCGTGCCGCAACTGCGGGGCGTCATCTTCGTCATGCTCATCCTGCAGATCCTCGCGACCGCGCAGATCTTCCTCGAGCCGTTCCTGTTCACCGGCGGCGGTCCCAACAACGCCACCGTGACGGTGCTGCTCCTCATCTATAGGTACGCGTTCCAGAACTCGCTGGGCGGCAACTACGGGATGGCGACAGCGCTGTCCGTGATGCTCGCCATCTTCCTCGCCCTGCTCAGCTGGGCCTACTTCCGCCTCACCCACCGCTGGAGCACGTCATGACCACGGAAGTCTCGACCCGCGCATCTCAGCGTGCCGCGCTCGCCGCCACCGCATCGGCCCCCGGCACGGAAGCCGATGCGCGGCGCACCAGGCGCCGCCGTCGCCCCATGCTGGAGGACACCCGGGGCATCGTTTCCGAAGCGGACCTGCGCCAGCGCAAGGTGCGCTGGTCCATGCGCGGCGTCCACGTCTTCCTGTCCGTGACGCTGGTGCTCGCGGGGCTGGGGCCTATCCTGTGGCTCGCGAAGGCGGCGGTGACCCCGACGCAGGACACGCTGCGCCAGCCGTTCGCGCTGTGGCCCAACGGGATCGACTGGGCCAACCTGTCGACCGCGTGGAACGACATCCACATCGACCAGTACTTCTTCAACACCATCGTGATCGCCGCGGGCGCGTGGGCGTTCCAGCTGCTGGTGGCGACCACGGGGGCGTACACGCTGTCCGTGCTCGGGCCGCGCTACGCAAAGGTGCTCGGGTCGTTGGTGCTCGCGACGCTCTTCATCCCGTCGGTGGTGCTGCTGGTGCCGCTGTACCTGACGATCGTGGACCCGCCGCTGCTGGGCCGGGACTTCTCGCTGCTCAACAACTACCTCGCGGTGTGGCTACCGATGGCGGCCAACGCGTTCAACATCCTGCTCGTGAAGCGGTTCTTCGACAATCTGCCGCGCGAGGTGATCGAGGCGGCCAAGACCGACGGTGCCGGGCCCTTCCGGCTGTTCTGGTCGATCGTGCTGCCCATGTCGAAGCCCATCCTGGGCGTGGTCTCCGTGTTCGCGATCATCGCGGCGTGGAAGGATTTCCTGTGGCCGCTGCTGGTGCTGCCGGACCCGGCGGTGCAGCCGCTGTCGGTGCGCCTGCCGGCGGTGCAGTCGCAGACCGAGCTCGACGTGTTCCTCGCCGCGCTCGCGATCGCCACCATCATCCCCATCGCGATGTTCCTGATCTTTCAGCGCGTGTTCCTGCGGTCCGCCGGCCTGGGCGGTGCGGTCAAGGGCTGAGGCTCGCTCGTTCTTGCTGAGGGCCGATGCGGTGGCCGGGTGCCGTTGGGCCGCCACTCCTGCTTCTCCCCCCTCTGCGCTGTCGCCTCTGCCGGGTGCTTCGCGCGGCGATGTCAGAGGTCGGTGAGACGCTTCTGAGGTGGATCTGAACGAGCGGCGAACCAGTGTTCCCCAGACACGCCGGGCGGGTGTGGAGGACACGCCGCGCTGTCCACATCATTTACACAGAGTTATCCACACGACCACAAGATGTGGTGGCAAGTGGCTCGACGCACCCCCATATCTTGTTGCACACCGGTGTAATTCGCGTTACTGTCGTCACACGCTTCGCGCTTGCGACGGAGGTCCCCCACGGGGGAGTCCGCCCCGGCCCCAGCGCACCGTCGAAGACCGCAGAACACCAGCCCGTTCGGGCCAGCACCACCGCTCACTTTCAAGGGGAGAATCGTGACGATCACCGAGAACACCGCACAGGACAGCGTCAAGGACGCCGCTGTGGCTGACGCGGTCGCAGAGGCCAACCCGTCCCGTACCGGCATCCACGTCACCAAGCGTGACGGGACGCACGAGCCGTACAACGCGGACCGCATCAACAAGGCCATCGAGCGCGCCGCCGAGGGCCTGCCGGACCAGATCTCGATCACCACGCAGATCGCGACCGAGCTCGCCATCACGCTGTTCGACGGCATCACCACGGAACAGCTCGACGAGGCGGCGATTGGCGTCGCGGTCCAGAACGTCAAGGACGACCCGAGCTTCGACACGGTCGCGGCCCGCCTGCTGCGCAAGGTGATCTACAAGAGGGTTCTGGGCGGCTACGAGACCAACCTCGAGCTCGCGCTCCTGCACCAGGCACGCTTCCCCGGCTACATCCGCGACGCGGTCGAGGAGGGCCTGCTCGACGAGCGTCTCGAGAAGCTCTTCGACCTGGACGCTCTTGCTGCCGCGCTCGAGCACGATCGTGACGACCTGCTGAAGTACATCGGCACCGTGACGATGCGCAACCGCTACATGATCACGGATCGCCACGGCAAGGCGCTCGAGGTCCCCCAGTACTTCTGGATGCGCGTGTCGATGGGCCTGGCCCTCAACGAGGCGAACCCCACCGAGATGGCGATCCAGTTCTACGAGAAGATCTCGCGCCTCGACTACCTCCCCGCCGGCTCGACGCTGGTGAACGCCGGCACCTCGTACCCGCAGCTGTCCAACTGCTTCGTCATGCAGATGGAAGACGACATCGAGCACATCGCCAAGAGCGTGCGCGACGTCATGTGGCTGACCAAGGGAACGGGCGGCATCGGCCTGTCGGTGACCAAGCTGCGCTCCGAGGGCTCGCCCATCAAGTCGAACAACACGACCTCCACGGGCCCCATCCCCTTCATGCACACGATCGACTCGACGCTGCGCGCCGTGTCCCGCGGCGGCAAGAAGTTCGGCGCGCTGTGCTTCTACATGGAGAACTGGCACATGGACTTCGCCCAGTTCCTGGACCTGCGCCAGAACTCGGGTGACCCCTACCGCCGCACCCGCACGGCCAACACCGCCGTGTGGATCTCCGACGAGTTCATGAAGCGCGTCGAGGAGGACCAGGACTGGTACCTGTTCGACCCGGCCGAGACCCCCGACCTCGTCGAGCTCGTGGGCTCGGAGTTCTCCGCTCGCTACGCGGAGTACGTGGCGCTGGCCGAGTCCGGCAAGATGCGCACCTTCAAGAAGATGCGCGCCCGCGAGCAGTACAAGGCGATCCTGGTGATGCTTCAGGGCTCGTCGCACCCGTGGCTCACCTGGAAGGACACGATCAACAACCGTGCCCTGAACACGAACACCGGAACGATTCACCTGTCGAACCTGTGCACGGAGATCTGCCTGCCGCAGGACCGCGAGAACATCTCGGTCTGCAACCTGGCCTCGGTGAACCTCTCCGAGCACCTCGTCGACGGAAAGATCGACTGGGAGCGCATGGAGAAGTCGACCCGCCTCGCGGTGCGTCAGCTCGACAACCTGATCGACATCACGCTGTCCTCGGTCCCCGAGTCCGAGCACTCGAACTCCGAGAACCGCGCGGTGGGCCTGGGCGTCATGGGCTTCACCGACATCACCGAGCGTCTGGGCCTCGCGTACGAGTCCGAGGAGGCGTTCGACCTCATCGACGAGATCATGGAGTTCGTGTCGTTCCACGCGATCGACGCCTCCGCAGACCTCGCTCGTGAGCGCGGCGCCTACTCCAACTTCGAGGGCTCCGGCTGGTCGCAGGGCAAGGTGCCGTTCGACACCATCGCCGAGACCGAGGCCGACCGCGGCGTTCCGGTCGAGGTGAACCGCACCACTCGTCAGGACTGGGACTCGCTGCGCGAGAAGGTCGCGGGCGGCATCCGCAACGCCACGCTCATGGCGGTGGCGCCCACCGCGTCGATCGGCCTGGTGGCCGGGACCACGCCGGGCTTCGACCCGCAGTTCTCGCAGATCTTCTCCCGCGCCACCTCGTCCGGAAAGTTCCTCGAGGTCAACCGCAACCTGGTGCATGACCTGCAGGAACTGGGTCTGTGGGACGAGCTCAAGGACCGGCTGCTCGAGGTGCAGGGAGACCTGTCGCAGATCGAGGAGGTCCCGCAGCACCTGCAGGACGTGTACAAGACGTCGTTCCAGCTGTCGCCGTACGCGTTCATCGAGGTCGCGGCGCGGGCCCAGAAGTGGATCGACCAGGCGATCAGCCGCAACATCTACCTCGCGGACCGCGACGTCGAGAACATGATGGACCTGTACTCGGCGGCGTGGAAGCGCGGCGTGAAGACCACGTACTACCTGCACATGAAGCCGCGTCACACCGCCGAGCAGTCGACGGTGCGCGTCAACAAGACGGAGAAGCTCAACAAGTCCGCCGCCGGCGCATCGGGCGGGTCCGCGGGTGGACCGTCGCGCCGCGGGTTCGGGGCGCGCAAGGGCTTCGGTGCGGCCAAGTCCACCGCACCTGCTGCCGACGCGACGGTGGAGGCAGCCGCGACGGAGGCCACCGAGCCCGCCGCGCCGCAGGCCGAGGCTCCGGCCGCGCCCGCGGCCGCACCTGCCAAGAAGGGCTTCGGCGCCGCGGCTGCGAAGGCGCCCGCAGCATCGGCTCCCGCGACTGCCAGCGGCGTCGCCTCGGCCCCGGCCTCCGTGCTGTCCGACGTGGCGACCAAGGCCTTCGCTCCTGCTCCGGCGGAGAAGCCCGAGGTGCCGCCCACGTCGCTGCCCGACGCCACGGAGCCGCCCGCTGCGACCGGCTCGGTCGCGACCTCGCCTGCGGTCGCGCCCGAGGGTGCATCGGTGCTTACAGTAAGTGAGAGCACGGTGACGTCTCCGTCCGGTGACACTGAGGTGGTCGACGGCGTCGCCTGCCCCGTGGACCCGATGGAAGCGCTCCAGTGCGAGTCCTGCCAGTAGCGCTGGCAGAGAGGAACTAGATCATGGCCATTCTCGGCACCGGCATCCAGGACGGACTGCTGCTCAAGCCCATCACCTACCCGTGGGCGTACGACCTCTACAACCAGGCCGTCGCGAACACGTGGTTCCCCAACGAGATCCAGTTGGGCGAAGACCTCGCGGACTTCAAGAAGATGACCGACGAGGAGAAGCACGCGGTCACCTTCCTGATGTCGTACTTCAACCCGAACGAGCTGCTCGTGAACAAGGCGCTCGCGTTCGGCGTCTATCCCTACATCAACGCTCCCGAGTGCCACCTGTACCTCGCGAAGCAGATGTGGGAGGAGGCCAACCACTGCATGTCCTTCGAGTACGTCCTCGAGACGTTCCCGCTGGACCGCGACGAGGCGTACGAGTCCCACGTGACCGTGCCCTCGATGGCCGCCAAGGAGGCCTTCGAGGTCAAGTTCATCAAGCGCATGACCGAGGAGACGCTCGACATCTCCACCACCGAGGGCAAGAAGGACTTCGTCCGCAACCTCGTGGCCTACAACATCATCCTCGAAGGCATCTGGTTCTACTCGGGCTTCATGGTCGCGCTCTCGTTCCGCCAGCGGAACCTGCTGCGCAACTTCGGCTCCCTCATGGACTGGGTCATCCGCGATGAGTCGCTGCACCTGCAGTTCGGCATCAACCTGATCCTCACTGTGCTCGAGGAGAACGAGGACCTGCAGGACCCCGAGTTCGCGGACGAGATCCGCGAGATGATCCTCGGCGCCGTGGAGATGGAGGAGGCGTACAACCGCGACCTCCTCCCCAAGGGCATCCTGGGCCTCAACGCCGACTACGTGAACCAGTACGTGAAGTACCTCGCGGACCGCCGCCTCGAGGAGCTCGGCTTCGACGCGCACTACAACGTGTCCAACCCCGCCAAGTGGATGGCGACCGCGAACGACACCCTGCAGCTCGTGAACTTCTTCGAGGCCACCAACACCTCGTACGAGGTCAACGCGCAGGCGACCAAGAAGTAGGCGGGAGCCCTGGAGCGGGGCCCCAGCTCTCACCCTCGGGCGGTCAGGCTTGATCCCTTGGGCGAGACCTGGGGCCCCGCTCTTCCCCGTGGCGGGCGAGCATCGGCCTGCAACCTCAGGAATCCCTGCGGCACCTCGTGCGTTGTGTGGTGAGCAACCGCAGGAATGATCCGATTCAGGTGGACTTACCACCTGGTCGGGAATAGACTGCTGACGTCGGCGCTGACTGGATCCGCCGACGCACTCCCGGTCGCCGACGGCCCGTCCAGTCCCCGCCGTCGACACCTACGATCCGAGAGAGTGCCCAGCCTTGTCTGCTGACCTTCACGCCCGCGCGTCCACGCCAGCGCCCACCGTCGCTCAGTCCTACGGCCGCACCCTGTCGCGCCGTGACAAGCTCAAGTACGTTCTGATCCTCGGCGCGCTCGTCGCTCTCGGACCCTTCACGGTCGACCTCTACCTGCCCGCGTTCCCCGATGTCGCCGCGGACCTCGGTGCCACGGATTCCGCGATCCAGCTGACGCTGACGGCGACCATGGTCGGATTCGCGCTCGGCCAACTCGTGGTCGGCCCGCTGTCGGACGCGCTCGGACGCCGACGACCCTTGATTATCGCGACCATGGTCCACATCGTCGCCAGCATCGCCGTCGCGTTCGCGCCAACGGTCGAGCTGGTCATGGCGGGGCGTGTGCTCCAGGGCATCGGCGCCGCGGGCGGCGGCGTGGTCGCCATGGCCATGGTCCGTGATCTCTTTGGCGGCCAGCAGCTCATCCGGATGCTGTCGCGCATGGCGCTGGTGACCGGTCTCGCGCCCGTGCTCGCCCCCGTGATCGGTTCGCAGCTGCTCGGTGTCATGGAATGGCGCGGGGTGTTCTTCGTCCTGGCGGGCTACGGCGTCGTCATGACCGTGGTCGCCGCGTTCCTGCTGGTGGAGACCCTTCCCGGCGAGCGCCGCGGGCGCTTCGAGGCTGGCGCCGTCGCTCGCCGCTACCGGCACCTGTTCAAGGACGGCGCGTTCGTGGGCGTCGCGATCGTGGGCGCGATGTCCTTCACCGCGCTGTTCGCCTACCTGTCGTCGTCCTCCTTCATCCTGCAGGACACCTTCGGGCTGACCCCGCAGCAGTACGGCATCGCGTTCGCGGTGAACTCTGCGGGCCTGGTCGCCGGCACGCAGACCTCCGCGCGGCTGATGCGGGTCATGGCCCCGAGGACCGTCACCACGATCGGTCTCACGATCCAGATCGCCGGCGCCGCTGCCCTGCTCGTGTGCGGCCTCGCGGGTGCGGGTGTGCTCGCCGTGATGATCTGCCTGTTCTTCGTGGTCTCCCCGGTGGGCATCATCATGCCGACGGTTCAGGTGACCGCACTGGCGAGCCACGCCGGCGAGGCGGGCACCGCCGCGTCGCTGATCGGTGCTCTCAACATGGGCATCGCGGGCCTCGTGTCGCCGATCGTGGGAGCTGGCGGAGTCTCGGTGACGTCGATGGCGGTCGTGATGATCGGCTCGCTCGTCGTGGCTCACGCCGCACTGTGGATGATCGTGCGCCGCAGGGCTTCGGCGGAGGTCGTCGCCTAACGCCTACAGTGGCGCCATGACGCGCATCGGCATGCTGCTGTTCGACGGCTTCGATCTCATCGACGCCGGGGGGCCCTACGAGGTGTTCCTGACCGCGGCCAGGCTCGCGGAGCGCGATGGGGACGCGCCGACGTTCGCCGTAGATCTCCTCAGCGTCGGCGGCGCCGATGTCGTGGCCTTCGGAGGCATGACGCTGACGTCACTGAAGACCGCCGAGGAAGCGGAGGCCTACGACGTTCTCGTGGTCCCCGGGACCATCGACGTCGGGGCGGCCCTGCGGGCCCCGGGTCTCGTGGACGCTGTCGCGCGCATGGCCGATGCGTCGGGTCTCGTCACGAGCGTGTGCACCGGGGCGTTCCTGCTGGCGCGTGCCGGCATCCTGGAGGGCCACGCGGCGACCACGCACTGGGAGGACGTCGAGAGCTTGGCGGAGGCCGAGGTGCGCTCTGCCGTCGCCGGAGTGCGCTGGGTGGACGACGGCGACGTCGTCACGAGCGGGGGCCTGACTTCCGGGATCCACATGGCGCTGCACGTCGTCGCGCGGCTCGACGGCGTGGAGATGGCGACCCGGACCGCCCGACAGCTCGATATGGACTGGAGTCCCGACCCCGCTCGCTGAGCTCGGCGACGCGTCAGCGGGTGATCGTGACCGCGATCGTACCGAGCATGAAGTTGTCGCCGTTGGTGGCGATCTTCAGCTGGTGGATGCCTTCCTGGACCGAGGTCTTGGGCACGAACGGCTTGGCGTCGATGCCGAACGTGTTCGCATAGAGCGACCCGAACGCGTGGGCGTCCGCGGCGTTCTCCGAGGCACCGTTGCCATGCTCGCGCATCGGCGTGAAGCGGTCGCCGTCGAGGTCCACGTAGTCCCCGCCCAGCCCTCGGTCAGTCTCAAACGCGGTCCACGACAGTGCCACGTCGGAGCGCTCGGCGAGCTCGAACTGCTTGATGACCGGCGCTCCGGACGAGACCCAGTGGGGGCCCTCGAAGAGCGCGATGCGCGATTCGCCCTCGAGCGAGGGGTCCTCGTAGATCACCGTGAGGGTGAAGCCACCGTAGTACGAGGGGTCGTGGTCGTAGCGCGTCGCACTGAGTGCGATGTCGGCGATCG
Source organism: uncultured Demequina sp. (assembly GCF_913055775.1). Classification (GTDB taxonomy): domain Bacteria; phylum Actinomycetota; class Actinomycetes; order Actinomycetales; family Demequinaceae; genus Demequina. Next base: position 4,932 of record NZ_CAJXJX010000042.1, on the reverse strand, counting down.
AGTAGTCGCCGCTTCCCGCCGCCGCGACCGCCTCGGTCACATCGGCGCGCGCCAGGTAGTACTGGCGGTGGCCCTGCTTGACCATGTCGACGCTGTCGGCCTTGAGCTCGACGTACGTGCCGCCGGGCACCTTGAACTGCGCGCGGTTGGTCTGGCCGTCCCACGTGTCTGCCCGACCCGCACCCGCCTGGCCGAGTGACCGGTTGGCGGACCACTCGATGAAGGCCCGCTCGATCGTGGCGCCCTCGGGAATCGAGAGCGAGGTGACGCCCGAGGATCGCTCCCCACCCGCGTCCAGCAGCGACACCATGTCGTAGTCGTTGTTGTTCGACTTGAACTGTCCCGTGCCCGCCGTGAACAGGGACTGGCGCGCCTCGAGGCAGCCCCGCTCCTCGATGCTGCAGGACATCACCGGAGCGCCCACCTGCGTGACGGCCAGGCGGCCCTCGTCCGCGTAGCCCGGGTCCAGGTCGTCGTCGGACTCGGCGACGGCCGTCCTGACCGAGTAGGTGACGGTGTGGTCGCCCGATCCGACGGTGAACGTCGTGACCGCATCGTCGGCCAGACCGGCCTCCGCGACCTCCACGTCGAGCTCCAGCTCTGCGGTCGTGCCAGCGCCCAGCTCGTCGAGCGTGCACTCGACCGCAGCCGACGTCGAGTCGATTGTGCACGACCAGCCGTCGATGTCGAACGGGTCGCCCGTCACGGGCGCGAGCATCCTTCCGATGCTCGCGGCGTCGAGAGCCGACAGTCCGCCGCCCCCGCCCGGCGCGGCGAAGGTCAGGCCGTCGGGCAGGGTGATCGAGGCCGTCACGTCGGGTGCCGCGCCGTCGCCGTCGTTGGACACCGACATGCCGATGGACGGGTCCGCGGGGGAGATCTCCAGGAAGTCGAGAGGAGCCTGGCCGATCGACAGCGATGCTGTGCCAACCGGGTCCGGGGGGTCCGTCGGGTCGGGATCGGGGTCCACGTCCACGGTGCCGCCGTCTCCGTCGTCGCCGGCATCGTCTCCGGCGTCGTCTCCGGTGTCGTCGCCCCCGTCGCCCGTGCCGGTGCCGCCGGTGCCATCGCCGGCGCTGCCGGTGCCCGCGGAACCGGTGCCGGAACTGCCAGCGCCGGAGGTGCCAGCGCCGGAAGTGCCAGCGCCGGAAGTGCCGGTGCCGGAAGTGCCGGTGCCGGAAGTGCCGGTGCCGGAAGTGCTGCTACCCGAGGTGCCGCCAGCTCCGGTGGACCCGGCACCGCCGGACGAGGTCCCCGCACCCGCCGAGCCAGCGCCGCTGAGGGTGCTGTCGTCGTCAGGCGATGTCTCAGTGCTGGGCTCGGTCGAGGGCTCCGTCGACGGGTCCGCCTCCGGCTCCTCGGCCGGCGATGCGGACTCGGAGGGAGTCGGGCTCGGGGAGGACTCGACCACGACGGGGCCCGCCACGCCATCGGCGTCGTCGAGACCCGTGCCGCTGCCGGTGCCGGGGAACAGTCCCAGGACGCTCGCACCGTTGATCGCGATCGCCGTCACGCCCACGACCGCGGCTGCGGGAAGCCCCACCTGCGCAAGCGCCCCGAGGGCGCCCGCGATGCCCGCACCTGCCGCAGCGGTTCCTGCCGCTGTGGTGCCTGCGCCCGTGGCTCCGGCGCCGCCCGCACCCGTCGCGCCACCGCCAGCGCCCGCTCCGCTGCCGCCGGCAGTCGCTGCCCCCTGCGGGCCCAGCGCGCCGCCGACGGGCAGGCCTCCTTCGAGGGCTCCGACTCCCAGCACCCCGAGGAACAGGGGTGCGATGACGCCGCGCATGCCGCGGTTGACGTCCTCGAGCTCGGCCACCAGGGCGGCGCACCGCGAGCACCCGCCCACGTGGGCGTCGACCTTGCCGTGCTCGCGCTTCGACAGGCCGCCGCGCACGTAGGCGCCCAGCTGCGCGTTGGCCTCGAGGCAGTCGATCGAGTCAGACGTGTTGAGGTGCTGCTGCAGGTACGCCTGGCGCAGCGCCTCCCGCGCGCGGTAGGCCAGGGCCGCGACGCCATTGGCCGTCAGTCCCAGCAGCGGCGCGATCTCCTTGGGATTCTTCTTCTCGACCTCGGTGTACCAGAGGACGGCCTGCCAACGTTCGGGAAGCGACTTGAAGGCGTCGGCCACCATGCCGTGCTCGAAGCCGTCGAGCGCAGGCTCGTCGGAAGCCGCCTCGTAGCCGAGCGCCGACTCGTACGTGGTCATGTCCTCGCGCGGCTTGGTACGGATGCCCTTGTCGATCGTGTCCATGCCGGTGCGGCGGACGATCGTGAACAGATACGCGCGGAACGCGAGGTCGGGGCCGTCGCCGCGCTGGAGCGCGCGCAGCACGCGCGAGAAGGATTCGGACACCACGTCGTCGATGTCCGTCGCGGTATTGGTGTACTGCGAGGCGACCTTGCGGGCGGCATCGACGTGCCGCTCGTAGAGCACACCGAAGGCCGCCGCGTCGCCGGCGCGCACGCCTGCGATCAGCTCGGGATCGCTGGACGTCTCCGTCCACAGCGCGATCGCCTCCGGGCTCATGGGAGTCGGTCCTCCTCGTCCTTCTGCAGAGTGCCTCCTATGTTCCCTGTGCGCGCGTGGGAACCGCAAGCATCTCGGAGGGGAATTGGTCACACCCAGGCGGGCGGCCCGCGCATCTCGCGCGGCACGCAAGTCCCGAAAAAAACTTTCGCGAACCTGCGTCATAGCGTCGTGTGACATCCGTCTCATCTGTCATGAGCGAACAGTCACGGGCCGCGAGCACCGCGTCGGCCGCGCTTCTCCACCGCTGGGAGAGCGCGAGCATCGACACGGTCTGGCTCCGCCCTGGCGACTGGTACACGCCGGCGACCGAGGCTCTCGCCGAGGCTCTCGAGGCACGGCTCGACACGACTCCGGCCGCCTACCGTCTGGGCCAGGCGCGATCGGCAGCAGGCGTGGGCATCACCGAGGCCATCGATGACATGGCGGTGCTGTTCAAGTCCGCGGGATACGAGTCCGCGCCCATCCGTTCCATCCGCGCGCTGTGCGAAGGGTGGACCGCGGGCTCCGATCCGCTGTCGGACGTCCCGACCATGACCGACGCGGAGTCCGGCCTCGGCACACCCGAGTATCTGATCCAGCGCCTGGCGGAGGTCTATGGCGCGGCGTCCCGCGCCGGCCACCACGTGACGACCTCGCACGCGCTGGTCATCGTGGACGTGTCCGTCGAGGGGTCGGATCCGTGGCAGCGCATCGCGCGCAACGCCGCGGCAGGCGAGGCGCTTCGTCGCACGTACGGTGTGGGCCACCCGATGGCCCGCATGGGCGATGGCCTCTACGCCGTGCTGGTCGAGCGCGGCTCCGCGCTCGGCACCGGAATCGCCGTGCTGCGCGATCAGATGACGGAGCGCGCGCAGGCCATCAAGGACGCGAATCTCATGCGTCAGCCACCTCGGGTGTGGATCGAATCCCTGCCCGACACACATGCTTTCGCGGGCGAACTCGTGGAGTCGCTGCAGCGATAGTCCCTAGGGGGAGACAGGGGCCTGGCACCGAGCTGAGGGCGGTGTCAGGCCCTTCGTCGCGTCTGAGGACGGGGCGCTGACGGGGTGGGGCGTCAGTCGTCGGCGTGAGCGCGCCACAGGACCAGCGAGCGACCCTCGTCGCGAGAGACCCGCCGACCGCGCTCCACGATCACGACGTGACCGGAGGGCCCCGACGTGAACACGCGCGACCCGGTGTCGGCGCGGGGCCTGAGCTTCTCGACCTCCGTCTGCAGTCGCGACACCTGCTTCTGCAGCGACAGGATGCGAGCGATCCCGGCGAGGTTGATCCCCTCGTCCTGGCTCATGCGCTGGACCTCGCGCAGGGTGGCGACGTCGCGCAGCGAGTAGCGGCGGCCGCCACCAGGGCGTCGACGGGGCACGACGAGGCCCAGGCGGTCGTACTGCCGCAGGGGCTGCGCGTGCATGCCGGCGAGCTCCGCGGCGGCCGAGATCAGGAAGACCGGCTCGTCGACGTCGGGCTGTTCCATCGAGGGCCTCCTTCCTGTGGTGTCACCGTAGCGCCGATGCGGCAGGCGGCAGGGCTACCGTGCCGCGTCGTCGTAGAAACGCTTGCGAGGGTCCGATGCGCTGTTGGCGAGCGCGAATGCCTGCAGGGCCTCCTTGGCCTTGCGAGAGAGCTTGCTCGGCACGTCGACCACGACCGTGACCAGCAGGTCGCCGGTCCCGTCCTTGGTGGCGAGGCCTCGGCCCTTGATGCGCAGGACGTTGCCTGAAGACGTGCCCGCCGGAACCTTCATGCGGACCCGCTCACCGGACAGCGTGGGCACCTCGACGGTCGCCCCGAGCGCGGCCTCGTCGTAGCTCACGGGCAGATTCACGAGCAGGTTGCGGCCGTCGTGGGCGAACACGGGGTGCTTCGCGACGTGGACCGTCAGCAGCAGGTCGCCCGCGGGTCCGCCGTTGACGCCGGCGCGGCCCTTGCCGCGGATGCGGATCTTCTGGCCATCCTTGACGCCCACGGGCAGCCGGGTCGAGATCTGACCCGTGCTGGTGCGCAGCGTCACTGTCGCGCCCTCGGCCGACTGCCGGAACCCGACCTCGGTCGCGGCCGCGATGTCGGAGCCCTTCTGCGGCCCACGCGCGGCTCCGCCGCCGAAGAGGTTGCCCAGCAGGTCCTCGAAGCCCTGGGCACGATACTGCTGGCCACTGCCGGGTCCTGGCTGCGCACCGCCCCCGAACATGTTCGAGAACACGTCCTCGAAGCCCGCGCCGCCTGGCCCGCCTGCCTGGAATCGCGGCCCGCCGCCACCCATGGCCCGAACGGCGTCGTACTGCTTGCGCTGCTCGGCGTCCGAGAGGACGCCGTAGGCCTCGCCCACCTCCTTGAACCGCTGCTCCGCGGCCTTGTCGTCCGGGTTGCGGTCAGGATGCAGGTCGCGCGCGAGCTTGCGGTAGGCC
>NZ_CAJXJX010000041.1 GCF_913055775.1 uncultured Demequina sp. | reverse complement strand
CCGGGAGCTCGACCTTCGCCCGGTGAACGAGCAGGCGATCGAATGGGAAGGCGAGGGCTATCCCTATCTTGAGACCGACTTCATCGGCGCTGCGGAGATCACCCCCGGCGTTGTCACGGAAGCCGGCGGCCGCACCAGCCACACCGCGATCCTCGCCGCCCAGATGGCGATCCCCGCAGTGGTCAAGGTCGCCGAGGCCGCTGACCTGGCCGACGGCGCGATGGTGATGATCGACGGCGAGGCAGGAGCCGTCCACCTGGACCCGACCACGGACACGGTCGACGAGCACCGAGCCCGCGGCGAGCGCCGCGTCGCCGCCCTCGCCGGGAGCTCGGGCCCGGGCCGGACGCTCGACGGCAAGCAGGTGCGGCTGCTCGCGAACATCGGCGGGATCGAGGACGCGAAGGCGGCCGGCGACGCCGACGTCGAGGGCGTGGGGCTGTTCCGCACGGAGTTCGTGTTCCTCTCGGCCGCCACCGCCCCCACGGTCGACGAGCAGGCCGAGATCTACCGCCAGGTCTTCGCCCCCTTCGAGGGCCGCCGCGTGGTGGTGCGCACGCTCGACGCCGGCGCCGACAAACCGCTCGCTTTCGCTGACCTGGGCGCGGAGGAGAATCCAGCGCTCGGACGGCGCGGGCTGCGGCTGTCCGCGGAGCGCCCCGATCTGCTGGACGCGCAGCTCGAGGCCCTGTCCATCGCGGCATCGGGCACGGGAGCGGACGTGTGGGTGATGGCGCCCATGGTGGCCGATGCGCAGGAGGCGGCCTGGTTCGCGCGTCGTGCGCGGGAGAACGGACTGTCGAAGGTCGGCGTGATGATCGAGGTGCCCGCGGCCGCGCTGCGCGCCGAGCATGTGATGGCGGAGGTGGACTTCGGCTCGTTGGGCACCAACGACCTTGCGCAGTACACGATGGCGGCGGACCGCATGCAGGGAGAGCTGTCCGAACTCCTGGACCCGTGGCAGCCCGCGGTGCTCGATGTGGTCGCGCATGCGGCGACCGGTGCCATGCGCAACGGGCGCCCCATGGGCGTGTGCGGGGAGTCGGCGGGAGACCCGCTCATGGCGCTCGTGCTCGCGGGACTGGGGATCACGGGCCTGTCGATGGCTCCCTCGCGCGTCGCGATGGTGCGGTTCGCGCTGTCGCTCCACACCTTCGCGGAATGCGCGCGGCTCGCCCACCTCGCACGCTCGGCGCGCACGCCCGCCGAGGCGCGTGAGGCCGTGCTCGCCGAATGCGCGCCTCAGCTCGCGGCCATCCTCTGACGCACCCGACGCTCGCTCACACCCGTGACGATGCGGTCGACCGCGGTCGCGGATAGCCTGCTGTAGACAGCAGGCGGCCACGCGCGACGAGGCGTGCGGCCGCTCAGGAGGACACCATGCCAGACCCCGCAGGGGAGTTCGTGCGCGGCGAAGTCGGCCCCGTGCTCCAGCTGACGCGCGAGTTGCCGGTCGGGGTCGACGAGGCGTGGGCGCTGCTCACCGAGTCGCACCTGCTCGAGCAGTGGATCGCGCGCTGGGAGCGCGACCTCGACACCGGCAGGACCTGGCTCACGATGATCGAAGGCGGTGCGGAGGCCGCGCCCGAGGAGTTCATCGTCCACGAGTGCACGGCGCCGCGGCACCTGACCATCGAGGCGCGCACGAGCGCGGGCATCTGGTACCTGCGCGCCACGCTCGCCGAAGACGCGTACCGCGAGCACGTCACCGGTCTGGTCTTCCACCAGCGTCTCGAGAACGTCGACCTCGGCGCGGTGGGGCCGGGCTGGGAGTACTACCTCGACCGCCTGGTGGCGGTGGCTGCCGGAGGCAGCGCCGATGCGGTGGCGTGGGAGGACTACCACTCCGCGATGGCGGGCTACTACAGCGAGCTCGAGGCGACGCTGCCGCGCGACTGACGCGCGCATCGGCCCTCAGCCAGTGCCCTCGCCCTGCCGCACCCGAACGTCGCCGGCGAGCACCTCGGTGACCCCCGCATCGGCCTCCACCAGGAGACCTCCAGAAGAACCGAGCCCGACCGCGCGACCGGTCACAGGCGACGCGCCCGGAACGTCCACCGCAACATCCCAGCCGATGCTCGCGCACACCTTCTCGACCTCGGGCCGGATGGAGTAGTCGTCGGACTCGCCCTCCCAGGCGGCGACCCCGTCGCGCAGGTGAGCGGACAGGCGCCGCAGCAGACGCACGCGATCCAGCTCCGTGGCCCCCAGGGTGGCAAGGGACGCCGCATGCGGTACGGGCAGCTCCGCAGAGGTCTGGGAGACGTTGATCCCGATGCCCGCGACCACGGCACGCTGGCCCGGCACCGCCTCGCACAGGATGCCCACGACCTTGCGCCACCGGCCCCAGCCGGGGATGTCCTTGGCGCCGGCCTCGACCACCACGTCGTTGGGCCACTTGAGCCACGCTCCCACGCCCACGTCGCGCAGGGCGCGCACGGTCGCCAGCCCGGCCACCAGCGGCGCCCAGCCGTACCCCGCAGGACCGATCCCGGACGGACGCAGCAGCAGCGACACCGTCAGCGCCGCACCCCGCGGCGTGGCCCACGACCGGCCCGCGCGACCGCGGCCCGCGGTCTGATGATCCGCGACGATGCCGGACAGGTGCGGCCACGCGTCGGGATCCTCGGCAACCGCGCGCAGGAGCGCCGTGTTGGTCGACGGCGAGGCCGCAAGCACCTCCAGCCGGGACAGCTGACGCGAGGGCCCGACGATCGGCTCGAACGCCTCCGCGCGCAGCGGCTCGCGCGAGGCGGCCACGGCTGCGGGCGACGGCGTGTTCACCCGGCTAGGCTATCGGGCAGACTTCCGAGGGAGGAACGTGCCCGAGAACCAGCCCATCAAGACCACCGCCGGCGCGCTCGAGCAGCTGCGAGGCAAGCTCGACGAGGCCGTGACGCAGCGTGAGACGGTCGCCCAGGACAAGCAGCACGCGCGCGGCAAGAAGTCCGCGCGCGAGCGCGTCGAGCAACTGCTCGACGAGGGCTCGTTCGTCGAGCTCGACGCCCTGAGCCGCCACCGCAGCCGCAACTTCGACCTCGACGCCAACCGCCCCTTCGGCGACGGCGTCATCACGGGCTACGGCACCATCGACGGCCGTCAGGTCGCCGTCTTCAGCCAGGACTTCACGGTGTTCGGCGGGTCGCTGGGCGAGGTCCACGGCCAGAAGATCACCAAGATCCAGGACTTCGCGCTGCGCACCGGCGTGCCGCTCATCGGCATCTCGGACGGCGGCGGCGCACGCATCCAGGAAGGCGTCGCGGCGCTGACCCAGTTCGCGGAGATCTTCCGCCGCAACGTCGCCGCCTCGAGCGTGATCCCGCAGATCTCGATCATCCTCGGGCCCAGCGCCGGCGGTGCCGTCTACTCCCCCGCGCTCACCGACTTCATCGTCATGGCGGACGGCACCTCGCAGATGTTCATCACCGGACCGGACGTCATCAAGTCCGTCACCGGCGAGAACGTCACGTTCGAGGAGCTGGGTGGCGGGCAGACCCACAACACCAAGTCCGGCGTGGCCCACTACCTGGCCTCGGACGAGGATGACGCGATCGAGTACGTCCAGCAGCTTCTGCAGTTCCTGCCGCAGAACAACCTGTCCGACCCCCCGTCGTGGGAGGTCTACTCCGATCTCGAGCCCACCGAGGACGACGAGGCTCTCAACGCGATCGTGCCGGACTCGGACCACCAGCCCTACGACATGCGCGCGGTGATCGAGACGGTCCTGGACGACGGCGAGTACTTCGAGATCCAGCCGCTGTTCGCGCCGAACGTGCTGGTGGGCTTCGGCCACGTCGAGGGTCACTCCGTCGGGATCGTCGCGAACCAGCCGCAGTCGATGGCCGGCACGCTCGACATCAACGCCTCGGAGAAGGCGGCGCGGTTCGTGCGCACGTGCGACGGCTTCAACATCCCCGTGCTGACGTTCGTGGACGTGCCCGGCTTCCTGCCCGGCGTCGACCAGGAGCACCAGGGCATCATCCGCCGCGGCGCGAAGCTGATCTTCGCGTACGCGGAGGCGACGGTGCCACTCGTCACGGTCATCACCCGCAAGGCCTACGGCGGCGCGTACATCGTGATGGCCTCGAAGCAGCTGGGTGCGGACGTCAACCTCGCGTGGCCCACCGCCCAGATCGCGGTCATGGGCGCCGGCGGCGCGGTCAACATCCTGCAGCGCCGGCCGCTCGCGAAGGTGGCCGACGAGGGCGGCGACGTCGAGGCCGAGCGCGCGCGCCTCACGGCCGAGTACGAGGACCAGATCGTCAACCCCTACGACGCTGCGGACCGGGGCTACGTGGACGCAGTGATCGAGCCCTCCGAGACCCGCGCGCACATCGTGCGCTCGCTGCGCGCGCTGCGCACCAAGCGCGCCGCGCTGCCGCCCAAGAAGCACGGGAACGTGCCGCTGTGACGGGCCGCCGGCGATGACCGAGGATCCCTTCGACGCGGCGGCGGGCCTGCGCATCGTGCGCGGCGCTCCCGACGAGGCCGAGCTCGCGGCGCTGGTCGCGGGCATGGTCGCGGTGTCGAACGCCGAGGACGACGACCCGGTGGGCGCCCCGACCTCGGCGTGGATGGACCGGTCGCGCTCGATGCGAGGCCGCCGAGTGATGTTCCCGATCGGCCGCGGGGATGCCGCGTGGCGCCACTCGCTGCGATAGTCGCGGTCTGGCGCATGCGGGGACGGCCGATGCGGGCAGGGCTCGCATGAGCGCGCTCGCGCGCGCGGCGGTCGTCCTGGGCGCGGTGGCGGCCGGGCCGCAGCTCGCCGCCCGAGCGATGGCCGCCGGGAGGATCCACCCCCAGGGCTCGTCGCGCTTCGCGCCTGCGGGCGCCGCGATGGTGCTGGGCGCTCGGGTCTGGCAGGACGGGCGGCCCAGTCTCTTCCTGCGCCAACGCGTCGAGGCGGGCGTCGCGCTCTACGAGCGTGGCCTGGTTCCTCGGCTGATCCTCACGGGCGCCGGCGACAACCGCGAAGGCCTCGACGAGACCGAGGCGATGTTTCGCACGGCGGTCGACCTGGGCGTTCCCGAGCACGCGCTCGACCGCGACCCGCACGGCCACGACACCCGCGCATCGGCCCTCAATGCCCGCGACGAGCGGGGCCTGTCCTCGGTGATCGTGTGCTCGCAGGAGTTTCACCTGCCGCGCGCGATGTGGCTGTGCCGCTCGGTGGGCCTGGAGGCGCAGGGCGCGTTTCCGCCCATCCTCGCCAAGGAGCACACGGTGCTGGGCTACGTGCGCGAGTTCCCGGCGACCTGGAAGGCCGCGATCGAGATCGCTCGGGACCGGATCGAGGACGAGGCGCGGCCCTGACTCGCCCGACCCCCGCTGCGAGGCCCCTCCCTTTCGGTTGAAGGGTCAACTTGTTAGAATCTGGGACGTGATCAGCACGCCCGCCACCGCCGTCGAGGAGCTCACGCGCTCCGAGGAGCTGCTGTGGCGCCGTTTCTCCGCCGTACTGGGCACCCTCCCGGGAGTCGTCGACGAGCGGATCCGCGCGGCTACCGGTCTCAACCACTTCCAGTACGGCGTGCTGGACGTGCTGTCACACCAGCCTGACCGGCGTCTGCAGCTCACGCAGATCGCCAAGAGTTCGGACGCATCGCTGTCGCGGCTGTCGCACGCGATCACACGCCTCGAATCAGCCGGCTTGGTCACGCGCGAGATCTGCGACTTCGACCGTCGGGCGAACTGGGCGGTGCTGACGGACGCCGGCGCCGTGCTCGTCGACGAGTCGCGCGCGGTCTACACGCAGACCATCCGCGAGACGCTGCTCGACCGCGTCCCCGCCGAGCATCACGACGCCCTGACGTCGCTCCTGACGTCGCTGCTTCCCGGCGAGGTCGCGGAGCAGTGCAGCACGCTGGACGCGGACCTCACCGGCTGACGACGACGCCCCGCGTCACTGGGGCGCGCGCGGCTAGCTCAGCGTCAGCGACACCGCGGCCCACGACACCGCGGGCAGGGTGAACGTCAGGATGCCGTCCGCCACGGTCGCCCCCTCCAGGGCAACCGTCGAGACCCGCTCGGGATCGTCGAGAGTGTTCGCGGCATCGAGGTCGCCGTCCGCGAGCAGGTGGGCCTCCTCGACCGCCACGGCGCCCAGCCCGCTCACATCGACGCTCACGTCCCGCGACCCGTCGAGCGCACGGTTCACCACGAAGACCGATGCCGCACCGGCGTCCTGGTCCCAGGTAGCAACCGCGTCCACATCCGCGACCTCGCCCAGCTTCGCGGCGGAGAACGTGCCAGAGCTGACCGGCACGCGCAGCGCCACGCCCCGCGCGAGCCGCGAGGTCAGCGCGAACGGGTAGAACGTGGTCTGCCGCCATGCAGGCCCGCCGGGCTCGGTCATGATGGGCGCGATGACATTGACCAGCTGCGCGAGCGACGCGCTGGTGACGCGGTCGCAGTGGCGCAGCAGCGTGATGAGCAGCGAGCCGAACACCACGCCATCCAGCACCGTGTACTGGTCCTCGAGGAGACGCGGCGCGTGGGCGAACTCGTCCACGGCTGTGCCGGAGAACGAGCCCGGAGCCGGCCGGTTCATGTACCAGACGTTCCACTCGTCGAACGAGATCTGGATGGTCTTGTCCGAGCGTTTGAGCGCCTTGACGTGGTCCGCCGCGACGATGATCTCATCGATGAACCGGGCCATGTGCTCCCCCGAGGCCAGGAAGGCCGCCCGGTCACCGTCGCGCTCTTCGTAGTACGCGTGGCAGGACAGGTAGTCGACGTTGTCGTACGCGTGGCCTAGGACGGTCCGCTCCCAGGTGCCGAAGGTGTCCATGTCGCGACTCGAGGATCCGCACGCGACCGTCGTGATCGCCGGATCCACCAGCTTCATCGCGTGCGCGGTGCGCGAGGCCAGGCGCCCATACGAGTCCGCGTCGAGATGGCCCAGCTGCCACGGCCCATCCATCTCGTTTCCCAGGCACCACATCTCGACCGCGAAAGGCTCGTCCCGACCGTTGTCGCGTCGCCGCTCGGACAGCGTGGTGCCGCCCGGAACGTTCGCGTACTCGAGCAGGTCCACGGCCTCCTCGATTCCCCGCGTGCCGAGGTTCACGGCGAGCATCAGATCGGAGCCCACCTTCTCGAGCCACGTGGAGAACTCGTGCAGCCCCACCTCGTTGGTCTCGATCGAGTGCCACGCGAGGTCCAGGCGGGTGGGCCGGTCCTCGCGCGGACCCACGCCGTCCTCCCAGCGGTAGCCGGACACGAAGTTGCCGCCGGGGTAGCGGATCGTGGACACGCCCAGTTCGCGCACCAGCTCGATGACGTCCTGCCGGAATCCGTCGGCATCAGCGCTCGGGTGGCCGGGCTCGTGGATCCCGTCGTAGATGTGTCGGCCCAGGTGCTCGACGAAGCCGCCGAACAGACGGCGAGGCACAGCCCCGATGCGCGAGCTGGGGTCGAGCGTGATGGTGACGTCGGTCAAAGGTTCTCCTGGGTGACGACGGGGGTGCGGTCAGGTGAAGGTCAGGGCCGATGCGCGAGCTGGGCACCCGCGGCACGCAGCCACGCGAGGGTGTCGGCCATCGCAGACTCGGCCAAGCCGGCGAGGTCGGTGAGCGACACGGCGGCGGCGAATCCGTCGGTGGGGGCGTCGATCGCGCCAGCCACGAGGGCGACGGGAACCCCGGCGGCCGCGGCGCGGCTGCCTACCTCGGACACCACCTTGCCCTGCTCGGACTGGCCGTCGAAGCGGCCCTCACCGGTGATGACGAGGTCCGCGCCCTCGAGCGCGTCACTCAGGCGGATCGCGTCTGCCACCGCAGACGCCCCGTGCGCGAGCGCCGCGCCCCACAGGGCGAGTCCGTAGGCGGTGCCGCCTGCGGCGCCGGCACCGGGCGCGGCGGGGTCGGGAGCGTGGTCGGGCGCGGCCCGTGAGACGGCGATCGCCAGCTGCTCGAGCGCCGCGTCCATGCGCACCACCTGGTCGGGGTCGGCCCCCTTCTGCGGGCCGTAGACCACGGCTGCGCCCGACGGACCGGTGAGCGGGTTCGTGACGTCCGTGAGCACGGTCACGCCTCCCGCTGGCAGAGGCACCAGGCCGTCGACGGCCACACTGGCGACGGCCTCCAGGCCGCGAGCCCCGAGCGGCAACGGTGCACCCTCGACGTCCTCGAAGCGGGCGCCGAGCGCGCGCAGCGCCCCGGTCCCTCCGTCCGTCGACGCGGACCCGCCCACCGCCACGAGCAGCCGGTGCGCGCCTTCGCCGAGCGCCGCCTGAATGACCTGGCCGAGCCCCAGGGTGTGAGCCTCCAGAGCCGCGAGCTCCTGCATGAGCGTGATGCCCGAGGACTGGGCGAGTTCGATCACCGCAGTGGGACCCGGCGGCTCGTCGAGCACCACCCACGCGGCGGTGACGGGCCGCCCGTCGGGGCCGGTGACGTCGACAGTGCGCCGCACCGCACCGGGAGCGGCGGCCAGCGCGTCGATGGTGCCCTCTCCCCCGTCGGCCATCGCCCGGATCTCGATGTCGACCGAAGAATCCACCGAACGCCAGCCCTCGGCGAGCGCCGCGGCGGCGTCCTCGGCGGACGCCGTCCCCTTGAACGAGTCCGGCGCGATCACCACGCGCAAGGGCTCAGCCCTCCCGCACCACAGCGAAGCCCCACGGCTCGAGGGTCACGCACTCGACCGGGGCGTCCGCGAGCAGGTCGCGGCCAGCAAGAGGCACCGTCACCGGCTCGGATCCACAGTTGACCGCAGTCACGACATCGCCGCGCCGCGACACGTCGACCGTCGACGGCGCACCCTCGAGAACCGGGCGCACCCCGGCGGCCTCCAGGACGTGCCCAGCGATCGCGTCGCAGCCGTCCTCGTCTGCCACCGTTGCAACGTACCAGCCGGTGCCGCCAGCCCCGGAGAACTGCGTCAGAGCGGGGTCGCCCTGCCGGCGTCCCGACGAGAACCTGGCGACCGCATCGGCCCCCTGCAGTCGCACCTCCTCCGCCAGCAGCGTGCCGTGGACGGTCCCGAAGGGGCCGGACAGCGGCGCCACGGACTCGCCCGGGCCGCTGCCAGGGGTGACGAGAGCGCCGAAGTCCTCGATCCCCACGCCCAGCACCGGCCCCAGCCTGGTGAGGAAACCACCGTCGAGGAAGCGGTCGTAGTGGTCGACCACGTCGGTGAAGGGGCCCGCCAGCAGGTGCCCGCCGGCGCGCACGTGGGCGGCGAGCGACTCGGCTCCCTGATGGCGCAGCAGGTACAGCGCGGGGGCGATCACCAGGTCGTAGTCGCCGGGCTCGACGCGCTCCGGCGGCACGATGTCGACCGCGACGTGGCGCCGGTGCAGCGCCCGGTACCAGCGTTGCAGCACCTTCACATAGTCGAACTCGTTCAGCGGGTGGTCGGGGCTCTCGACGGCCCACCAGTTCTCCCAGTCCATCACCAGGGCGACCCGAGCGTCCGCGCCAATGGGCAGCTCTGACAGCGAGCCGAGCGTCGCACCCAGGCGCGTCACCTCGCGCCACGTGCGCGTGTCGGTGCCGGAGTGCGGGAGCATCGCCGAGTGGAACTTCTCCGCTCCCGCCCGTGACTGGCGCCACTGGAAGAACAGGATCCCGTCCGCGCCACGCCCCACGCACTGGATCGACAGCGCCTCCATCTGCCCCGGCGCCTTGGGGGCGTTGGCGGGCCGCCAGTTGAGCGCATTGGTCGCCTGCTCCATGAGCAACCACGGGACGTCGGGCTTGAAGGAGCGCACCAGGTCGCGCTGGAAGGCCGCGTCGCGGAAGGACTCGGGGTCGTTCGGGTCGGGGTAGCAGTCGTCCGTGATGACGTCCATGTGCTGCGCCCACTCGGCGTAGTTCGCCGGCTTGAACGCGCCCATGAAGTTGGTGGTGATGGGCTGCGTCGCGCCGGCCGCCCTGATGATCTCCTTCTCCATCAGGTAGCACTCGAGCAGCATGTCGGAGGTGAAGCGGTGGAAGTCGAGCAACTGGCCGGGGTTGTGGCTGTAGGGAGCGGCGCGCGGCGGCAGCACCTGGTCGAAGGACGTGTACCGCTGCGCCCAGAAGTCCGTGCCCCACGCATCGTTGAGCGCGGCGACCGAGCCGTAGCGGTCGCGCAGCCACGTGCGGAACGCGTCGCGGGCACTGTCCGAGTAGTCCGCGTGGAGGTGGCAGCCGTACTCGTTGTTGACGTGCCACATCACGATCGCCGGGTGGCTCGCGTAGCGCTCGACCAACGCGGTCACCAGCTCGGCGGCGAGGCGACGGTAGACGGGCGAGCTGGGCGCGTAGTGCTGGCGGCTGCCGGGGCCGAGCGTGACGCCCTCGGCAGTGACGGGCAGCACCTCGGGGTAGCGCTCGTGCATCCATGGCGGCGGCGAGGCGGTGGCGGTCGCGAGGTCGACGGCGATGCCGCCCGAGTGCAGCAGATCGATCACCCGGTCCAGCCACGCGAAGTCGAACTCCCCTTCCGCGGGCTGGATCCTGCTCCACGAGAAGATGCCCAGGCTCACCATGGTCACGCCGACCTCGCGCATCCGCGCGACGTCCTCAGGCCAGAGCTCCTCGGGCCACTGCTCGGGGTTGTAGTCGCCGCCGTAGTACATGCCTCTCCTTTTCCCCGGGTTCCGTCGGGGCGCTCGTGTCGGTGGTCGCGCCCGGCCTCAGGAGGGCCGATGCGCGGGCTGGGTCAGGCGAGGTCCTCACCATGGTGACGGCGCGGGCGGGCAGGGATCGCGACGATCGCGATGGCCGCACAGCCCAGTGCGGGCACCAGCAGCGCGGGCAGCGCCCAGGTGCAGACCCCCACGAACGCCACGGTGACCACCAGATATGCGGCACCGCCGATGTCGCCGCGCAGCTGGGACAGCCCGCGCATGACCGCGGCGCGCCACCCGGCGTGTTGGTCCCACTGGCCAGCGGCGGCGAGCAGGACGGTGCCGGTCGCCACCAGACCAAGCCAGCTGACGGCCTCGATCGCGGCGGCCGCGGGCAGCATCCCCGCGCGCGCGAGCGAGATGTCGACGGCCAGGACCGTACCGAGCACCGCCGAGACGGCCCCGATGCCGATCCCGCCCGGAAGCGCCGCGCGGACGTCCGCCCAGAACTCGGCCCACCGTGAGGACTCGGAGCGCGCGTAGCGGGTGAGGTGTCGGCTCCCAGCCGCAAGGGCGGCGGGCAGTGTCACGATGCCCAGCGAGGCGATCGTCACCATGATGCCCGTGAGCAGCACCTCGCCCCACAGCGCGAAGCCGCCCACGGCACCTGGCCACGCGCCCACCGGGCGGTCATGGAGGACGGGTCCAATGCCGTCCCGGTCCAGGCGCCGCGCGGCGCGCTCCTCGCGTGAGATCCCCATGTCAGCCCTTGAGTCCCTGGGTGGCCACGCCCGCGACCAGGAAGCGCTGGAACACGAGGAAGAACAGCAGGATCGGGATCAGCGCGATGAACGAGGCCGTCACGGTCGCACCGTAGTCCGAGGTGCTGGTCTGATCGTTGTACAGGCGCAGCGCGATGGGCAGCGGGTACTTGTCCGGGCTGGTGATGTACATCAGCGGCGCCAGGAAGTCGTTCCACGTCCAGATGAAGCTGAAGATCGCACTGGTCACCAGCGCCGGCTGGATCAGCGGCAGCATGATCGATGCGAAGGTCCTGACGTGCCCGGCGCCGTCGACCCTCGCGGCCTCATCCATCTCGCGCGGGATGCCGCGCATGAACTGCACCATGAGGAAGACGAAAAACGCCTCGGTTGCGAGGAACTTGGGCAGGATCAGCGGCCAGTAGGTATCGATCATGCCCAGGTTGTTGAACATGATGTACTGCGGAATGATCACCACGTGGAACGGCAGCAGCAGCGTGCCGATCATGGCGGCGAAGAAGATTCCGACGCCGCGGAAGCGGATGCGCGCGAACGCGTAGGCCGCCATGGACGAGCTCAGCAGCGTGCCGAACGTCGCCGCGACCGCGATCACCGTCGAGTTGGCGAAGAAGCGCCACATGGGCACGCCCGCGATTCCCTCGAAGACCTTGGCGTAGTTGTCGAACGTGGGGTCGTTGGGGATGAGTCCCTGATTCTGGCCGAACTCGCTGTTGTCCTTGAACGTCGACACCAGCAGCCACACCAGCGGGTACAGCACGATCGCGGTGGAGGCCATGAGCACCGCGAACCAGATCGCCGTGTTGATCTGCTTGCGCGTGAAGCGCGGGGGACGGGCCTGCTCGCCGCGCGCCGGATCGGCGGGCGTGCGGATCTCTCGAAGCGTGCTCACTTGCTGTCTCCCTGGTAGTGCACCCACATCTTGGAGGTGCGGAAGAGGACGAACGCGAGGATCGCGACAACGATGACGAGCACCCACGCCATCGCCGCGGCGTAGCCCATCTGGCCGTCGGTGAAGGCCCGCTTGTAGAGGTAGACCGTGTAGAAGTTGGTCATGCCGGCGGGACCGCCGGAGCCGTTCGAAATGATGTACGCGGACGAGAACACCTGGAACGCACCGATGATCTCCAGCAGCAGGTTGAAGAAGACCACTGCGGACAGCATGGGCAGGGTGATGGACTTGAACTTGCGGATGGGGCCCGCGCCGTCCATGTCAGCGGCCTCATAGAGCTCGCGCGGCACCTGCTTGAGGCCGGCGAGGAAGATCACCATGGGTGCACCGAACTGCCACACCGCGAGCAGGATCATCATGGGAAGCACGAGCGCGACGTTGCCCACCCAGCCGCCGATCTCAAGGCCGAAGAAACTCAGGGTGTCGTCGACGGGGCCGTCAGTCGAGAACATCGCGCGCCACACGATCGCGACGGACACCGAGGCGCCGATCAGCGAGGGGGCGTAGAACGACGACCGGAAGAAGCCGGCGCCGCGATCGCGGTAGTTCAGCAGCATCGCCACGCCCAGGGCCGCGGCAAGCTTGATGGGGACGCCTACCAGGACGTAGATCGCGGTGATCTTGACAGAGTTGACGTAGACCGGATCCTCGAACATCCGGGCGTAGTTGTCGAAGCCGATCCACTCGGGCGGCGAGAAGATGTTGTAGCTCGTGAAGCTGAGGTACAGCGAGTACGCCATCGGGATCAGCGTGAGGCCAAAGAACCCAATCAGCCAGGGCGTCAGGAACCCGTAGCCCGCGAGGTTCTCTCGCCAGTGGCGCGAGCGTTGGGTCTCGTTGCGCGGCGATCGCTTGGACGAGCCCTGGGGCTCTCCGAGCGACTCCGTGGCTTCTGCGGCACGGGGCACGGTGCTGGTCACTTTCTCTCCTGTGGGGTCGAGGGTACCCCCGGGGGCCGGCACGTCAGGCCGACCCCCGGGGCCCATCGATCAGGAACCGAGGATGACGTCCATCTCGGCGAAGAACTGGCTCACGGCGTCTTCGACGGAGATGGTGCCGAAGCCGAGCTCGGTGCCGAGCACGCGGAACTTCTCCTCAAGCGAGCCGTAGCCCACGAGCGGCACGGGCGGGGCGTCGCCCAGGCGGTCCGCGATGGACTCCTCGTAGGCGCGGATCTGCTCATCGAGACCCTCGAACGCGATGCCGTCACGCATGTCGGCGGAAGCCGGCAGGCCGCGGTTGGTGCCGAAGATCGCACCCACCTCGGGCGAGTTCACGAGGAAGTCGACCAGCATCGCGGATTCGGCCGGGTTCTCCGTGTTCGCCGCGATCGCGTGGAGCATCGACGGCTTCTGGTAGAGGTCCTGCGCACCCTCGACGGTCACGGGCGGGGCGATGAGGCCCAGCTCGGTGTACGACTCGCCCAGCTCGCCCAGGTAGCCGCCACCGAAGTTGTCCCACGTCAGCTCGGAGGCCGTCAGCGCTGCACCGAAGCCGGACAGCGGCGCGATCTCCTCGAGCTGCTGCTGCGAGATGCCCGAGGCACCGTCGCCGCGCATCGAGGCGCCGGACTCCCAGAACTCGGTGAGGCGGGCCTCGTCGAAGCCGGGAGTGCCGTCCTCGTTGAAGAGATTGTTACCCTCGGCTCGCAGCTGGATCTCGAAGTTCTGGATGCGGCCCGTGTAGTCGGTGCCGCCATAGATCTCGCCGCCCGAGGCATCGGTGACCTCGGCCATCCAGGCCTGGTAGTCCTCCCACGAGCCGCCGCCGAACTCCGCGACGCCCACGGTGTCGAGCAGCTGCGGGTTCGTGTACATGCCCCACGCGTTGGTGGAGATCGGGATCGCAGTGGTGGTGCCGCCCACGACGCCGATGCTGAGGATCTGGTCGGTGAACCCGTCCGTCGCGATCTCGTTGCCCAGGTGCGGACCCAGGTCGAGGAGCAGGCTGTTCTCGGAGTACTGGCGCAGGTACGAGTAGTCGAACTGCATGACGTCGGGGAGTCCGCCGCCGGCAGCCTCGGTCTGACGCTTCTCCCAGAACTCGGGGTAGCCCAGGAACGTGCTGTTCACCGTGATGTTCGGGTACTCCTCCTGGAACAGCGCGATCGCCTGGTTGTACAGGTCCGCGCGGACGTCGTTGCCCCAGAACGCGAAGTCGAGCGTGACCTCCTCGCCGGAGCCCTCTCCGCCGCCGTCGGAACCGGAGGACTCCGGGTCTGAACTATCCGACGAGCAGGC
Source organism: uncultured Demequina sp. (assembly GCF_913055775.1). Classification (GTDB taxonomy): domain Bacteria; phylum Actinomycetota; class Actinomycetes; order Actinomycetales; family Demequinaceae; genus Demequina. Next base: position 6,225 of record NZ_CAJXJX010000041.1, on the reverse strand, counting down.
CGCGAGCGTTAGGGCTCCGGCCATGGTGAGTGCTGCCGCGGCAAGAATGCTGCGGCGCTTGTGAGCGTTAAACATCACTGTCCTCCCGAAAACTCCGTTGTTCTCCTTGGTGGCGGCAACGTGGGGCGAAACCGCGGCACCCTCCTCCCTTGGAAAGCGCTATCCGTAACGTAACCCATCGGATGAAACGAGTCAACGCACTTGCGGAATCGGTTCAAACTGTGACCTTTCCGAGACCTTCGAACGACCCGCCGGCGCGCCCTCGCTCGCACGTCAGGACCCCGTCGATCACGGTGAGGCGCGCGGCGTGGACGGCACTCAGTCGACTGTCATGCCCGGGCGCGTCCTCGATCTCGGTTCCGTCCCACCAGGGGTGCGTGAAGTAGAACAGCGTCGCCTCGTCGCCCTCGACCACGACGTCGCCGTGCCGCCCCACGGTGCGGTCCTCCGGGTGCGCACCCGGCGTCCCCAGAACCACCGCATCGGGGCCGCCCTGACGTTCCCACGTCACCGCATCGGCCGATCGCCACACCGCCATCCCGCGCCACTCGTCTGTGAGCATCCACCAGTACCCTGCCAGGGAGAACACGTTCGAACCCTCGTGCGCGCGGCCGCCCACCGCCTGGCCGTCGACGTGCCAGTCACCGTCGAGGTCGCCGGTCGACGCAACCCAGCTGGTCGAACCGTCAGCCTCGTCCTTCCACCACAGTCGCCACAGTCCGTCGGGGCAGCGCGCCACGCACGCGTCGATGACACGGTCGCGCGAGAGCTCGAGGTCGCGCACGAACCTCCACTCACGGAGGTCGTCGGACACCAGCTCGCGAATGCGGCGCGCATGGCCCGCCCATTGCTCGGGAATCCCGCGGATGTGCGTGAGGTACATGCGGTAGCGCTCGCCGTCCCAGATGACCTCCGGCGCCCAGTGCGTGTGCGGACCGGGGCCGTCGGCATCCGTATCGAGGCCGTCGAGCACGCCAACGTAGGCCCACCGCACGCCATCGGCGGAGCGAGCGGCGCCGATCCGACTGCCGTGCACCCACGACACACCGGGCCGGACGGACGACGGGTGCCGCTGCGTGTAGAGCATGACCCACTCCCCCGTGGCCCGATCGCGGATCACGGCGGGGTCGGTCGCACCGTCGTCGACCGGATCGTGGAACGGCAGCGGAGCCGGATCCTCCGAAGCCGATCGGGCCGCCGGTGCGGCAGTGGGCTGGTGGGGGCCTGCCGGCCGGGTCATGCGCGACCCGGGCGACGCTCCGTGACGGTCGACTCGAGGCTCGCCAGGCGCGACGCATCCTCGCGCAGCCGTTCGCGGGCGACACAAGCGCCGTCGCGGGCCGCAGAGGAGTACACCGCCGTGACGATCTCGAAGGACCGCGCAGGATCGGATGCGAGGTGCGGGAGCGCCGTGCCGGCGGCGAGCGCCGCGTAGATCTCGCGCAGCAGCGGGACGTGGCCGCTCGGCTCCTCGATCGACGGCAGCGCCCACCGGGCCACCTCGTCCTCCGGGACTCCCGGCGCGGGCGTGATGCACCAGTGATCGTGGCCGTGGCCGTAGAGGTGCTCGACCGTCACGGTCGCGCGCTCCGTGTCGATGCGGATCGCCGACACCTCGCGCGGCGACACCGCGCTCGTGACGACCGAGGCGACGGCTCCGCTGTCGAAGGTCACCGTCGCGGTCGAGGCGTCCTCGGTCCCGGTCTCGCGGTCCAGGCGCCACAGGTCTGCGCGCACCGATTCCCACTCGCCCAGCAGATAGGCGAGGAGGTCGATCTGGTGGATCGCGTGGCCGAGCGTGGGCCCGCCGCCCTCGGTGGCCCAGTTGCCCCGCCACGGCACGTCGAAGTACGCCTGGTCGCGGAACCACAGCGTCTGGCACACGCCCACGAGCGGCCGGCCGAGCGCGCCGGAGTCCAACAGGTCCTTCACGTGCGCAGCCGCGGTGCCCGTGCGCTGCTGGAACACGATCGCGAGCCGGCGACCGGTGCGCTCCGAGGCGTCGATCATCCGGTCGAGCTCCGCGAGCGACAGTGCTGCCGGCTTCTCGCACACGACATGCGCGCCGGCCTCCATGGCGGCGACCGCCTGCGGCGCGTGAACTCCTGGCGGCGTGCAGATGTGCACGACGTCGGGCTGCTCGGTCTCGAGGAGCTCCTCGAGGGTGCCGTAAACCACGCCGCCGAAGCGCGTGGAGAACGCCCGTGCGCTCTCAGGGTCGCGGTCGGTGACGGCGACCAGTTCGCCGGCGGGGATCTGGGCGAGGGACTCCGCATGCGCGTGGGCGATGGCTCCCGTGCCGACGATCGCGGCTCGCAGGGTCGTGGTCATCGGTCTCCTCCTGGGGCAGTCGATTCGCGCATGAGCACGCCGCACATGCCGTAGTCCTGCGAGTGTGCTGCGACGGCCACGTGGGCGTCGCCCAGCACGGCCGCGTCTCCTCGCGCAAGAGCACTGAGCCGCGCAGCGGTCTCGCGCGCGACGCGGTCGACGGTCGCCGCAGACAGTTCACGCCAGGCGTCGACGCGCGGCCGCACCAGTGCCGCCGCACGCTCACGCAGGCGCTGCAGACGCTCGGCCTCGACCTGCGGTCCGTGGGGCCCGTCGATCAGCAGCTCCCGATACCCCGCCACCGCGAGGTCGCGGCGGTGCAGCGCCGCGGCGAGGCGGTCCTCGCGCGACACGTCGGGCCCTGGCAGCGACGCGGCCGCCGCGTAGCGGTCAGCGTCCGCGAGGACCTCATCCGGGAAGGTCAGCACGGCATCGCCCGCCTCGGGCAGCCCGGCGTGCGACATCACCACGCGCACCTCGAGCCCACCAGTGTTCACGGCGCGGTGGATGACGCCGGGAGAGAACCACACCGTCGCACCGGGTTCGAGCAGCGTCGACCGCCAGCCGTCCGCGTCGATCGTGTGGAGCTCACCGGTGCCGGCCGTGACCAGGTAGGCCTCGGTCGCGACGGTGTGAAGGTGCGGGCTGCCGCCGGCGAGGCCGTCGGGTGCGGCCGCGTCGTACACGGCGAGCGCGGTGACCGAGGTCCCCCCGGGGGCGAGGGGCGCGCTCATGGCGCCGCCGCATCGGCCCGTGCCACGGGACTCCCCGCCGGGCTGAGCGCGCGGGCGACGGCCGCCCCCGCATCGGCGCTGCCCCACCCGCCGTCGTGCACGAGGACCGTGTAGCGCTCGTGCAGCGTCGCGCCGGGTTCGACCGCGCGTTCCTCAGAGAAGAACGGCGCCGGGCACAGGCAAGCGAAGTCTTCGGTCCGCGCGAACCACTGGGGCGGATGCGCAGCGTTTTCGGGGTGGTCCGCCATGACCACTGTCGACACGGCTCCGTCGCCGTCGTGCACGCCGCGGAAGCCCATCCACGGTGCTCGCGTGCCCCGCAGCTCATCGCCGCCCTCGCGGTCAGGGGCCAGGATCGCGCCGCCCGTGAACGAGCGCGGCCCGCGCCAGAACAGGCCGCCATAGCCCGCGTTGTCGCGGCCGCGGGTCGTGGGAGAACCGATCGATTGGACGCGGTCCGCGGTCGAGGTCATGCGGGTCTCGAATCCGAGCTCCCACGTGGTCGGGTCCAGCACCCGCGCGGTGATGGTCCGGAGCTCGTCGAAGACGTGCTCGCCCGCCTGGGTCACCCAGGTGAGCGTCTCCGTGAGTGCTGCGGCCCCGTCCGCTTCCGCGAGTTCGACGCCCTCATGCCGCTGCTCACCGTTGTTGGGCAGCTGCACGTAGCCCTCGCCCGTCACGAACGTCGGGCCTCCCCAGAAGTTCTCGTCACCCACCACCGGCAGGGACCAAGCGATGCCCTTGTGCCAGACGTGGTCGTGCGGACGGAACAGCGACACGAGCGATCCGCCGAGCGTGCGGATGGGGCTCAGGTACGGCCGTGGCGACTCGAGGAGCACGTCGGTGGGGCGATAGACGTAGTGGACGAGCTCGACCTGGCCGGCAGTGAGGACGATGCGGTCGCCGCAGTCCTCGGCGACAACAGCTGGGGCGGGGGTCACGTCGATGTGCTCCTTGTCGTGGTGCGGCGCCGGGGGCGGTCCTGTCGGAAACCCTGGCGTCGCCGGAAAGCGCTATCCACACTATCCAAGGGGACCGGAAATCGCTATCCCCAGGCCGGCAACACGCACGCCGGCGGCGTGACACCGGGTCCCACCCGTGCCAGGCTATCCCCGGACGGCGCGCCTCACTGCGTCACCGGCGACGCTCGCGCCGCGCGCCGCCGCCCCTGCGCCGCACGGCGCACCAACGGCAGGAGTGCACGTGACCGACCCCTCGCGGACATCGCCCGTGACGCTGCACGACGTCGCGCGCGCGGCCGGTGTCTCGCTCGCGACTGCGTCACGCACGCTGAACGGATCCACCAGGAACGTCAAGGAGTCGAACCGCCAGCTCGTGCTCGCGGCGGCCGAGCGGCTCGGATACACCGCCAACACCTCCGCCCAGGCCGTCGCCCGCGGCACGACCACGACCGTCGCGCTCCTCGTGGGCGACATCGCCGACCCCTACTTCTCCTCGATCGCGGCCGGCGTGGTCGACGCCGCAGCGAGCAACGGCCTGATCGTCACGATGGCTCAGACATCGCGCGACACTGCTCGCGAGGTCGAGCTCGTGCGCGCGATGCGGGGGCAGCGCGCTCGCGCCATCATCCTCGCCGCGTCCCGCCGCACGCCGGATCCCCACACCGAGGCGCTGCACGCGGAACTCGCCGCATACGAGGCCGCGGGCGGTCGCGCCGTGTTCATCACCGCGACCGACGCGCCGTTCCGCGCCGTTCCGCTCGACAACCGTGGCGGAGCGCACCAGCTCGGCACCCGCCTGCACGGACACGGCTACCGCGGCGCTGCCATCCTGGCCGGACCGGGTACCGACCCTGAGAACGTCGCGGCCGGCAGCGCCGGCCTGCGCACGTCCGGCGACCGCCTTGAGGGCTTTGCCGCCGCCTATGCCGAGGCGGGCTCCCCGATCGCGCCTGAGCGCATCGTGCCCGCGGCGTTCACACGCGACGGTGGCTACGAGGGCATGCGTGAGCTCGCGGAGCGCGGGCTCGACGGGATCGACCTGGTCTTCGCGGTCAATGACGTCATGGCCGTGGGTGCCATGTCCGCGATGCGCGACCTCGGGCTTGAGCCGGGTGTGGACCTCGGCGTCGCAGGCTTCGATGACATCCCGACGCTGCGCGACGTGACGCCGCGGCTCACGTCCGTCCGACTCCCGCTCGAGGACGTGGGCGCGAGGGCGCTCGCGCTCGCCCTCGCGGATGGCGACTCCGACGCCGAACTCGTCGGCACCGAGGTCATCGTGCGCGAGTCCACGCCGGAGCGGTAGCCGTCCCACCCCCCGCGCGTCCGCGGGGCACACGCCCACGTCGCGCGCGCATCGGCCCGACGCCAGCGAGCCGCCGAGAGGACGGACCGCCGCCACGCTCCCAGGCTTGCGCGCGGCCCTGCCTTCGCTCTACTATTGGTAAACGCTTTCCGCCCGACACCCTGCGGCGACCGCCGAGCACAGGACGAGGGGACATGCAGCACCGCGGCAACGAGGCGGCGGTCGACGACGGAGGAACGAGAGCACAGTGGCCGAGCAGACCATCGGAATCATCATGAACGGCGCGTCCGGGCGCATGGGCTACCGCCAGCACCTGGTGCGGTCGATCCTTGCGATCCGCGACGAGGGCGGCATCGAACTGTCCGACGGCACGCGCCGCCAGGTCGAACCGATGCTCGTGGGTCGGTCCGAGGCGAAGCTGCGCGACCTTGCCGAGCGCCACGGCATCGAGCACTACACCACCAGCCTCGATGAGGCCCTCGCCAACGACGACTTCCCCATCTACGCGGACTTCCTGGTCACACAGGCGCGCGCGGCCGCGATCAAGAAGGCCATCGCCGCCGGCAAGGCCATCTACACGGAGAAGCCCACCGCGGAGACCTTCGACGAGGCGCTCGAGCTCGCCCGCCTGGCCACCGCTGCCGGCGTCAAGAACGGCGTCGTGCACGACAAGCTCTACCTGCCCGGCCTGCTCAAACTGCGTCGGCTCATCGAGTCCGGCTTTTTCGGTCGCATCCTGTCGGTGCGCGGCGAGTTCGGCTACTGGGTCTTCGAGGGCGACTGGCACCCGTCGCAGCGGCCGTCGTGGAACTACCGCGCGGAGGACGGCGGCGGCATCGTGGTCGACATGTTCCCGCACTGGAACTACGTGCTCGAGAACCTCTTCGGCCGC